>JAGWYG010000076.1 GCA_018969485.1 Chloroflexota bacterium
GGGGGGGCGGGCTTGCGCGAAGCGACGGGAGTGAGGTCGTATGCTCTTCGCTCTCGCCTCTCACCCCTCACCGCTCACGAAGACCCGCGCCCGTGCACGATAACCTCGGGGCGCGTGGCAGCGGGTGGCTGGCTCACGCGGATGGCGAGCCCCAGCGCGATATGCCGCTGAGCACATGCTCCAGCGGCCCACGGTCGCGGATGCGCAGCCAGGCCATCGAGAGGAGTGACAGCACCAGCCAGACGGCGGCCGCGATCGCCGTGACGGCGGCGAGATCGAGCATACCAAACAGGTCGGCGCCCCAGGCCGAGAACAGCAGCGAGAACACTACGGACTGGCTGAGGTAGCCGGTCAGCGACAGCCGCCCGGCGGCCTGCAGGATGCCGAGCGATATGCGCTGGGACAGGTGCCACAGCAGGGCGATGTATCCGGCGGAGAGCAGCGGCGCTGCGATGACGTTGATGGCCTGCGAGATCATGTACATGCCCAGGCTGTTCATGCCGACGGCGTTGTTGACGAACAGCGTTGCCGCCAGCAGCTGCAGCGGCAGGCCGAGCGCGAGGCCCCAGATGCCGAGGCGCGTCATCGTCGCCGGATCTGGCGTGACCAGCCCACGCTGCCGGGCGGCGAGCACGCCGACCAGGAATGCGACGAAGACGAATGGCCCCTGCAACAGGACGATCTGGGGCACGACGGTCGCCAGCAACGCTGCCCGCGCGGCGATCGCCTCGAGGAATGTTCCGCTCGCCAGGGCTGCGTTGAGCGGCGTATCGATGATCCACGCCGGCATGGGCTTGCCCATGCCGGCCAGCAGCGCCTCGCCGGCGTATGCCAGCAGCGCGAAGCCGGTCAGTCCGAGAGACGATATGGTGAAGAGCACGATCGCCGAGATCCGGATGACGCGCTCGCTCTTGAAGACCAGCACCGTCAGGAGCAGGCCCAGGGCGCCATAGAGCAGGAGAATGTCGCCATGAAACAGGAGCAGCCCATGCAGCGCGCCGAGGACGCAGAGGCCGACGCAGCGCATGATCCAGCGGCGGCGCTGCGCAATGTCTGATTTGAGGACATAGGAGGAGGAGTAGCCGAACAGGAAGGCGAAGATCAGGTAGAACTTGGACTGGAACAACGCCATGACCCAGAATGCGGCGCTGGTGTTCGCCGGTCGGGTCAGATCAGCTCCCACCACGCCCATGCCCGCATCGATTGACAGGAATGGAATGTTGACCAGGGCGATGCCAAACAACGCGAAGCCGCGCAGGATGTCCGGGAAGCTGTCTCTCGTCGATACGCTCATCGTCTGACGCTCCTCATCGTGTCGTTGTACCACGTACCGCGCCGCACGATGGGCCGCCACCCGGTGTTCACGGGATCGCCGCTCCCATCGCAGGGCTATGGTGTTCCAGGCACCCGGCGACGCCGGCCATGCGCTGGGCGCGTGTGACACCTGCATGGCCAGCGCCGGCCGCGTCCGCGTGGGATGCGCCGGATATGACGCATGGTTTGATGCGACGGTTGCACCATCGGCCACGCCGGCACGCGCCGCACCGCAGGCGGCTGGTGCGCCCCGGCATCCTGATCCGCATCGCAGCACGCATGCGTCGTACGTATGGCCGCATCGCGCCTGATGCGCCCGTGCAGGCGTCGCCGATGATGTCACCGCATAGCCATGACCGCATGATCCTCAGTGATGTCGGTGGCGGTGACCGCCCCGGTGCCGCGGCGCATCGCGCAGGCCGGCGGAGGCAGGAGCATGGGTGCGGGATCTGGCGGCAGGCCCACCAGCACATCCGCCGCGCCCCGCCGCCATCGCGCATCGCGGCGCGGGCATCCGCCCGCCCGTGGTATGCTGGCGGCACAGTGGTACGCGCGCAGGATGCCGCCGGGGATCGGGCCAGCCGGAGGATGGGATGATGCACTACCTCGCCAAACTGCTGCCAGAGCTCGTATCGCCGCTGGCCGGCATCATGCTGCTGCTCATCGCCGCGCTGTTCGCACGCCCGCAGCCGATCGTCCGCGGCCTGGTGGCTGGCGCGCTGGTGCTGTCGTGGCTGGCAGGCAACACGCTGCTGTCGATGAGCGTGGCGCGTTCGCTCGAATGGCGCTACCTGCCGCCGGCGACGCCGCCACAGCTTGATGCGATCGTCGTGCTGGGCGGCGGCGTCTTGCCAGCGCTCGCGCCACGCCCGATGGCCGAAGTCGGCCAGGCCGGCGACCGCGTGCTGTATGCGGCCCGGCTGTACCACGACGGGGCGGCGCCGCTGCTGATCCTCAGCGGCGCGAGGACCTCGCCGGAAGGCACGCCGTTCCCCGACGAAGCGACTGCGATGCGCGATATCCTCACGATGCTCGACGTCCCGACGACGGCCCTGATCCTCGAGCGGACGGCGACCAACACCTACGAGAACGGGCGCGCCTGCCGCGCGATCATCGCCGAGCGACAGCTGCAGCGCATCGGCCTGATCACCTCGGCGCAGCACATGCCGCGCGCCGTCGCGGTATTCCGCGCCCAGGGCATCGCGGTCGTCCCACTGCCGACCGACTACACCGTCACCGATGTCCAGTGGCGCGACCGCTGGCGCGCCGATCCGGCGGTCTGGGTATTCAACCTGGTGCCGCGGCTGAGCAGCATGGCCGAGCTCGGCGCGGCGCTCGACGAGTATCTCGCGATTGTGGTCTACCGGCTGCGCGGCTGGCTGTGAGCGTGGCATTGTGACCACCGCGGGCGCGCAGCCGCCGGCAGGCGTCAGGCCTGCAGCGTCACCCGCGCATACTCCTCATCGAGCAGCGCCAGTTGATCGCGGACGCGCTGGCGCAGCGCAATGGCGGGGCGCAGGCAGTGTTCGCGGTAGAGCTCGCGTTCGACCACACCGTGCGGGAACAGGAGTTTGCACAGGCCGGTCGCCAGGCGCCGGATCGCGTTGTGATCGCGCTGGTCGGCGATGCTGCCGGCATTGGCGTGTTCGCCGAACAGCATCTCGAAGCCGGCGCGCCCCCGCAGCCCGTGCAACAGGTCGCCGAAGAAATCGGCCTTGAGGCCGATGCCCCGGCAGATGCGTCGCGCATCGATGCGGGGTAGCTCCCAGCCCGGCAGGATGCCATGGATGCGGTCGATGAACGCCGTCTCGCCGAGAAACTCGGGAAGCTCGCGGAACAGGTTCTCGTCGCGTGGCCGGCGCTCGGCGGTGATCGGGATGTTGGCCAGCAGCACCAGCCCGGAGCTCGCCTCGAACTTCTTGCCGCCGCGGGCGAACGAACCGGACTCGAGGTAGTCCTTGAGGATGCCGATCACCTCGCCGGGATTGTCGAACGCGAGCGACTGGGCTTCGTCGAGCACGACGACGTCGAAGTTGACCAGCAGGCCGGGCTGCTGGCTGGTGTGATTGTAGAACAGCTGGGGCGCGGTGATCCGCCCGCCCGACACCAGCCGCACGCGGCGCGACATGTTGAGGAACACAAATGACTTGCCGGTGCCCTTGGGCGCGAGCTCGACCAGATTGATGCGTTCCTGGACCAGCGGAACGAGGCGCGTGAGCAGGTGGGTCTGCTCGGCGAGGCTGTAGCCCTGCGGATTATAGCCCATGCTGGCGACCAGCAGGTCGCGCCATTCGTCGAGGCTGAAGCGCTGGCGCGCCTGGGCGATCAGGTCGAGATCGAGGCGGGCGTTCTGCATCGGGCGAAAATCGACCAGCCGCAGGTGCCCGTCGCGGCTGCCGGCCTGCTGCGGGCGTTCGTAGCGCAGCTTGCCGACGCCCCACACGCCGCTGCCGAGCAGCAGCGGATAGCTCTCGGTGAGCGCCGGATCGATGGTGGCACGCTGCTCATCGAGGCAGGGGATGCTGAGCAGATACTCGTTGCGCGCGAGATTGACGGTGACAGAGAACTGGTCGAGCAGGGTGAGCTGCTCGCCGTTCATCGCACGCGCCTTGAGCTGTTCTTTCTGGTCGCGCGTCGGCAGGTGGCGGTCGAGGAAGGTGCGGATGCGCTCGCGCGCCGCGTCGTCGAGGATGCCGTCGGGGGCATGCCGCGAGATGATCCATTCGCCGACGAACGCCGGAATGCTGCGGGCGCCGAATCCGGCATGTTCGACCAGCGCCTTGTTGATGCAGTAGTCGCCGAACACGTCGCTGGCACGCGCCTCGTAGCTGGTCATGCGCTGGTTCTCCATCGTCGTCGTGGCAGTCGGCCCTCCGGTGTCAGCCGTCATCGAACATCGCGTCGAAGCCGCCGTCGTCGTGATGCAGGCGCCGCACCGCGAGCGGCGCCGGCCCCGGGGTGCGGTAGGCATCGCCCAGGCATCGGTACTCGAGCCACCAGTCGATGGTGGCAGCAGCGCTGTGACAGCGGGGCACGGCGATGGCATGTCGTGCGTGGCCGCCCCCCGGCAGCGATGGGAGCGGCTCGTGGAGGACGCCATCGAGGACCAGCGTGACGGCCTCGAGGGCGCCGGCGTTGAAGTTCTCCAGCTCGACCACGAGGGTGGCGTCGTCGATGGCGCTCGGCACACCCGACAGCCGCAGCACCGGCGGCCGGTGCGCGGCCGCGCGCGTGCCCAGCACGATCTGCGGCACCAGCACCTCCTCGGGCCAGAGCCCGCCGTGTGTCCAGCCGGTGCGCCGCGCGCCGACATACGCCGCGCCGCGTGGCACGAGCACGTGCCACGGCAGCAGGAAGCGCTCCGCCTCGAGCAGGTGCCAGCCATCGTCCACCGTCGGCCGCGCGCCCTCGACGATGATGGCACGATCGCAGAGCGGCGACGGCTCGTCTGCGGGATCATGCCAGTGGTCGGCGAGGTTCTGGTTGGGCACGGGAGGCTGGCGCAGCCGCGCGTCGGCCGGCAGCCGGGTGCCGCCGTGGTCGCTGCCGATGATCACCCGGGCATGGCGGCCCACGGCGGCGGCGGCATCGCACAACTGCCGGATGCTGCCGGCGATCTCGCGCAGCACGCCGATGAATGACTCGCCATCGGTCGGCCCGCTGGTCGCGTGCGCCAGCGTGTCGATCCGGTTATCGAGCCAGACGACGCCACGCAGCGCAGGCTGCGCGTGGATCGCGGCGACCAGCGGCATGATCTGGCGGTCGACCTGTACCGCGATCTGCTTCTTGCGAAACGTCTCCTCGGCGTCGGCGATGATGCTGCGCTCGCGCAGCGACGGTTCCGGCACGCCGGTGAGCAGTGCGCGCTTGCTGATGCTGGTGACCGACGGCAGCATGGCGACCAGCGGCGTGATCGGGCGGTCGGGCTGCAGGCCGTGCTGCAGGCAGGCGGCGGCGAGCAGTTCGCCGTGCCACCAGCAGAGCGCATCGAGCACCACCCAGATCACGAGGGTGTCCGGTTCTGCGAGCGCATCGCGGACCTGCTGCCATTGCGCGACGACGAGCGGCGCGTGTTCCTGGTGCAGCCAGTCGGGATAGCGCCGGAGCAGCCACTCGGCGAAGGCCTCGGCGTCGGCGAGCAGCGCCTGGCGGTCGGCGCCGTGGCGCAGCAGCCACCGGAAGCGGGGCAGGTAGCTGCGGGTGGCCCAGTCCAGCACGCTGGCGTCGGTGTGGTCGTCGAGGCTGGCGAACGGAACAGCGGGCGGCTGGATGCGGTTGCGCAGGGCAGCGACCGACATGCGGAAGCGATTGCTGCCGAAGCATCGCTCGATGGCCGCCACGGCGGCATCGTCGAGTGCCGCCGGGTGACGGTCGCACCAGCGCTCGACGGCGCGGAGCTCGGCCGCGCTGGCGCCGCTCATCACTGCCAGCGCGCCGGCGAGCCAGCCGGCGCCGGCGCTGCGCGCTGCCCAGTAGTCGGTGATCGCGGCGTCGAGTGGTTCCAGCGCGGCCGTGAGCAGATCCGCGAGGCTGCCGGGGGCGATGACCGGCAGCCCGGCGAGCTGCTGCGTCGCCAGCCAGTCGGCAGCGTAGCGGCACAGCGCCGCGTGCTGCAGCAGGCGCCGCGCGCCGCGCGCCATCTCGCCGGGTTCATCGGCGAGGACACGGCAGGCCGGTATGTGCTGGGCCCAGCGCTCGCACTGCAGGCGCAACACCAGGCGCACCGGCGGCGGCGGCGGCGGGTCGCCGAGGATCTGGCGCAGCAGCTGCGGCAGCGACGCCTCGGGCAGCGCCACAGCGCCCCAGAGTGGCCCGGCATGATGCGCCGCCAGCGCCGCCAGCCCGTCGCCGTGTGCCAGCGGCGCCACCTGTGCCGGCTCGAGCGCCGCCAGCGTGGCGGCGTCGAGCCGGGGATCGGGCGACGCGCCGAAACGCGCGCGGTAGTCGCTGCGCGGATCGGCGTCACGCCACACCACCAGCGCTGCCGGGTAGGTGCGCAGGTCGGCCAGGGCGCGCGACACCTGCGGATCGTGGACCACCACCGTCAGCGCCTGGCCAAGGTCGAGCGCCACGCGGACGGCGCGCCGTACCGCCACGTAATCCTCGGTCTTCCGGGCGAAGACGGCCTGGGGGGGCGGCGGCAGCACGCCGAGGCGGTCATGGAGGATCGTGATCATGTGCCACCCTGACGGTTCATCGATTGCTGCAGCTGCTGCGCCAGCCAGTGCCGATCTTCGCGCGACAGCCCGGACAGCGCGCCGCTGACCTGCTGCCACAGCTCGACGACCTGCGGGCTGGGTTTGCCGGGCCGATGGCGCTCGATGTCGCGGGCAGCGCGGTCGAGCGCCGCGAGGTACTCCTGCCATTCGCGCTCATCGCGCCAGTGCTGGTAGTCGCGCTGGGCACCGAGCACGTGCTGCGGCAGGCGGCGCAGCCACGCCTCGTGCGGCGCATCGCTGTGGATGGCGTTGGCCAGCGCGGCCGCCGCGCGGCTGAGCCGGGGGTCGGGCAGCGCCACGCGTTCGTCGAGCCAGCGACGCAGGACCAGTTGCGCCTGGCGCAGATCCTCGAGCTCGACGGTCGTCTGGCAGATGGCGTTGACGATCCCGCGCGCCAGGCGGCGCTCGAGGTGGCTCCCCAGCGTGCGCAGCGCGGCGAAGCTGGCGGTGAGGCGCTCAAGCGCAGCGCCGTCGGGCGGATGCGCGTCGAGGCTCACGCCGAGCACCGCCGGCAGCGTGTCCGTCAGGTGGCGCGCGGCGGCAGCATCGCTGCCGAGGCCGAGCAGCAGCGCCAGCGCCTCGTGCTGCCACGCCGGCGCCGCCGGATCCAGGCGGGCGAGATCCGCGGCAGTGTAGGTCGCGACCAGCGCCGGCAGGCCCAGCGCGTCGCGCCAGCGCAGCAGCGCGTCGCGGGTGCGGGCCGCGTATCCGCCGAGCTCGCGGCCGCGCGCGACCTGCTGGCCATCGACCAGCCGCACGATCGCGTCGAGCCAGTCGGTGGTGGCGGGCGTCAGCGGCCGGTAGCCGGCGATGGTGATGATCGCCTGGCTCAGCTGCGCCTGGTAGGCCACGACGTCGGCCCACCGGCGCCACTGGTGCCATGGTTTTCCGAGCCCCGCCAGGCTGCGCGGCAGCTGGTCGAGCAGCGCTGTGGCGGCATCGGGCTCGGCGAGCGCGGCCAGCACGTGCCGGGATGGCTCGTCGAGATCGTTCTCGGCGGGGATGGCGTGCGCCGCCAGCCAGCCCGGCAGGACGTCGTCGAGTGCGGCGTCGGGGGCAGCACCGCACGCCCGGCTCACGTGCCCGAGCAGCTGACGCCGGAGCCGCTCGCCGAGCGTGCCGGCGTCCTCGAGCGCCTGTGCCACGCGCGTCAGCGCCGGCGCGAGCGCGGCAGACTTCTCCTGCGGCGCCTCGCACAGCTGCGCCAGCGTCTCGCTGGCGGCCTTCCCCCAGCCGGCGGCGTCGGCGTCGCGGTGGTGCAGCAGCACCGCGAGCCGCGCGCGCCGCGGCGCGTCGAGCTCCGGGTAGAGCACCTCCAGCAGCGCCGGGTCGAGCTGTGGCGCGATCGCCGGCAGCTGTGCCTGGCTGGCCCACTGCACCAGCCGCAGCCCCAGCTGATCCTCCGTGATCGCCACCTCGCTCGTGCCGCTGATCTGCCCGGCGACGCCGGAACGCCAGCGCGCGGCGCTGTCGGCCGAATCCTGCCAGCGCAGGACGAGCTCCTCGCGCGCCTGCCGGACCGCCTGCACCAGGCGGTCGAGCTGCGTGAGGCTGGACCAGCCGTCGTAGCTGCCGAGCAGCGCGGCGTCGTTGCTGAAGGAGGTGAGGATCTGCTGGCGAACGCTGCCGTTGGGGCTGTTCAGCAGCTGATGCAGGCGCCGCGCCGCATTGCCGAGCGATTGCGTCGATTGCGTCGACAGCAGGATACGGATGCGCCAGTCGTACAGGCGCTGCCAGGTCGTGGCGGCATCGTCGACGTCGACGTCGAACGGCGCCGCGACCTGACGGACGGCGTACGCCTCGGCGCGCTCGGGCAGCTGGCGCAGCAGCTGCAGCACGTCGGCCAGCGGCGCACGCGCATCCTCGACCGCCGCCGGGGTCCAGTCGGCGGGTGGGCCATGCAGGCCGCAGCAGGCGGCGAGCTCGGCGCCGAGGCAGTTCGGCAGCGCATCG
Source organism: Chloroflexota bacterium (assembly GCA_018969485.1). Taxonomy (GTDB): domain Bacteria; phylum Chloroflexota; class Chloroflexia; order Chloroflexales; family Roseiflexaceae; genus CAIQIY01. Next base: position 8,487 of record JAGWYG010000076.1, read on the forward strand.
CCAGGCTCGGCGGCGATGGCGCCGATCAGCGCCAGCACGGCGGTGCGCGCGGCGTCGGGCGCGTCGGGCGCGATCACGGCGAGCCGCCCGGCGTCGAGGGTCTTGAGGAACACTGGCCAGCGATGCCGCTGGGGCCAGGCGCGCAGCGTGCCGGCGATGCGCTCGGCCAGCCGCTGGTTGGCGCCGTCGCGCGTGGTGTCGGTGGTGGTCGCCAGCAGTTGCAGCCACTGGCGCTCGGCGTCGCCCAGCGGCCGCAATTCGACCCGGTAGTCCGCCGGGGACGGGCCGCACACCAGCTTCAGCAGCTCGTCGGTCGACAGCGTCACGACGGCGCCACGCAGCCGGATGCTGATCTCGTCGCGCCGCACGAGCAGAAACGCGGTGACGAACACGAGCAGCACCGCGTCGGAGAGGCCGTAGGGCGGCTGCCGCAGGCACTTGAGCACGTCCTCCCAGCGCGCGCCCCGGGCGATCTGCTCGAGTTCGCCCCAGATCTTGCGGCTCGCCTGGTAGCTCGGCTCCGGGCGGCAGGGCTCGTACAGGTCGTCGGCGCCATTGCTGCCGCTCAGTCGCATCACGCCGAGCTCGACGGCGCCCTGGGTGATGATGGCGTGCTCGGCCTGCTTGCCGCCGCGCTTCACCCGCACCGGCGGCGCAAGCATCGCGTGGAGCGCGCTGTCCAGCGCCTTCGGCAGCTTCGTCAGCGGCTCGCTCTTGAGGTGCTGGGCGATGGTGTGCCGCGGTGTGTCGGGGAAGACCTGCTCCATGATCTGGCTGGCGAGCAGCTCGGCGCCGCCATGCAGCGGCTGCTGGTGCCCACCGGCAAACCAGGTCCAGCGATCGTGCACGCGCAGCAGCGCGACCGCCGCGCTCAGCGCGGTCTGGGCATCGCGCCAGCGCTGCCCCGAATCGCCCAGATGTTCGCGCTCCAGCTCGGAGAGCTGCGAGTTGCTCCTGGCAGCCCGGATGACTTCGAGCCGCCGCAGCCGTGCCAGCACGTCGCTCGGCTGCGCGATCACGGCGAACAGCGCGCGACGCAGCTCGGGGCGCCCGCTGAGGCGCGCGGCGTCGAGCAGCGCCTGCTGCCGCGCCTCCTCGCTGTCGGTGACGACGTACCACACCACGCCGTGCTGCGGCGCATCCTGGAGCTTGCGCACCAGGCCCGGCGGCGGCTGGTCGGCCCGCAGCCAATCGGGCGGGACGTAGCGCGCGGCGAAGCTGCGCTGGCTGGCGTGCGCCTGGTTGTACCTGGTGGCCGGCAGTTCGGCGGGCAGCATGCCGGCACGGTTGAGCCAGTCGATGGTGACCCCGCTGCCGAGCTGCAGGTCGGCCTCGCGGATGGCGCGCGCGATCCTGGACTGGCTGACCAGGCCGCCGATGGGCAGGCGGTATTCGCCATTCACTTCGTCGAGCGGCGGTTCGACCAGATCCTGCTCGACCAGCAGCGCGACGGCGTGCTGCAGCGCGGCGCGCGCGTCGTCGGGCAGGTTCAGCGCCCAGCACAGGCCATCGAGCGTCGGCTCGACGGTCGCCGGCACGACGGCGTGCAGCGCCAGGACGCGCATCACGCGCCGCAGCAGCGCGGTGTCGACGGTGAACGTCCTGAACGCGGCCGTGGCGCGCTCCATCACGCGCTGCACATCATCGAAGCGCTCGCCGATGCTGCTCTCGAAGTAGTCGTACAGCTCGTCGACGGTGAGCAGATTGCTCCAGGACGGATGCGCCGACTGCAGCGGCGTCTGCTCGAGGAAGCGCCGCAGCCCGTGTTCGTCCTTGAGGAACTGGAACATCGTACGGGTGCTCTGGGCCACCCGCTGGTTCAGCTCGGGCAGCGCCGCCACCGTCACCGGGTGCAGCGGGAACGCGCCGTCGATCACCACCTCGCGCACCCAGTCGCGCGTCTGGCCGCGCTGGCGCCAGTAGGCCTCGGCGCGCCGCGTCAGCTGATCCCGCTGCCCCGGCGGCAGGTAGTCGCCGACGCTGCCGGTCAGCCGCAGCGCGCCACGGATCAGCTCCTCGCCGCGCTGGATCTGCAGCGCGTGCTGCGTGAAGCGCCCGCCGACCTTCTCGATGATGTCGGCCACTGTCGGGGACGCGTCGGACATGGCCTTCGCCGCAGCGAACGGCTCGAGCGCGACGAAGAACAGGTGCAGCTGATCGGCCTGCGACGCGACCGCCGCCTCGGCCAGGTTCTGCAGCATCAGCGCCTCGCGGAGCGCATCGGGGCTGCGCGCCATGCGATCAAGGAACTCGTGCCCCTCGTCGATGATCAGCAGCACGCCGCTGTGGCTGCCGCGCGCCACCAGCGCCGCGGCCACCGCGCTGAACGCCTGGTGGGGCTGCTGAAACTCGAGGATCTGGAAGTGGGTTCCGGTCGCGCGGCGAAACGTCGTCTCGAAGATGCGAAACGCCTCATCGGCCATCGGCGATGCCAGGCGGTCGCGCAGCAGTGCCAGGCTCGGCATCTCGCTCGACTCGAGATGGCCGACGAAGCGATGCAGCACCTCGGGATGCTCCTGCTCCCACACCGCGATCTGGTCGAGCGCCGCAGCGTAGCGCGTGGTGCCCAGCAGCTCGGCCAGGCCAGCCTGGCGCAGCGCCTGCTCCAGGTGGTACAGCACCAGGCTCTGGAACGAGACCTCGCGCGAGCCGCGCAGCAGCACCACGAGGTATGGCTTACGCTCGCGCAGGCGCCGGACCACCGCCTCGACGCGCGCCTCGGCGATCTTGCGCAGCCGCGCGAACAACGGCTGCAGCGCCGGATCGTCCGGCGCGCACTGGAACAGATTCGCCAGCACCAGCATCACGTCCGACTTGCCGGTGCCGAACGTCCCGTGGAACAGGCGCGCGCGGACGGTATGGTTCACCGCCATGCTCTGCACGACCTGCGCGATGATCTCGACCGTGGCGTCGGTCGGGACGAACCCCGCGAGCAGCTCGCGGTTGACCTGTGGGTCGATCAGGTCTTCGGGAATGCGCACCGCCGGGCGAAAGCCGGCCGGCACTTCGACGATCTCGCTCAGTCGTCTCGTCATCGCTACGCTCCGCCTGTCTCAATCACAGCCTGGTCCCAATCGGGCGGCGCGAGCTGATGGAGCTCGGCTGCGCCAAACAGATGCGTCACACCGATCACGGCGCATGCCGACGCGTCGAGGCGCAGCATGGCATGCATCCAGCTGCGCCGTTCGGCCGCCGTCCAGAACGCCACCAGGGCGTCGAGCTCGTCGAGGATCAGCAGCGGGCGCGGGCAGTCGGCGCGCCACTGCGCCAGATCGCGCAGGAAGTGCCCGTCGCGGTATCCGGTGATGCGCCCGTCGAGGCGGTCGAAGTACCCCGGATCGCGGGTGTAGTCGAGATACGCCCAGCCCTGGTGCTGCGCCAGCCGCCGCGCCAGTTGCGTCTTGCCGCTCGCCGGTGGCCCGACGATCCAGCCGCAGCGGAAGCGCACGGCGCGTGGCAATGCTGCAACGCGGCGCAGCGCCGCAGCGAACGCGTCGTCAGTCATGATCAGCGCTCCGCGTAGTAACGCCGCAGCAGCTCGACCGCGTCGCCGCGGTAGCGCCGCGTCACCGGCTCGAACTGCGTGTCGGCGAACGCCACCAGCCCACGCCGCTCGAGCCGGTCGACCAGCTCGCGGATGGCGCCGGGCGGCATCAGGCAGATGCGCCCGACCCACTCCGGATCGCGGCCGAGCGCGCTGAGCCGCACGCTGCCCTCGCCGGCGGCGCGCCGGTCCCAACGGTCGAACAGCATGTACGCCGCGATCAGGTCGGGCGGCCCGGCGCTGGCACATGCGCTGAACTGACGCTTCGCGCCGCTGCCGTGGCTGCTGAGCAGGCCGAGCGCCCCGAGCGCCTGCGGCCGGGTGTACATGCTGAGGAGTTCTTGGGCGTCACGTTTTACGCCTCGTAAATGAGTATCTGTTGCTTCAATATACTGAAATAGTTGATCAACAATTTCATCACTTGTCAATGATATTCCAGGAAACAATATATTATTGAAGCACCGATACCATACTTCAGCGCGCTCAATATGATCAATACATAGGAAATAGTGAGCAATCCAGAGAGTTCCTGGATCACCCCAGTAAGGATCATGCTGATGGATGATTTTCCAGACTGGTGAAACAACATGAGATGATCCACGTTTTGATTCATTTTGTTTGCCGTGTAATGCACCAATCTTGCGCGACCATCCACGAAGACCAGTGATCAGATATGGATTAACTCCAATTTCTGCACCAATGAGTTGGTCTGTTGCTGTAGGTTGGTCAGTGATGCATTTCAGGTAACTTGACAACCTACCGACATTAAAACTGAATTGCCGATAAAATGCGATCTGTCTCACAATAATCTCCTTATTTGATTACAGATGACAGATATTACAACCATTTTCATCATCTTCTGCATCAAGTGCCAATTCCTGCAATTCAATGAGCGTCTTGTTTGCTGATTTACTACGTTCACGTTTCAATTGTTGTTCATGATATTGTTTTATTTGCGCAATCCGCTCCGGATCTTGTAATTCAGATAAACGTTCTCTCTGACGCCAGTAGAATCCATTTCCTCCATTTTGCTCTTCATAACGCTTAGATTCTTCAAATAAATCTGGATGCCGTTCAAGCAGACCAACCCATTCGACACTACGCTGGAAGAAGCAAAACGTACATCCACTCCGCTGGCGCCATTCGTAATATGTCGGCAGCCCGATGCCACTCTGCTCGAGCAGCGCCATCACACCCGCGCGATCGATGCCGAACTCCTTGAATGGATACACCGGCGTGATGGTGCGCTTCGTCGAGATGTAACCGCTGCGCTGCTCGTCGGCGCGGATACCGATGTAGCTCCACACCGGATCATCACCCACAAATGCCTCAAACGGTTGAATCTTGAGATGTGCGGTACACCAGCGCACGCGCTGGTTGGGCAGCATACCACCATGCATATCAAGCCAGTGATCAAAGCCGCGTGTTGCATTGAGCCGCACGATCGACTTTCCCAGAAATGCCTCGAGCATATCGAGATACTCATACGTCTCCGGCAGCTCCTTCTGCGTATCGCAGAACACATATTCCAGCTGCGGAATGCGATCGCGCAGAAAGATCGCCAGCGCCGTGCTATCCTTGCCGCCGCTGAGCGACACGATATGGCGCCCGGGGCGCGCGGCATAGTCGGCCACAGAATCACTCAGCATCATTCGACTCCTGGTGTACTGGCTGCAGCAGCTCCATCAGCACAGTGGCGAGGGTCGCCAGCGTCCGGTGGCTGGTGGCGGCATGGACATCGAGCGTCTGGCGCAGCGCCGCGAGCAGCTGATCATCACAATCACGGGCATCAACCACGCTGCTGCGTTCGCCGCGCGGATCCGCCAGGCCGAGGCGCAGCACCGCCGCGTCAGCAGGAAGCTGGCCGGCGAGCAGGGCCAATTCCTCGGCCAGCTGGAAGCGTCGCGCCAGATCGCGCACCGCCGTCGCGAAGCGTTCGGCATCGGCATCGGCCCACGCATCGAGCGGCCGGCGCGCCACGAGGGCAGCCACGCTCTCGAGCCAGGCCGTCTCGTGATCGAGGCGCAGCAGGAACGCGCGCACCAGCGGGTCATGGGCCAGCGGAACCAGCGGCGCCGCGCGGCGGCGCAGCGTGGCGTGGAGCGTCGCCCGATCGGGGGCAGCCACGCCGAACGCCGCGGCAAGCTGCGCCTCGACGCGATCCGCCAGCGTGGTGCGCGCAGCCTGCAATTCGAGCAGGCCAGCGCGCAGGCCGGCGAAGAACGCATCGACATGTGCCGGATCAGCCGGCGCATCGGCAGCGAACGGCGGCACGCCGCACGCCTGGGGCAGCGCCTCGAACAGCAGCGCGTCGTGGGCGCGCGCGTTGAACAGCGCCTGCCGGATCGCCTGCGCCGTCGCACTCACCTGGCGGGTCGCGCGGGTGTAGGCCGGCCAGCGCTGGGCCTCGCGCAGCAGCGGCGTGACCGCCGCCAGCAGCGCGGCATGGCCATCGCGCTGCAGCGCCGCCGGCGCCAGCACCTGTGCCAGCCGCAGGAACACCTGCCGACGCGCGCCCGACAGCGCGGTGCGCCGCACGGCGAACTGCGCCGGCTGGCGCAGGAGCCGTTCCCAGGTCGCCGGTTCGGGCGTGGCCACCAGCGTGCCATGTTCGTAGAGCGCCACATCGCCCGGGCCGGCCTGCAGCACCAGCAGCAGCAGCAGCGGCCCCAGGCCGCGGCGCACGCCGTAGGGCGGCGCCTCGATCAGCTGGTAGAGCTCGGCCACCGGTCGGGCATCGGCGGTGCTCGCGGCGAGGAACCCCTCGATCGCGCGCCAGGCCGGCGCCAGATTGGCGGGGTGATCGTCGGCCGGCGCCGCCAGCACCCAGCGCGCACCATCATGCCGGTGGATGCCCGTCTGCGCCAGCACGCTCTCGTAGATCGCCCGCTCGGGCGGATAGCCCACGATCCCCAGCGTGGCCACATGCGCCTGCGTCATCAGCGCCTCGACCAGCACACGGCGCGCGCGCGCCGCCGCCGTCGAGAGCTGGGTGCGCATGATCAGCTCATTCCACACGCGGGGCGCCAGCGGATAGCGCTCGTCGGCCAGCCGCGACAGCGCCTCATCGACGCGGCGCGCATCGACCACATCGGGCAGATGGCGCCCGCGATACCACCACAGGCTCTCGCGGCCATCGCCGAGGCGGGCGATCACCGCCGCCAGCGCCTCGCGCGCATCGAGCAGCTGCCCGCCGAGCTCGCGGCGCGCCGCACCATCGTGGCGCACCACGACGTGCGCCTCGAGCGTGTGGTGCAACGCGACCACCTCCAGCAGGACATCGCGCAGGTCGTGGGCGGCGCGTGGCACGACCACCACCCGCCCGAGATCGGCGCCGCGGTCGTCGGCGCCCGCCCAGTCCAGCGCGACGCGCCGCTCGTCGTCGTCGGCCGGCACCACCAGCAGTAGCTCGCCGTCGATGGCCGCCACCGGCGGCGCGAGCCCGGCGAGGTCGCCGGGCGTGACGCAGCGCGTCACGATCACGCGCGTCGTGCCATGGCGATAGCTATGGCGCCGGGCGACCCGCGGAACGAGGCTGGCGCTGCGCTCGAGCAGGCTCGCCAGCGATTCGCGCGCCGCGATGTCGCGCCGCGCCTCGGCCACCAGCGCAGCCACATCGACATCGCTGCCCTCCCACGGGAGGTACACGCCGCGATGCGCGCGCCAGACGATGGCGCGCCGCCGTACCAGCTCGGCGAGCGCCGCACCGACGGCCTGGTCGGCGGGATCATCGGCCTGGGCGTAGGCCAGCAGCGCGGGGCTGGCCCGCAGGCCGCTGGCGCGGTCGAGGGCGTGCAGCGTACCGATGGCGGTGAGCAAGGCCAACTGCGCGGCATCGCCGCCGGCGCGGCCGGCGCGTGCCTCGGCCAGCTCGGCCCAGCGCCGGCCACGGCTGGTGTGAAACAGCGCCGGGCCGAGGATGGCTTCGACGTAGGCGTAGAGATGCTCGAGGCGGTAGGTGTCGCTGCCAGAGCGCTGCACGTCGCGCAGCCCCCAGGGCTCGTCGGCGTAGAGGAACGCGAACAGCGAGCGCTCGTTCTGCGCCAGTTGGCGGAACAACGCCGGCAGGGCCACCAGCACCGTCGGGTGGAGCGGCCAGGTCGCGGCCAGGAGCTCCGACCACTCGTGTGGCGTCATGTCGGCGGGGCACAGCCCGAGGGCCAGCGACGGCCCGGCGTGGCGTTCGGCCCAGGCGGCGTGGTGGGCCGGCGCCAGCGCCCGGCCGATCAGGCGCAGCACCTGGGTAGCCGGCTCCTGGAACGTGATCGCGGCGAACCGCCCCTGGACCCGGGCCCATTCGTCGCGCCGCGCCGCACCCGCGCCACGCGCGTAGTGCTCGAACCCCTGATGCAGGATGGTCAGCACCAGCAGCGGCGCAGCATCGCTGCGCGCCGCCTGCTCGGCCAGCTCCTGCAGGACATACAGGTCGTGCTCGTCGTCGCGCCGCGCGGCATCGGCGAGCGATTGGCCGAGCTCGTCGATGACCAGCAGGATGCCGGCGTGGCGGCCGCCGTCGCGCACGTGTGCCGTCGCGTCGGCGAGCAGTGCGGCGACGCCCGCAGGTGTCGGCGGCGTCGCGGCCTCGGCAGCCTGCCCGAGCGCATCGGCGAGCGCACGCCACCCGGGATGGGCCGCGCGGCGCACCGCCAGCTGTGTCGCCGCCACGATCGCGCGCCGCAACTCGCCGGAGCCACCGGCCACCAGCACCGCCAGCAGCGATGGCCCGGCGGAATCCAGCCGCGTCACCAGCGATTCGACGTCCAGCCGCCGCGCCAGTTGCCGGCGCGACGCATCGCCACGCTGCAGCCAGTGCGCAATGAACAGCCCGCATGCCGACTTGCCGGCGCCGTACGGCCCGATGATGCTGAAGGCGCGCTCGCCACCGGGCTGCAGCCCGCCCACAACGCGCGCGGCCGTCTCGATCACCAGCGGCGTGACGACATACCCCGCCAGTGTGCGCCGCAGGTCGAAGTCGCGCGTCAGCTGCACCGAACGGGTGAAACGGCTGGCGATGCCCGGCTCCGCGATGCTCATCGAACCTCCCGAAACGCCGCACGCAGCAGGTCGTCGTCGAGCAGCGCGTCGCCGACCTGCGCACAGACGACCTGCCGCACGCCGGCGCTCTCGGATGCGCGCACCAGCCCGCCGGTCGCACCGTCGAGATGCCACAGCCGCGCGGCGAGGCTGTCTTCGCCCAGGCCGAAGATGCGCCCCGGTGATCCGGCGCCGTAGCTCAGTTCGGCATATGAGGCGAATGTCCGTCCTTTGTTGTGGACATATCGCCGAATAGCCAGCGCCAGCAGGCCGTCGGGCAAGGTCGGCCGGGCAGCGCTGGTGAGGTGGTAGCGATCCGTCGCGGGGAGCGCCCGAACGAGGCGGAGATCATGCAGCGGGCAGAGCAGGGCATCATCGGGCGCAGCGCGATCCTGGCGCACGTAGCTGCGCAGCAGGCAATCGACATCGCGGCGGAGCGTCGCGGGCGACGGCACGCGGCCCGGGTAGTCGCGGGCAGCCTGTCCGATGGCATCAGCAAGCGCATCGGCGGTGAATTCGGCGCCACGCCAGACGTTGAAGGTGGCATACCAACTGAACGCCGCAGCCGGGCGGCTGCTGATCTGCCAGTGCAGCAGCCAGGCCGCCGCCGGCGTGACCAGAAAGGGGTCCAGGCCGGCCGCATCGTCGAACAGCAGGTGCGCCAGCGCGCTCGGCCGCGAGACACCGGCGGGCGCCGCGTCGTCGAGCATGCCACACGCGCGCGCCCAGTGGCGAATCGACTGCGCCATGTTGCGCCCCACGCCCAGGCGCACGAACGCGTCCTCGCGCTGAAACAGCGCCGGATCGTCGCGCACGAGATCGTACGCCTTCTTCAGCCAGTGCGCCCGCAGCACAAATGTCTCGTGACCACTGAACGTCAGGCTCGTGGTGGGGTGATCGGGATGCGGCACTGCAACCGTCCATGACAAGGAGACCCGCTCACCATTGTACACGAATTTCCCATAGATGGGAATCTCACACGATGCTGCCCGGCACGTCCGCATCGGGGGAGCGATGGGGAGGAGAGAGAAGATAGGAGAAAATCTTGTCTCCCGCGCCTCCCGCCCCTTCGTGCCTCCCGTCCCTTCGTGTCTTCGTGTGAGCCCGTCTCCCGCCCCTTCGTGCCTCCCGTCCCTTCGTGACTTCGTGCCTTCGTGTGAGCCCGTCTCCCGCGCCTCCCGTCTCTTCGTGCCTTCGTGCCTCCCGTCCCTTCGTGGCTTCGTGCCTTCGTGTGAGCCCGTCTCCCGCGCCTCCCGTCTCTTCGTGCCTTCGTGCCTCCCGCCCCTTCGTGGCTTCGTGCCTTCGTGTGAGCCCGTCTCCCGCCCCTTCGTGCCTCCCGCCCCTTCGTGCCTTCGTGGCTTCGTGTGAGCCCGTCTCCCGCGTCTCCCGTCTCCCGCCCCTTC
>JAGWYG010000008.1 GCA_018969485.1 Chloroflexota bacterium
TGGTGCGGCGCGGCATCACCGGCCGGGGTGGCTGCGTGGATGTGAGCCTGCTCGAATCAGTGCTCGACCTGCAGTTCGAGGTGCTCACGACGTATCTCAACGATGGCGGCCGCCCGCCGCGGCGCAGCGCCGTCAACAACGCCCACGCCTACCTGGCGGCGCCGTACGGCATCTACGCCACCGCCGATGGCTACCTCGCGCTGGCGATGGGCGCCATCCCGCACCTCGGTGCGCTGCTCGACTGCCCGGCGCTGCTGGCCTACGATGACCCCCGCCGCTGGTTCGACGAGCGCGACGCCATCAAGCAGATCATCGCCGATCACCTCGCCGGCGCGCCCAGCGCCCACTGGCTGGCGCGCCTCGAGCCGGCCGACTATTGGTGCGCCGAGGTGCTCGAGTGGTCGCGGCTGGTCACACATCCGGCATTCGCCAGCCTGCAGATGACCCAGCGCATCACGCGCTCGAGCGGCGCGAGCTTCGCGACCACCCGCTGCCCGATCCGCATCGATGGCGCGCGGCTCACCGCGCCGCTCGGTTCGCCGGGCCTCGGCGAGCACACGGCCGCGATCGTCCACGAGTTTGCGCTCGACGACACGACGGAGGACCCGGCATGATTCAGCCATGCTTCTTCGAGGAGTATCGCATCGGCAGCGAACGGCGCACGCTGGGCCGCACGATCACCGAGGCCGATGTCGTGCTGCACGCCGGCCAGACCGGCGACTTCTATCCGCATCACATGGACGCCGAGTGGTGCGCGACGCAGCCGTTCGGCCGGCGCATCGCCCACGGCACCCTGATCCTCAGCGCCGCTATCGGCATGACCGCCGGCGCGATCAATCCGCATGCGATGTCGTATGGCTATGACGCGGTGCGCTTCGTGCGGCCGGTGTTCATCGGCGACACCATCACCGTGCGCGCCACGATCACGGAACGACGCGACCATCCGCGCCGCCACGACCACGGCATCGTCGTCGAGACGGTCGAGGTCAACAATCAGGCGGGGGTGGTCGTCCTGGCCTGCCAGCATCTGTATCTGGTGCAACGACGTCCGGCCCCGGTCGATGAGCCGGCCTGACAGGGAGGAATCGGTGGACCCGATCGAGTTGTTGTCCCTCGAGGCCGGGCCACGGCGCCCGGAGCGCAGCGATTACGGCATCGGCATCATCGGCTGCGGCGGCATCGTGAATGCGGCGCACCTGCCGGCGTACCGCGCCGCCGGGCTGCAGATCATCGGCTGCTTCGATGTCGATCGCGCCGCTGCCGAGGCGACGGCCGCCCGCTTCGCCATCCCGCGCGTCTATCCCTCGCTCGATGCGCTGCTGGCGGACCAGGCGGTCGCGATCGTCGACATCGCGGTGCCGGCGTGGCACCAGCGCGGCATCGCCGAGCGCGCCCTGCTGGCGGGCAAGCATCTGCTGTGCCAGAAGCCGCTGGCCGAGACGCTCGATGATGCGCTGGCGATCGCTCATGCCGGCCGCCGCGCCGGTCGCCATGTGGCGGTCAACCAGCAGATGCGCTGGAGCGCCGGCATCGCCGCGGCGCGTGGCCTGCTGCGCGATGGCCTGATCGGCACCCCGACCGATGTGCAGATCCGCGTCTCGGTGGCCACGCCGTGGCATCTGTGGCCCTGGTTGCGCGACGCGCCACGCCTCGATCTGATGTACCACAGCATCCACTACGTCGACAGCGTGCGCTCGTGGGTCGGCGATCCGCTGTGGGTCACCAGCCAGCATGCGCGCTTCCCCGGCCAGCCCGAACGCGCCGAGACCAGGACGATCACGGTGCTGGAGTATGAGTCGGGCCTGCATGTGCTGGTGACGGTGAACCATCACGACCACAGCGGCGCGAGCATCGCCGAGTTTCGCATCCTGGGCACCGCCGGTGCGATCGAGGGGACGATCGGCCTGCTGGCGGACTATCCACGCGCCAGGCCGGATACGCTGCGCTTCACGTCGCAGCGCTTCGTGCCCCACATGTGGCATGCGCCGACGCTCACGGGCCTGTGGCTGCCCGATGCCTTCGTCGGCCCGATGTATGGCCTGATGCAGGCGATCGGCGGTGATGTGCCGCCGCCGACTGATGCCCTGGATAACTGCCAGACGCTGCGCGTGGTGCATGCGGCCTATCGCTCGGCGGCCGAACGACGCAGCGTGGCGCTCGCCGAATTGTCGTGACTGGCCCGCCACGCAGGAGGACACCGATGACGACGCTGAAGATCATGTATCGGTCGTTCGATGGGTTTGAGCGCGCGCTTGCGGCGCAGATGGCGGACTTCGCCCGCGTCGCGCCGGGCGTCACCTTCGCCGTTGAGCATGGCGGCCCCGAGGAGCTGTATCAGCGGATGGTCGCCGGCGGCGGGGTGTTCGATGGCCGGGCGGACATCATGCTGGTGCTGACCGACTGGCTGCCCGAATTGATCGCCCGCGGCGGCTTGCGGCCGCTCGATGCCTTCCTCGCCGCCGATCCGCCCGATGACTGGCCGCACGGCTGGAGCCCGTCGATGCTGACGCTCCAGCGCGATGCCGCTGGTCATGTCTATGGGCTGCCCTATCACGATGGCCCCGAGATGTTCCACTATCGCGCCGATCTGTTCGCCGACCCCGGCGAGCAGGCGGCGTTTCGCGCCGGCACCGGCCGCGCGCTGCGGCCACCGGTGACCTGGGACGAGTTCCTCGAGGTGGCACGCTTCTTCACCCGGCCGGAGCAGGGCCAGTATGGCGTGGTGGTCGCCGGGCTGAATGATGGCCACAATACCGTCTATGACTTCATGATCCAGCTCTGGAGCCGCGGCGGCCGCCTGCTCGACGAGCGCGGCCAGCCGGCGTTCCACGATGCCGTCGGCCATGCAGCGCTGCAGTTTTATGTCGATCTTGTCACCACGGCCGGCGTGACGCCGCCCGAGACCTTCGCGCTGGACAGCCTGGCGGCGGGCGAAGCCTACGCTGCGGGGCGTGCGGCGATGATGCTGAACTGGGCCGGCTTCATGGCCGTGGCGCAGCTACCGCCGAGCCGCATCATCGGCCGCAGCCGGTGCGGGCCGATTCCACGCGGCAGCGGCGCGGGCGGGCGCCACGCCAGCCTGAACGTGTACTGGGTGCTGGGCATCTGCGCCGGCAGCCGGCAGCCCGAGCTGGCGTGGCGCTTCCTGCGCAACACCGCCGGCGCCGCGATGGACCGCATCACCTCGCTGTCGGGCGGCAGCGGCGTCCGGCTGTCGACCTGGAACGATCCGGCGGTGCGGGCGCAGTTCCAGTACTACGAGACGATCGAGGAGGTGCATCGCGGGATCGACACATTGCCGGCGATCCCGCAGTACCCGGCGATGAATGAGGTGCTGAACCGCATGGTCTGGCGGGCATCGCAGCGCGAGGCGAGCGTCGCGCAGGCGCTCGCCGATGCCGCCGGCGAGGTGGCAGCCGTGCTGTCGGGGGGCACGTGATGCGCCCGCTGTGGCGCGATCCGCGCTGGGCCGGGCTGCCGCAGCGCCCGTGGCGCAAGGTCCATCTCGACTACCACAACAGCGCGCACCTGCCGCGGCTGGCCGGCGCATTCGACGCCGATGCATTCGCCGCGACGCTGGCAGCCGCCCACGTCACGGCGGTGGTGGTGTTCGCCAAGGACATGCACGGCTACTGCTACTACCCGAGCGCGCTCGGGCCGGTGCACCCGGGGCTATCGTTCGACCTGCTCGGCGCCCAGGTGGCGGCATGCCGCGCCCGTGGCATCGCGGTCTATGCCTACCAGTGCGTCACCTGGGACAACCTGTGCGCCGAGGAGCATCCGGAATGGCTGGTGTTCCGCCGCGACCGCACCACCTACCTGCCGCGGTTCGACGAGACGCCCGGCTGGACGGCGCTGTGCCTCAGCCATCCCGGTTTCGTCGCCCGCGTGCTGGGGCACTCGGCAGAGATCCTGCAGCACTACGCCATCGATGGCATCTGGTACGACATGCCGCTGCCGATCGGCGGCGAGTGCTTCTGCGCGCGCTGCCTGGCGACGCTGCGCGCGGCCGGCCACGATCCGCTCGACGTGGCCGCGCAGCGCCACCACAAACAGCAGCTGCTGGTCGGGTTCCTGCAGCAGGCGCAGCACCAGGCCCGGGCGCTGCGCCCCGGCTGCCAGGTGGATCACAACAACCAGACGCGCCTCGGCCTGGGCGAGCGCGCCGCGTGGCTCGACAACATCGACATCGAAGCGCTGCCCACGGCGTTCTGGGGGTACTGGTACTTTCCGACGAATGTGCGCTATGCGCGCACCTTCGGCCGCACCGTCTACGGCATGACCGGGCGCTTCCAGCGCGCCTGGGCCGATTTCGGCGGGCTCAAGCATCCGCTGCAGCTGCGCGCCGAGATGGCCGGCATCGTGGCGCATGGCGCGCGCTGCGACATCGGCGACCAACTGCCGCCCGATGGGCGCCTCGAGCCGGCGGTGTACGCGACCATCGGCGCGGCGTTCGCCGAGGTGGCCCGGCTCGAGCCGTGGCTCGATGGCGCCGTGCCGGTGACCGAGGCGGCGCTGCTGGTGGACGGGCTGCCGCTCGAGGATCTGTCGACGGTGCCGGACGCCCACGGCGCCGGGCGTGGTGCGCCGAGCGTCTATGGGCTGACCCGGCTGCTGATGGAGTGCCAGATCCAGTTCGATATCGTCGAACCGGCGGTCGCGTGGGAGCGCTATCGGCTGATCATCCTGGCCGACGAACTGACGGTCGATGCGGCGCTGGCGCAGCGCCTGCACGCGTTCCTGGCTGGCGGCGGCGCGGTGCTGGCGGCCCACCACGCGCTGCGCGGCGCCGATGGCCGTGCCTGGCATCCGGCCATCGACGATGCCGGCGATTCGCCGTTCACCCCGGCATACATGCGGCTGAGCGAGCCACCCGCCGGCATGCCACCCTACGACTACGCGCTCTACGAGGGCAGCGCCCGCTGGCGCGCCGTCGGCGCCGACCGCGTGCTCGGCTGGCTCGGTGAGCCGCTGTTCCAGCGCACGGCGCAGCACTACACCAGCCATGCCCAGACGCCCTGCGACCACCTGACCGACTACGCCGCGGCGCTGGTCAGCGGTGGGCTGGCGGCCAGCGCCTTTCCCATCGGCGCCAGCTACTTCCGCCACGGGTACTGGATCTACCGCACGCTGTTCCGCCAGTTGCTCCAGGCAGTCTACGCCACGCCGCTGGTCGTCACGTCGGCACCGCTCAGCTGCGAAGTGACGGTCACCTGGCAGCCGGCGGCGGGGCAGCGCCCGGCGCGCTGGCTGGTGCACCTGGTGCACTTCTCGTTCAACCGGCGCGGCCCGGACCACTGCGAGTTCATCGAAGACCCGGTGCCGCTCCACGACGTGCGGGTGGCGCTGGCGGTCGACGAGCCGATCGTCCGCGCCGGCGTGGCAGGCGCTGCGGCGGCGCTGCCGCTGGCCCGGCACGCTGGCCGCTGGTGTGTCAGCGTGCCACAGGTCACCGTCAGCGCCATCGTCGTGTTCGAGGCGGCGGCACCGGGCGCCGTCACGGCCTGAGCGCCGCCATGCCGATGGCGAGCCGCCCGGGCGCCGCGGCGCGGCCGGGCGGGATCTCGATGATCCACGGGGCAAACGCCCAGGCCAGCGGCGCGACGTTGATGGCGAACTCGCCGACGGCGAAGCCGTAGGCTTCCAGCGGTGCCGTGATCACGATGCTGGTCAGGTACTGCTGGGCGCCGGCGGCGGCGAAGCCGAAGTAGGTTGCGCCACCCGCCGCCGGGATGCTGACCGGTCCCGACGAGCGCCCGCCGGCCTCGTCGGCGGTGATCTCGTGCTCGCCCACCGCATTGGGCTGCACATAGAACTGGATCGCGCGGGTGCGCGGCGGCAGGCTGAGCGTCAGCGTCGTGCCGTTGACCACATAGACATCGCCACGGTAGCCGTGCGACCACGACTGCCAGCCGGCGCCGATGCGCTGATGCATCGCACCAGTGCCGAGCCGGACCGGCGCGGCGCCGGGCGCCGGCGCGATGCCGGCCACCTCGAGGTTGATGGCGCGCGTGTCGGCGGCGAAGGGCGTCATGCGGTACTCGCCGAACCGCAGCGGCGGCGCGCCTTTGCCCGGGCCCAGGCTGAATTGCGTGGTGGTACCGGCCATGCCGGCGCGCAGCACCAGCGCCCCGCCGGCGCGCGGCAGCCCGCGCGGCGGCGTGCCGGAGAAGTTCCCCACCCCGGTGAACACCGGCGCCGGCCGTCGCTTGGCCGCCGCACCGGCGCCGCTGGCATACTGGCCGACCAGCACGGTGTAGCGCACGCCGCGCGACACCGGCACCGCGATCTGCGAGCCCACGCCGCCGCCGGCGTCATCGCTGCACGCCATCTCGGCCAGCGCGCCGCGCTGGCCGCGGTACAGCGCCAGCACCGTGTCATAGTCGCTGCCGAACGTCGAGATGACCAGCCGGCCGCTGCGCGCTGGCGTGATGGTGTACCACACGCTGGCGCCCGGCTGGCTGCGGCTGGTGCAGCTGAGCGCCGGATCGTCGGCCGCCGTCGTGGCCCGGCCCGTGTCCATCCGGGTCTCGAGCGGCACCTGGCCGAGCGGCAGCGCCCGCGCGATGTCGTCGTTGCTGTTCGCCGACGGCGTCGCCGTCGGCGTCGCCGTCGGTGCGATACTGCGGAACTGGGCGGTCAGCTGCAGCGAGGCGCCGCGCGGTGCGGCGGCACGGCTGGCCACCTGCACGAAGTACTGCCCCGGCGGAATCTCGAGCTTCACCCGCGACCACGTCGCGCCGCGCGCGTCGTCGTTGCACGCCACCGGCTGCAGCGTGCCGCCGCTGTCGGTGTAGAGCCCGAGCAGCGTGTCGTAATCGCTGCCGACCGTCTCAAGCTTGATCTCGCCGACGGTGGCGATGCTGAAGCTATACCACACGGTGCGATGACCGGCCTGGCTGCGGCACGTCGGCGGGTCCTGCGGATCGACGGTGGCCTGGCGCGTATCGATGCGCTCGCTGAACGGAAAGGCATCGATGCTGCGCGCCGTCGCACGGGCATCAAACGATGCCGGTGCCGGCGTCGCGGTCGGCACGAACGCCTCGGCCGTGATGGCGAGCCGCAGCGTTCCGCCTTCCGATTCCGGATAGGCGCCCGCCAGCACGTAGTAGGTGCCGGGCTCGAGCGTGCGCTGCACCAGCGACGTCAGCCCACCGCCGCCGTCGTCGTTGCACCCCATCGCGGTCAGGGCAGCGGGCGTGCCGCGGAACAGGCCGAGCACCGTGTCGTAGTCGCTGCCCGCCGTCGTGAGCGTCACACGGCGCGTCGCGTCGAGCGTGAAGCGGTACCACACCGAGGCGCTCGCCTGCTGGCCGCCCAGGCAGGCGATGGCCGGATCGCCGGCGGCGGCAGTCGCCTGCACGGTGCTGACGGTATCGGCGAACGGAAACCGTGGCACGCTGCGCGCGGCGGCGATCGCGTCGAACGCCGGCGGCGGCGGCGGCGGCGTCGCGGTCGGCAGCGGCGTCGGGTTGCCCGGATCGCCCAGCGTGGCGAACAGCAGGCGGTTGGGCGAGCCGCTGCCAGGATTGCCGACGACGTTGCGCGTGGCGAACATCGTGACCGCCAGCGCGGCCTGCTGCGGCGTCGCTCCGGGCCGTTGCCCGAGGAACCGGGCCACCACGCCGGCGACATGCGGCGACGCCATCGACGTGCCGGAGAAGGTGTCGCTGGCGGTGTCGCTGGTGTTCACCGATGACAGCACGTCGACGCCGGGCGCGAAGACGTCGACGCAACGGCCATAGTTGGAGAACGACGCGCGCCGGTCGTCGCGCCCGGTGGCGCCGACCGTGATGGCGACGCCGACGCGCGATGGCGAGCCGAGGCATGCGTCGGCGTCCTCGTTGCCCGCGGCGACGACGTAGGTCACGCCGACGGCGACCGACCGCTCGACGGCGCGATCGATGCTGGGCGATGGACCGCCGCCGAGGCTCATGTTGGCGACTGCCGGCGTGCGCCGGTTGGCGGTGACCCAGTCGATGCCGCTGACGACCGATGCGGTCGAGCCGCTGCCGCCGCAGTCGAGGACGCGCACGCCGACCAGCGTGACGCCGCTGGCGACGCCGTAGCTGCTGCCGCCGATGGTGCCGGCGACGTGAGTGCCGTGACCGTGGCAGTCGTCGGGCGCTCCGCCGTCGATGGCGTCGAATCCGCTGGCGATGCGCCCGGCGAACTGCTGGTGGGTGGCGCGGATGCCGGTGTCGATGATGTATGCGGTCACGCCGGCGCCGGTGGTGGGGGAGGTGTAGCGCCGGTCGAGCGGCAGGGCCCGCTGGTCGATCCGGTCGAGCCCCCAGGGTGGGTCGGTGCGGGTGGTGGCGAGCCGGATGCGGCGGTTTTGTTCGACGAATGCGACTGCCGGATCGCGCCGGACGGCGGCCAGCGCGGCGGCGTCGAGCCGAGCGGCGAAGCCGGTCAGCGCGCTGGTGTATTGCCGGCTCGGCTGCAGCCCCAGGCGGCGTGTGAGCGCGCCGATGGCGTCGCCGGCGCGGCGTGGGTCATCGGCAGTGGCGCGCAGGATGACCAGGTACTCGTCGGTGATCGCAGCGGCGCCGCCGCTGATCAGTGGCGCGGGCGCCGGCGCCGCCGCCTGGGCCGGCCATGCTGCGCCATGCAGCGCCGCTCCTGCGAGCAGTGCCGCCAGGACGCCACGCAGCATCCATCCCGTCCGTCGCTGTCTGCCCATCACACCACCTCGCTGCCCGGCTGCGCCGGCGGGCCGTCGCCCGCTCACCGCATCCTACCACATGTGCGGCGACGGGTGAGGCCCTGTGGCGCCGCGCACAGGCCACCGGGCTCGGCGCAGCGGCACGTGCAGCGGGCGGTGGGCGTCGTCGGCCATGCGCGACGATTCCGGCGCATCTGCTGGTGCATGCACACGACGCCGTCGTGGCTGCGCATACGAGCGGTGCAGCATGGGTCACGCTGCGTTGTCGTCCATGCACTGCAATCCTGGCATATCTGCTGGTATGCTGATCCATGGACACGATGCCGTCGTGGCTGCGCGTATGAGCGGTACCGCATCGACGAACGGCCGCCTGGCGCATCAGGAAACCGCCGGGGTCGCGTGCTGGGCCGGATGGCTGCGATGGCGCGCGTGTCCGGGTGCACGTGCTGTATACTGCGATCAATCCTTGCTGAAACGCAATCAACGCAGGAGAACACCAATGACCGATCATAGCAGGCGATACGCGCTGCTCATGCTCAGCACCATCGTCAGCCTGGCCGCAATCGCCGGCGGCATGGCTGCCAGCCGGACCGAGATAATGATTGGCAGCGCGACCGTGCAATACATTCCCGTCGTCGAGGTGCGGCCGACGGCGGCGCCGACGGTGCTCGTCGACCGCACGGGCGCCGAATATGTCGCGATCACCGCCGGAGCCGGACTGGCAGCGTTCCGCATGATGCGCACCGAGGTGACCAACGCACACTACGCGCAGTGCGTCGCCGCCGGCGCCTGCAGCGCGCCGGGCGAACCGGCATTGCACCGCGACCCGGCCCGCGCCGACCACCCGGTCGTGTATGTGCGGCAAGCCCAGGCCCGCGCATACGCCAACTGGGTCGGCGGTGCGTTGCCGACCGAGGCGCAGTGGTCGCGCGCATGCCAGGGCGACGCCAACCGGACGTACCCCTGGGGCGAGGAGCCGCCCGATGCCACGCTGGCCAACTTTGGCGGCGTCGTAGGCGATACCGCGCCGGTCGGCAGCTACCTGCGGGGCACCGGGCCGTTTGGCACGCTCGACATGGCCGGCAACGCCTGGGAGTGGGTCGAGCCTGACGATGGCAACCCCGACGTGTGGATCGTCCGCGGCGGTGATTACCGCAGCGGGGCAGGCTTCATGGCCTGCAGCGCGCGCTACGACGTCGGCATTGATGACGGCAATCACGGGTTTCGCGTGGTCGCGCCGGCGCCGTGAGTCCGTCAGGCAGGCGACCGCACCCAGATGACGACGCCGAGCGCTGCGGCCCATGCCTGCGCCTGGGACACTGCGGCGGCGAATGCCATCGCGTCGAGCGTGCCGCCACAGGTGAGCAGCAGCCCGGCGCCGCCGGCGCCACGCCAGGCGCTCAGCGGCAGGTCCGGCGAGTCTACTACCACCTGCCAGATGATCGCTGCGACGTCGCCGTAGTCAGCCGGCTCGACGGCATACTCCCACGGCACCACCAGCCAGAGCCGCGGGCTGACGCGCACGCCCGTGGGCGCAGGTGCGGGCGACTGGTACGCCGCCACCCCGTCGAGGTAGCCCGGGGTATACGGCAGGCCATCGCGCCAGGACCGCAGCCACGCCGCCGCCGGCGGCGCGCCGACCAGGTACAGGTCGAGCAGGCAGGCCGGATTGGCATCGATCCAGGCGGCGAGCGCCGCGCCGGCATCGGCGATCTGTGTGCTCGCCAGCACACAGTCGACGTGGCTGGCGCTCGTGAGCGCATCACCCGGCGCCCAGCGCCGGGCCGCATCTGCCGCCAGCGCATCGGCATGCGGCGCCGGCAGCCCCTCGACCAGTTGCGGATCGATGCCGCTGCGCAGCCGCAGCGCATGGCGCAGCGATCGTAGCCGGCCGTACGCGAGGCGGTCGGTGCCCAGCACGAAGTATGGCGGCCGCGGCTGCGCCACGATGCCGTAGCGCCCGGCCTCGGCCCGCAGCGCCGTGCCCGGCAGCACCTGCAGCATGAACAGCTCATACTCGCCCAGCGCCTCGTCCTCGATGAAGCGCAGCGTCTGCGCCACGCCGGCCTCGTCGTCGTCCGGCAGGCCGAGGATGACATCGAGCAGCACCGTGATGCCCGCCGCGCGCAGCCGGCGCGTCCCCGCCGCCCACCGCGCCAGATCGGTGCGGCGGGCCACCGCGCGCAGCGCGGCGGGGTTGGCGCTCTGCAGGCCCACTTCGACGGTGGCGACATTCGCCGCCGCCAGCATGGCGACCACCGCATCATCGAGGTGTTCGCCGCGTAGCTCGGCATAGAAGGCCTGCCGGCGGTCGGCATTGTCGCGCGCCAGCGCCTCCATCAGGCCGCGGAACGCTGGTACCAGGTTGAGGTTGGCCTCGACGAAATGGACGTGCCGCACGCCATGCTGCCGCCCCCAGGCGATCTCGGCCAGGATGCGCTCCAGCGGGAACATGCGGCTGCGCAGCTTCACGCCGGCGTCGCGGCCGTACAGGCAGAAGCTGCAGGCATATGGGCACCAGCGCGAGATCTCCACCAGCTGCAGGCCGTCCGCCGGCACCTCGAGCAGGCCGCCGAGGTACGGCGACGGGATCGCCGCGAGGTCATCGATCGCGGGGCGTGCTGCCGTGATGCGCTGCTCGCCGGCGCGTCGGTAGGCGATCCCGGCGACCTCCGGCACCGCACGCTGGCGGGTCCAGCCGTCGAGCAGCTCGCAGAAGGTATGCTCGCCCTCGCCGAGGACCGCGACATCGACGGCGTCGTGCCACAGCACCCAGGGATTGTCACGCTGGACTTCCGGGCCGCCGACGACGATGCGGATGTCGGGGATGGCGTCGCGCACCCGTGCGGCGACCGCCAGCGAGCGCGTGCTGTTCCAGGTGTACAGCGACATGCCCAGCACATCGGGCGCCCGCGCGACGATCTGCGCCACCAGCGCCGCGTCGCCGGCGTGGTCGGCGATGGCGCGCGGCAGGATCTCGATCGTCACCAGCTCCGGCGACAGCCGGGCCCGGGCATGCGCCGCCAGATACCCGGCCGCCAGCGGAGTGTTCAGCGCCGGATTCGCCGGAACCGGCAGCTGCAGCAGCAGCACATGCAGCATCATTCACTCACGGAACTGGGCCTGCTCCCAGGCGGCAAAGTGCGCCTTGAGGCGCAGCCGCTGGTACTTGCCCGTCGATGTCACCGGAATCTCGCTGCCGAAGACGACCACCTTGGGGCACTTGCTGAACGGCATCGCCGCGCGGCATGCGGCCAGCACCGCCGCCGCGTCGAGCGTCGCGCCGTCCTCGGCGACGATATATGCGCCGATTTCTTCGCCATAATACACGTTGTCGAACGCCACCGCCAGCCCGACGCGCACACCCGGGATGCGACCGAGCACTTCCTCGATCTCGAACGGGCTGTACTTCACCCCACCACGGTTGATCAGCTCCTTGAGCCGCCCGGTGATGAAGAAGAATGGCCGGCCGCGCGCATCACGCCGGACGAATCCCTCGTCGCCGCTGCGGAACCAGCCATGGCGAAACGCCTCGGCGTTGGCGTCTGGCCGCTGGAAGTACCCCAGCATGACGTTGTGCCCGCGGATCACGATCTCGCCGCGCTGCCCGTCGGGAAGCTCCACGCCCGTCGGGTCGTGGATGGCCATCTCGTTGGTGGCGATCGGCACGCCGATCGATGGGTAGCCATGGGCGCCGAGCCAGGCCCGATGCTCGTCCGGCGTGAGATCGAGCGGCAGAAAGCACGAGTAGCAGGTCGTCTCCGACAGGCCATAGCCGTGCAGGATCGGGACGCCGAACTGCGCCTCGAAGCGTTCGGCCAGCGCGACCGCCAGCGTGCCGGCGCCGCAGATGATGTGGCGCAGCACCAGCCGCGCGCGATCCGGCCGCTGCGGCGCTTCGCAGAGGAACTGCAGGATCGTCGGGACGACGCTGACGATCGTGATGCGCTCGTCGACGATGCGCTGCCAGAAGCGGCTGGCGCGGAACGAGCGGTTGAGCACGATGCTGGCACCGGCGTATAATGGCGTGATGGTCGTCACGACGATGCCGTTCACGTGATGGATGGGCAGGATGGTCATCATCCGCTGGGTGTCGTCGATCTGCTGCCACGCGGCGATGGCATGCGCATCGGCCAGCAGGTTGTAATGACTCAGCTGGACCCCTTTGGGCGCGCCGGTCGTCCCCGACGTGTAGACCAGCAGGCACTCGTCGTCGAGCGTGGGCGCGACCGCGGGCGCCACCGGCGGCGTGGCGGCGAGGCGCGCGTGGAAGGCGTCGTCGAGCAGGAGCAGCGGGCAGTCGTGGGGCAGTGTGGCACACAGCGCCGCCGCGCGGGCCGCGTAGTCGGGCGCCGCCACCAGCAGGCGCGCCGCGGCATTGCCCAGGATGAAGCTGATGCGGGCGTCGTCCTCGCCGGCATTCTGTGGCGCCACCGTCGCGCCGAGGCGCCAGCAGGCGAAATAGATCAGCAGCGTGTCGGGGTGGTTGAACGCCAGCGTCGCGACACGATCACCGCGGCCGATGCCGTGCCCGGCCAGGATCGTCGCCGCGCGGGCGACCCGATCGGCGAATGTGGCGTATGATTGGCTGCCGCGGCGGTCATCATCGTCGATGAAGGTGATCAGGTCGCGCTCGGGGGTGGCAGCAGCGCGCTGCATCAGCAACGCATCGATGCTGGCCCAGGCCGTCATGGGCCGGGTGTGGGGCACACCGTCGACGGTGCGTGCCCGGGCGATCTGCGCCGCCGTGGCGGCGTCCGGTGCGAGCATGGTGATCCTCCTCGATCAGCAGCGGCTGGCGCGTCTGTATTCTAAACCGAATCACAACCATGAGGAGCATGAGGCGCGATGCGGTTTCACGAGCACCTGGCGGCGGGCGTACTCCTGGCGCTCGTCCGGCACCGGCACGACCGGACGGCGGCGCTGGCCTGTGTCGCCGGCGCGGTGCTGCTGGACCTGGATCACTACCTGCTGTATGCCTGGCGCAGCGGTGACTGGAGCCCGCTCGGTGCCTGGCGCTACGACCGGTACCGGAACCAGCCGCCGCGGGCCGGCGATACCCGGCCGCGGTTCGGCTCGCTGCGCTCGTGGCTGCACCGGCCATGGCTGGCGGTGCCGCTCTGGCTGGCGCTGGCCGCCGGCGTGCCGCGCGCCCGCCCGTTCGTGGCCGGCATGCTGCTGCACCTGCTGCTCGACACCCACTGGCCGCGGTTCGACCGCACCGCCTGGCGACGGGCGGCGGGGCGCTGCGAATACTGTGGCTCGGCGCACTTCGAGCGCGACGTCTGGCGCACTGGCGGCCCGCGCGGTGCCGATCACGCGGTGTGGTGTGCCGACTGCGCGCGCGTGCTGACGGCACGCCGGCGGCGCGGCGGTGATGGCGGCGCGGCGGCACCAGCCGGCCGCTGATGCCACGGCATCATGGCGCCGGCGTCGGCTGCACCATCGGCGGCAAGGTCTGCAGCAGCAGCCCCAGCCGCACCCGCGCCAGCGCCTGCGTCTCGGCATCACCCGCCGCCTCGGCGACCTCGGCCGCCCGGGTGAACGCCGCCTCGGCGGCGGCGGCGTCGCCGCGCTGCTCGGCCGCGCCACCGATGATCAGCCAGCCGAACGCGGCCGCGCCAGGCAGCGCCGCCAGCCGCTGACCGTCGGCGGCAGCATCGTCGTTCTGGTTCAGCTGCAGCAGGATGTTCGCCCGGTTGAACAGGAATGCCGCGTCGTCCGGCTCGAGGGCGCGCGCCCGATCCCAGCGCGTCGCGGGATCGCCGATGCCCTGGACCTGTTCGAGCGCCGCGACCCACAGCGCCGCATCGCGATCGGCGGGATACGCCGCCGCCTCGCCGCGCGCCCGCTCCAGCGCCACCGCCAGATCGCCCTCGAGGACCAGCCGCGACAGCATGCTGGTGTCGGCGGTCGGCGTCGGCGGAAACACCGCCGGCAGCACGCCGAAGATCAGCACCACCAGCGCCACGATGCTGCCGGCGATCAGCAGCAGGCGCCGCTGCCGCGCCACGCGCCGCCCGGCAGCCAGCGCGACGACCTCGCGCCAGATCGGCAGCATCGCGACCTGTTCGCCGCCGTGGCGCGCGATGAGCGCCGCCACCCGCTCGGCGCGCCCGCGCAGCTGCCGGGTCAGGAAATCGACCCGATTGGCCTCGGCGGCGACATCGTAGCCCTGGCGCTGCGCCTCGGCGAGCAGCGTCACGATCGCATCATGGCTGAGCAGCACCTGCGCCGTGCCGCCCGGCGTCTCGTGCATCACCACCAGCGCGCGCTCGACCGCGTCGAGCTCACGGCGCAGCGCCGTCAGGATGGTGTCACGTTGCGTCATCCCGTCCCCTCCATCGCCCCGCTCCAGTCACCCGTCCATCATACCACCTTCGCCCACCGGTCGCCCGTCCATGCCTTGCACAGCCATTGGACAATCCTTGTTCACAGTTGACGCTCATGGGCTTTCCCGTATAATGGCTCTGTGAAACATTGCACACGACCGGCGACACCCGCCCGGCGGCGGTGCCCGGGCGTCACATGGCAGACCCCAACGATGAGCCAGCACCCCCGACATCATCACGGCGCCAGCAAACCGGTGCCAGCGTTCGGTTGCGGAGTTGCCGCGCAGTCCCCCAATCGCCAGCGAGGCGGGGCAGCGTGGCGCGCAGAGGGATAGGAGACCACATGGGGACACGACACCGGCCGCCGGTGCGCCGGCTGCTCTACGCCGTCCTGGCGTTCGGCGCACTCGCCCTGGCAGGCTGCAGCACATTGCCGGCCTCGACGCTCGATACCTACGGCGACCACGCGCGACGCATCCACGAGCTCCTGGTACCCATCGCCTGGATGGCGCTCGCCGTCTTCCTGGTCGTCGAAGGCGCACTGATCTACACCGTCCTGCGCTACCGGCGGCGCGCCGCCGGCACGATGCCGCGCCAGGTACACGGCAACACCAACGTCGAGATCATGTGGACGATCGCGCCGGCGCTGATCGTCGTGGTCGTCTCGGTGCTCACGTTCCGCACCCAGGCCGCCAACTCGCAGATGCCGGCCGATGCGCTGAAGATTCACGCCATCGGCCATCAGTGGTGGTTCGAGTTCCGCTATCCGGAGCAGGGCATCGATGGCGCCGATCTGGTGACCGCCAGCGACATGTACATCCCCGTCGGCCGGCCGGTCACCGTGCAGCTTGAGGCTGCCGATGTCATGCACAACTTCTGGGTGCCGAAACTCGCCGGCAAGACCTATATGATCCCGGGGAAGACCAACTATCTGACGTTCACCGCCGAGCAGCCGGGCATCTACCGCGCCGTGTGCGCCGAGTTCTGTGGCGAGGCCCATGCGCTGATGCGGTTCCGCGTGATCGCGCTCGAGCCGGCCGAATACGACAGCTGGGTCGCGCAGCACCGCGTCGCGCCGGTCATCGGCGGGGGCGGCGTCCTCGGCGGCGATCCGAACCGCGGCAAGGAGCTGTTCCTCAATGCGCGCAAGCTCTGCATCACCTGCCACGTCATCGAAGGTACCGGCGCCAAAGGCATCATCGGGCCGAACCTGAGCTACTACGGCAGCCGCCAGACGATCGCGGCAGGCATCATGCCGTACAGCCCCGAGAACCTGGAGCGCTGGCTGAAGCACGGCTACGAGATCAAGCCGGGCAACCTGATGAGCCGCGTGCTCACCCGCGACTGGATCGCGGCCAATCTGACCGATCAGGACATCAAAGACCTGGTGGCATATCTCGACAGCATGAAAGTCAACGTCGCGTTACCGCCGGCGAGATAGCAGGAGGGATCCATGGCAATCGCTCAGGGCCACGTCGGGCATGTCAGCGCGCCGCCGGCGACCACCGTCCCGGCCGGTCTGGCAGGCTGGCTGAGCACGGTCGATCACAAGCGCATCGGCATCATCTACATGCTCGCTGCGTTCGTCTTCTTCATCATCGGCGGCATCGAGGCGCTGCTGATGCGCGTGCAGCTCGGTACGCCCGAGAACACGTTCCTGACACCTGATTTCTACAACCAGCTGTTCACGATGCACGGCACCACCATGATCTTCCTGGCGGTGATGCCGATGAACGTCGGGCTGGGCAACTACGTCGTGCCGCTGATGATCGGCGCGCGCGACATGGCCTTCCCGCGGCTGAACGCGATGAGCGTCTGGCTGTTCATCCTCGGCGGGCTGATGCTGTACTTCAGCTTCTTCGCCGGTGGCGCGCCGAACGTTGGCTGGTTCGCCTATGCGCCGCTGACGCAGAAGCCCTACTCGCCGACCTTCGGCGTCGACTACTGGATCCTGGGGCTGCTGCTCACCGGCGTCGCGTCGATCGCCGGCGCGCTGAACTTCATCGTGACCATCCTGAACATGCGCGCGCCGGGCCTGAGCCTGAACCGCATGCCGCTGTTCGTCTGGATGCAGCTGATCGTCGGATTCATCCTGGTGTTCGCCTTCCCGGCGCTCACCGTCGCGCAGATCGAACTGCTGTTCGACCGGCACTTCGGCACGCGCTTCTTCGTGCCGAGCCAAGGCGGCGATGCCGTGCTGTGGCAGCACCTGTTCTGGTTCTTCGGGCATCCCGAGGTCTACATCCTGATCCTGCCGGTGATGGGCATCGTCTCCGAGACGCTGCCGACCTTCTCGCGCAAGCCGATCTTTGGCTACGCGTTCGTCGCGTTCTCGGGCGTGGCGATCGGCTTCCTCGGCTTCCTGGTGTGGGCGCACCACATGTTCGGTGTCGGCCTCGGGCCGCTGGCCAACGCGTTCTTCGCCGGCGCCAGCTTCCTGATCGCCGTGCCGACCGGCGTGAAGATCTTCAACTGGATCGCGACGATGTACGACGGCGCACTGTCGCTGACCACCTCGATGCTGTACTCGATCGGCTTCATCGCGATGTTCATCATCGGCGGGCTGAGCGGCATCACGCTGGCGTCGCCGCCGGTCGACCTGCAGCAGACCGATTCGTATTATGTCGTGGCGCACCTGCACTACGTCCTGTTCGGCGGCTCGATCCTGGGGCTGTTCGCCGGCGTATTCTACTGGTTCCCCAAGGTCACCGGCCGCATGCTCGACGAGCGCCTGGGCAAGGTGCAGTTCTGGCTGATGATGATCAGCTTCAACGTCACCTTCTTCCCGATGCACATCATCGGCACCGATGGCATGCCGCGCCGCATCTACACCTACGAGTCCGGCATGGGCTGGGACCTGTGGAACCTCGTGGCGACGGTGGGCGCGTTCCTGATGGCGGCGTCGGTGCTACTGTTCCTGTGGAACCTGATGGTGAGCCTGCGCCGTGGCGCGCCGGCCGGCAATGACCCATGGGACGCCGCGACGCTGGAGTGGTCGGTGTCGTCGCCGCCGCCGCCGCACAACTTCGACCAGATTCCGGTGGTGCACAGCCGCCGTCCGCTGTGGGATCACAAGTATCCCGAGCATGCCGGCGACGGCCACGGCGCGTCAGCGCCGGATCCGCTGGTGGCCGGGTTCGAGCAGCCGGCGATCCACCTGCCATCGCCGACGTACCATCCGCTCATCCTGGGCGTCGGCCTCACCACATTGTTCTTCGGCATCCTGTACAGCTCGATCCCGCCGCTGTCGATCTCGCTGGCGGTCGTGGGGCTGGCGCTGGTGGCGTTCGCGATCGTCGGCTGGGTGCGCGATTCCCACAAGGATTCGCCCTACGCGGCGCACTGAGGAGGCCCGACCATGGCACATTCATCGCACCCGGGCCGGATCGGCACCGCCAACGTCGGCTCGCTCGGCGTCGATAGCCGCAAACTGGGGGTCTGGACGTTCATCGGCTCGGAGGCGCTGTTCTTCGCGGCGCTGATCACCACCTACCTGGTGTTCGCGCCGGTGAATATGGCCCGGGCCGACGCCCAGAACCCCAAGGAATACCTCGACATCTGGCTCACGTCGGTGCTGGCGGCGCTGCTGCTGGCGAGCAGCCTGACGATGGTGCTGGCGCTGGCGGCGGTCCGCCGCGGCGACATGAAGCTGTTCCGCGTCTGGCTGCTGGCGACGGTGGGGCTGGGCTTCAGCTTCCTGGGCGGCCAGGTGTACGAGTTCACCGAGCTGTATCATCACGGTGCCACGCTGAGCAGCAGCCTGTTCGGCACCACGTTCTTCGTGCTCACCGGCTTCCACGGCACCCACGTGCTGATCGGCGCGATCTGGCTGCTCTCGGTCTTCTTCAAGGTGCAACGCTATCCCGACTCGCCCGAGACGGTGATGGACGTTGAACTGGGTGGACTGTACTGGCACTTCGTCGACCTGGTCTGGGTGGTGATCTTCACCGTGATCTATCTGATCTGAAGGAGCCGACTGATGGCTGGTGATCTGGCGCACGAGGCACACGAGAGCACGCGCTTCTACTGGATGGTCGGCGCGGTGCTGGCGGCGGTGACGATCGTCGAGGTGGCGATCACGTTCCTGCCGCTGCCCCACGAGCTGATCGTGGCGGTGCTGATGGTCCTGATGGTCGTGAAGGGTGCCGGGGTGGTGATGTACTTCATGCACCTCAAGGGCGATGCCCGCATCCTGCAGGCAGTGTTCGTGGTACCGTTCCTGCTGGCGACGGTGATGATCCTGCTGTTCCTGCTGCTGTTCTCGCAGCACGTCGGCATCGCCGGATGAATCCGGCAGCGCGTGCTGGACTGGCGACCTCCCGGCATGCGGTGCCGGGGGGTCGTCGCGTCTCCGGTGGCGCGCATCGGTAAAAGGTGAATGCGTGATCGATTCGTGGAATCTGGAGCCGGCGCTGCTGATCATGCTGCCGGCGCAGGTGCTGGGATATCTGCTGTGCATCGGCCCGCTGCGGCGATTCTTCCCGGGCGCGGCGCCGGTGCCGCCGCTGCGGCGCCAGAGCTTCCTGCTCGGCATGGCGCTGCTGTTCGTGGCGCTGGTGTCGCCGATCGACACCTACGCCGGCTATCTGTTCAGCGCCCACATGATCCAGCATCTGATGCTGGCGCTGGTGGTGCCGCCGTTCCTGCTGGCGGGCATTCCCGGCTGGCTGCTGGCGCCGCTGTGGCGCATCCCGCTGGCGCTGCGGCTGGCGCGCTGGCTCACCCGGCCGCTGGTGGCGTTTCTGCTGTTCAATGTCGTGTTCATCGGCTGGCATGTTCCGGCGCTCTATGATCTGGCGCTGCGCGAGCAGCGCGTGCATATCTACGAGCACCTGACGATCCTGTTCAGCGCGCTGCTCACGTGGTGGCCGATCTTCGGCAATGCCGCCGAGCTGCCACGGGCGCACCCGCTGCTGCAGACCGCCTATCTGTTCCTGCAGTCGCTGCCATCGACGATCCTGGGGGCGCTGATCAGCTTTGCCACCGATCCGCTGTATCCCCACTACACCACCATGCCACGGCTGTGGGGCATCGGCCTGATGGAAGACCAGCAGGCGGCGGGGCTGATCATGTGGATCCCGGGCAGCCTGGTCTTCTTCGCCGTGATGGCGGTGGTGTTCGTGACGTGGCTCAACCGCGGCGACCGCGTCGCCAGCTAACTGGCGACGCGCTGCTGGCGCGCGCACGGCCGGCGCCACGCCTGCCGGGCTGCGCTGGCGTGCCGGGCCGCGGGATTCGGGTGACGGGTGATGACGGGGCTGGTGCGCCGGCGCCGTGACAAGGAGTTGCCGATGTCGACATTCCAACGATCCTACCCGCCGGCCGAGCCGCCGGCCGGACTGGCGCACTGGCTGTACTTCTGTGGCGACGATCTGCTGCTGCCGCAGCCCGATGCCACGCCGCTGTGGCCGGGCATCAGCGAGGAATCGCATCTGGCGGCGGCGTCGCATCGGGTGTATCTCGGGCTGCTCGATGGCGCGCCGCTGCTGGCGGCACACGTCGCGACCGACGACGTGCCGGCAGGCTGGGTGCGGCTGGGCCTGCGTCAGGCGTTCGCCCGTAGCGACGCGACGCTCACCGCGCTGACCAGCCTGGCGATCCAGCTGCTGCGCTGGCACGCGACGATGCGCTGGTGCCCGAGCTGCGCCCAGGCGCTGGTTCCGGTCGACGGCACGTGGGGCCGTGAGTGTCCCCAGTGCCGGCAGTCATGGTATCCCCCGGTGAGCCCGGCGGTGATCGTGCTGATCCACGACGGCGAGCGCCTGCTGCTCACCACCAAGCCGGGCTGGGGCCGGCGCTACAGCCTGGTCGCCGGATTCGTCGAGCCGGGCGAGACCTTCGAGGCGTGCGTGGTGCGCGAGGTGCTCGAGGAGGTCGGCGTCGTCGTCGACGAGGTCTGCTACCAGTCGGGGCAGTCGTGGCCGTTTCCGCACCAGATCATGGTGGGCTTCACCGCGCGCTATGTGTCGGGCGAGATCGCGATCGATGCCAGCGAGCTGGCACACGCCGCCTGGTTTCACCGCGATGCGCTGCCCGAGCTGCCGCAACCCTACACCATCGCGCGCCGCCTGATCGATGGCTGGCTCGCCGGCGCGCGCTGACGGCCGGCGGCGCCGCTCAGGGGCGATACAGGTCGGGCCACTGGCGCAGCAGCAGCGACCAGCGGTAGCGCTCGGCGCCGGCGCGCGCGGCGAGGCGCAGCGCCGAACCGCCGGCGACGGCGCGCTCAATGCCGTGCGCCAGCGCGGTGGCATCGTCCGGGGCTACCAGCACGCCGGCGGCACCATCGGCCAGCATCGCACCGCGATCACCGACGGCGCTGGTCACCACCGGCACGCCGACCGCCAGGCTCTCGACGATCTTCAGCGGCGAGCGCGCCCGCATCGCCGGCGTGTCGGCCACCGGATCCACCGAGCAGTCGGCGGCGGCGAGATATGGCGCGACCTCGTGGCCGGCGACGCGGCCGATCCAGCGCACGGCGCCGCTCACGCCCAGCGCGGCGGCCCGCGCCTGGAGGAGCCCGCGATCATCGCCATCGCCGACCAGCATCAGCCGGGCGCGTGGGTCGCGCCGCGCCACCTGGGCGAAGCCCTCGAGCAGCAGCAGCACGCCGTGGGCGATCGTGCTCAGCGCCCCGACGTAGGCCACCGTCGGGCCGTGCAGGTCGTGGGCGCGACGCACTGCAGCGACCTGCCCGGCCGCCGGGACGGCGAACTGGGCGTCCTCGAGGCCGTTGGGGATGGTGATGATGCGTGCGGCCGGGACGCCGCGCTGCCGGTAGAACTCGGCCAGAAACGAGGTGTTGACGCTGATGCCGCGCACCAGCCGACCGATGTGCTGCTCCCAGCCGGCGACGGCGCGCTGCTGCCAGGCGCCGCCGAAACGGTTGGCGTATGCCTCGAGATCGTCGGCGTCGAGGTACCACTGTCGGGCGAACGGGCGCGCGATGAGCGCCGCCAGCCCGTTGATCGGCTGCGCCTTGGCCAGATGCACCGCGTCCGGGCGCACCGCGGCGACACCGGCGGCCAGCGCCAGCGCGGCGCGCAGCGACACCGCCAGCAGCCCGAGCGGCCCGTAGTAGCGCCGGGCGCCCGGCAGGCCGGCGACGTGCATCGGCGCGACGTAGCTGACCCGCACGCCGTCGACCAGTTGCACCCCGCGCGGCGCCTGGCCGAATGTCGGGTGCAGCAGCAGCAGCGTCACCTCGTGGCCGCGCCGCGCCAGGTGGCGCGCGATCGGCATCCAGCGTCGCGCGGGGCTCGGATCGAGCAGGCTGGAGGTGGCGGCGAACGCCAGGCGTCGCGGCACTCCGTCGATCACGACCGGGCTCCGCGCGCGCGCCAGCGCCGGTAGCGCAGGATCGTCTTCGCCGCCGAAATCGCATCCTGCGGCCGAATCTTCTTGCCGGCCTCGTACGGCCGACCGACGTACTCGACTGGCACCTCGTGGACGCGCACGCCGCTGCGGATGGCTTTGGCTGTCAACTCGGGATCGACGTCGAAGCGGTCGTTGTCGATCCCCACCGCGCGCAGCAGCCGGGTATCGAACAGCTTGTAGCAGGTCTCGATGTCGGTGAGCCAGCAGCCGAATGCCAGATTGAACAACAGCGTCAGGCCGCGGTTCCCCAGGTAGTGCGTCCACAGCATCCCGCTGCGGTGCGCGCCGAGGAACCGCGAGCCGTACACCACCTGCGCGCCATGCGTGCGCACCATGTCGGCCATGGCGACAAACTCGCGCGGGTGGTACTCCAGGTCGGCGTCCTGGATCACGACATATGGCTCGCTGGCGAGGCCGAGGCCGCTGCGCAGCGCCGCCCCCTTGCCACGGTTGTACGGGTGGCGCAGCGCGGTGATGCGCCCCGCATCGGCGAGGCGCTGTACCACATCGCCGGTGCCGTCGTTCGAGCAGTCGTCGACCACCACGATCTGTCGGACCACCGGAACCTGCTCGAGGCGCACGACGACCTCGGCCAGCGTCTCGACTTCGTTGAAGACCGGAACGATCGCGCTGAGGCTCACCGCCGGTGCTGCCGGAGGCACGCGGGTCATGATGCGTCCTTTCGTGTGGGCGATGGCGTCAGGGTCGCGTCGATCAGGTCGACGAGCGCGTCCCACGAGCGGCGCTGGCGCAGCCGGGCGAGCGCTGCCCGCATGCGCTGATTGACCGCCGGCTCGAGGGTGGTACCGAGCGCTGCCGCCAGCGCGCCGGGATCGGCCGGCGGCACGATGATGCCGTCGACGCCGTCCTCGATCATCTCGCCAAGCCCGCCGACGGCGCTGACGACGATCGGCACGGCGTAGTTGACGGCCAGCATGCCGACGCCGCTCTGGCTGCCGCTGAGGTAGGGCAGCGCGACGACGTCGCTGGCGGCAAAGAACGGCTCGACCGCCTCGTCGGGGATGTAGCCGGCGTGGATGTGGACGCGCGCCGTCAGGCCGTGGCGCGCGATCTGTGCCCGGTACTCGGCCTCGTCTTCCCAGAACTCGCCAGCGATCAGCAGATGGACGTCGTCGGGCAACCGGGCGAGCGCGTCGAGCAGCGTGCGCAGGCCTTTGTAGCGGCGCACGAAGCCGAAGAACAGGATGACGCGGACGTCGGCAGCGATGCCGAGGAGCTGACGGGCGGCGCTGCTGGCGATGCCCTGTGGTGCACGCTGGTCGAAGACCGGCAGGAATCCGCCGACGACCGGCCGGCCGGGAAAGGCGCGGGCCAGGATGTCGCGCTCGACGCTGGTGAGGCTGATGAAGGCATCGGCGTGGCGCAGCGCCAGCCGGGCGATGGGCCATTCGTACCCGCCGCTGTCGGGCTCGACGAGCTGATGGCACAGGAACAGCACCGGGATGCCGGCGCGCCGCGCCGCACGCGTCAGCACCAGCGACAGCGGCAGCCAGAAGGGCGTCCACCACTGCAGCAGCAGCGCGTCGGGGCGTTCGGCGACGATCTGCCGCGCGACCGCGCGCCAGGTCAGCGGATTGAGCGAATCGATCAGGCGCTCGCAGGGCTCGCGCAGCCCCGCCGCGCTCGGGTCGGCGGCGGTGCTGCCCGGAAACAGCCAGCGCGGGTACTGGCGGCGGTACGAGTGGAACACGACCTGGTGCCGCTGCCGGCAGGCGCGCACCAGCAGCGTGGTGAAGTGCGCCACCCCACCCCGGTAGGGGTAGGTTGGCCCGACCACCGCCAGTTTCATCGCACCACCTCGTAGATCTCGACGCCGCCGGCGGCATACACCTGCCGGTAGGCCGGGTGCCCGCGCACGCCATCGCGCTCGAACAGGTCCGGCGGGTTGAAGATGCCGGGGCCGTTGAGCGGCAGCGCGCCGAAGTAGACGTACGCCACGCCGCGCTCGCGCAGCGCCGCGAGCGCCGCCGGCCGCGTGAGGTCGCTCTTGCTCGGCCGGGTGTCGCGCAGCCGCGCGTTGCGCAGCGTCTCGTACAGGGTCGCGAGCTCGCGGTCGCAGCCGGCGATGCGACACCGCTCGTTGCCGTAGGTCATCGGCGGCACGGTGGTGGGCCGGCCGGCGAGCAGCGGGATCCAGAAGCCGCCGTCGATGCCGGCGATCATCGACCATTCGTGGATCGGCGAGCCGTTGACCAGGAAGAGCGCATCGGCGGGGGTGTGGCTGCGGATCCATGCGTAGGCCGCCATGTCGGCGGGCGTGACCATCCGGGCGTAGGGCGGCACGACGTCGCGCTGCCAGCCGAGGCTCCAGGCGCCGATGACGGCGACCAGCGCGGCCAGGCCGAGGCGTGCGGCGGCGGGAACGTAGGGCAGCAGCGCGGCCTGCGCCAGCGCCAGGACGTAGCCGCCCAGCGGCCCGGCGACCAGGTACAGCCCGATGAATGCCACGATCGGCGGGATGACGCCGACGCCCGGCAGCCCGACCAGGTGCGGCGCGGCGGTGAGCACCAGCGCCGGCGACCACAGCGCCAGCGTGAGCGCGCCGCGGTCGCCGCGCCAGCGGGCGAGCAGCGCGCCGAGCAGCGCCAGCGCCAGCAGCGGCGCCTTGAGCGAGAACGGCACGATCGCGGGCAGCGTGGCGACGATCACCTGCGCCGAGATGTCGCCCGGATCGGCGCGGACTGCCCGCTCGCCGCCGGCGGCGTTGTACAGGCTGTGCCCGAGCAGCGCGCCCTGCAACGACACGATCGCCCACGGCAGGACGAGCAGCAGTGCGATGCCGCCCATCGCGGCGGCGCGCGTCAGCCAGGGCCGGATCAGGGTGCGCCGCGCCGCGACGCCGAGACGCTGCAGCAGGAGCGCGGTCACGAAGAACCCGGCGATGATCGCGACCTGGTAGTGGGTCAGCGCCATGCCGGCGGCGACCACGCCGCCGAGCAGCAGCAGGCGCCACGGCGTCGCGGGCGCCTCGAGCGCCGCCAGCCACACCAGCAGGCAGGCCACCAGCGCGATCTGGCCCGCCGGGTAGGTGTAGCGCCCCCAGAACGCGTAGTAGGCCGGCTGCAGGTTGACCAGCCCCACCAGGATCGCTGCCCACAGCGCGGCGCCGGGCACGCCGGTGAGCCGGCCGGCCAGCGCGGCGGCGGCCAGCGTGGTGCCGAACAGCATCAGCTGGCCGACATACAGCGTCGCCAGCGTCACCGGCGCGCCACCCAGCCAGTGGGTCGCCGCCACCAGCGCGTGAAAGCCGAAGTGGTACGTGAAGGTGCTCAGCGGCGCATACGGCGCCCAGTCCTGGAACAAGCCGCCATGATCCACCAGCAACTGTGCGATCATGGTGTGATGATAGCCGTCGTAGGTGGCGACGAACTGGTCGCGCACGGCGAACAGCCGGGCGAACAGCACCAGCAGGAGGACGGCGAGCAGCGCGGCAGCGGTGATGTCGGGCAGCGCCGGCCGGCGGCGCGGCGCGTGCCACCAGCCCCAGGCCAGCCAGGCGACCGAGGCGGCGCCGAGGATCCACCAGGCGGGGCGCGCCAGCCCGAGGCCGCCGAGCGAGGCGATGCCGGTGACCAGCGGGGCGAGCGCGACGCCGGCGCCGGCGGCGAGCGCGAGATGCTCGACGGCGCTGGCCCGCAGCCCGGGCCACAGCCAGCGTACCAGCGCCGCGCCCGGCGCGAGGCAGCCCAATGCGATGCCGAACAGCACCTGCGCCACCGGCCAGCCATGGGTCATCAGCCATCCGGGCGCATCGGGTGCGCCCCACGCCACGGCGACGACGACGGCGCCGAGCGCCGCCGCCAGCGGCCAGCCATGCGCCGGCGCCGGATCATGCCGCCGCAGCATCTGCACGCGCTTCGACAGCGCCATCATCGCGCCGCTCCACCGCGCGCACGGCTCCTCGTGATCACCGCGCCTCCCGCAGGACATGCTGCCACTCTTCGAGCCGTGCCAGCTGGATGCCGTTCAGGCTGACGATCGGCCGCGCGCCGCGCACCAGCGCCAGCGCCGTGTCGCTGGTGTGGCCACGGGTCATCAGGTAGGCTGCGGCCGTGAGCGGCGCCCGGCCGACCCCGGCGTGGCAGTGTACCAGCGTGACCAGCCCGGCGGCGCGCGCCGTCCTGAGGAATGTGCACGCTTCGTCGAGCTGCGCCAGCGATGGCGCATGGAAATCTTCCACCGGGATGCGTAACGCCCGCGCCGGCGGCATGCCGCTGAAGCTGTCGTGGTGTTCAGCCTGCAGGCTGAGGACGCTGCTGATGCCCAGTTGGGCGATGTCGGGCCACTGCGCTGCCGCAAACTGGCCGCCGACGAACAGATCATCGGTGATGCGGCTGAGATTCAGGCCGAACATCCGCCGCCACTGCGTCGCAAAATACCGCGGCAATCGCCCGGCATGCCACTCGTCGGCATCGTCGGCGTCGCCATGGCCGCGCTGCGCCATCGCTCTCCTCCCCCGCACACGTGCACCCATCGCGCCACGCCCGCGCTGCCAGGATGTCTGGCGAGCGCGTGTATTATACTGCAGGTCACCGGTGGTGGCGTCGCCAGGCTGCCGGGCTAGCGAGGGTGGGATGTCATTGCTCGATCATGAGGTGCGCGCGCCGCTCGATCTGTTTCACCGGACGTATCACTCGCTGCTGCGCAGCAGCGGCGAGATCGGCATCCAGGCGCTGGCCGATTCCTATGCGGCCATGGCGCCGAGCCTGCACGAGGGCCTGCACCACGATGCCCCCGATCTGGCCGCGCTGACCTACACCTCGCTGCGCCTGCCGGCGTGCATCGATCGGGTGCGGCTGGTGCTGCTCGGCCAGGCACACGAGGTGTTCGCCCGCCACGGCTATCCCGATGTCGAGAGTTGGCAGCCGGTCAGCGCGCCCGGCCGCCGGCGCAAGATGTTCTATGATGGCCACGAGACGCTGGCGGTGCTGATCGCGAGCCCGTCCGACGTCGATGATCTGGTGCCGATGCTGGTGTCGTTCCAGATCGAGTGGAACAAGCTCTGGCAACGCCTCAACCAGCCGGCGGCCCGCGGTACGCTGGCACGCCTGCGCGAGGGCGTCACGCTCGGCGCCGCCGACTTCGCGCCGCTCGGGTTGGGCGCCGAGGACGCGCTGCGCCTCCAGACGGTCTGGTCGGTCGGGCTGCACGAGCGCCTGCGCGCGATGGGTGAGTGGAAGAAGCGCTTCGCCGTGCGCATGCTCGGCGGGTCGCTGATGGACTATGAACGCGCGACGCTGCGCTGGTGGTGGCATATCGAACGCTGCGTCGCCGATATCGACCTGCGCACGCGCCGCGTGTATTTCGTCTCGAGCAATACCCACAGCCTGATCAATCTGTTCTCGGGGTTTGCCCTGCATCACAGCGATGAACTGCTCGAGTATGTGCGCCGCCGCCAGCGCGATCTGCTCGGCGAGTATGATCGTATCATCGAGGCGCAGGTGCCGTCATCGATCGAGAATTACTTCTACTACATCCAAAAGAAGTACCAGCAGTCCGGCGAGGGGGCCGACTACTTCGCGCGCCGTGACCAGGCCGAGCGGCGGCTGGGGATGGTGCGCGTGCCGAGCCGCTTCTACATCGACGTGGCAGCGCAGGTCATCGATATCAGCCGGCTCGATCCGGCGCAGCTGGATCCGCGCCTGCGCCCCGATGGCGCCGAGCTGCTGCGCGCGAGCCGCGCGGTGATCGTCAACATCGACTATCCGCTCGGGCTGGCGGCGTACCACATCCTCAAGATCGTGGCGCGCAGCGTCGGCGCGCTCGCCGGGGTGTATGTCATCGGCAAGGCGGCGACGCTCAACGGCCGCATCGGCGATGTGCTCATCCCGAATGAGGTGTTCGATGAACACACCGGCAACACGTTCCACTTCGTCTCGGCATTCAGCGCCGCCGATGTCGAGCCGTTCCTGGCTCACGGTAGCGTCCTCGACAACCAGAAGGCGATCACCTCGCGCGGGACGTTCCTGCAGAACCAGGCGTTTCTCGAGGTGTGCCGCCGCGAGTTCCTCACCGACCTCGAGATGGAATCGGGACCATATCTCAATGCACTCTACGAGCAGGCATTCGCCCAGCGCCATCCGACCGGCGAGGTGGTGAGCCTGCTGCGCCCGCCCTGTGATCTGGGATTCCTGCACTATGCCTCGGATACGCCCGCGAGCAAGGGGCATAATCTCGGCACGCGCAACCTGTCGTATTTCGGCATGGATCCGACGTATGCGACGTCGGTGGCAGTGGCGCGGCGCATCCTGCACCAGGAGCTCGAGACGCTGCAGCACGAGGCGCGCGGCGGCTGAGGCGCCGCCGCACGCCGTCGGGTGCGCGCCAGCAGGCGCACCGGCGTCACAGGATGATGCGGCGCTCGCGGACGAGCCGCTGTTTGGTGCGCTTGAACAGATCGCTGTAGTTCAGCCGCTGCATCGTGATCTCGTGCTTGTGGCTCTCGAGCATGCGGTGAATCTCGGCATCGAGCCGTTCCTCGGCCTGCAGCTCATCGGTCATGATGGCGGTGATGGCGAGCCGCAGCGCGGCATCATCGGCACGGAACAGCACTCCGTCGATGTCGGCGAGCTGGTCGATGAGATCGGCGGCGAGCTGCTCGATCTTGGCGGGCGAGAGACGCATTGGTGGCCTCCTGGCGGCGTGTGCGGCGGCGCTCCGCGCTTCGCCTTCATCATACCGCATCGCGCCCCGCTGTGCGCCCGGCGTGGCGGCGACACCCCGCACAGGCTGGCACCCGGGGCTGCGCGCACCCTGGCCGCGCCTCAGTGCGCCGGCGCCTGCTCGAACGCCAGCACCGCCTGCTGGATCTGCACGATGCGCGCGGCATCGAGGACATCGGCCAGCAGCAGCGCGCATGCCTGATCCCCGGGCCGCGTGACGACGATCGCCTCGGACGTCGCCGCCGGCCAACTGCCCGGCGCCAGCGGTATCGCCCGGCATCCGGGCAGGTCGGCGGGGATGTCCTCGTGGCTCCAGATGGTCGCATCGATCGTGCCATCGTGCAGCAGCGCCGGGCCGCGGGCGTAGTCGATCGCGATCGGGATCACGGCGTGGCCGCGGCAGGCTGCCTCGACCTGCGCCTGGTGATCGGGCGAATGCACGTCGACGCCGACGCGCAGGCCGTCGCCGAGCGCGCTGATGCCGCGCCGCAGGACCAGCACCGGCTCGCCGAGTGCGCTGCCTGCACCCAGGTTGAGCACCACGTCGCCGACGGCGCCGATGCGCTCAAAGGCATGCCGCGACACGATGACCCAGTCGCAGCGCTCCGTGGCGAGCGCTGCCAGGCGCGCGGGTGCGCCGCCGAGATAGCGCATGTCGAGATCGGTGCGGTGTGCCTCGAACTGCACCCGTATCCCGGTGGCCAGCCCGGCGAGACGCCGCGAGTAGGGCAGCGGGACCAGCGCGCGCACCGGCCGCTGGCGCGCGATACGCCACAGCAGCGGCCGATCGGCGGCTACCAGCACGCTGCCGAGCCGGCCGCGCGTCGCGAGCCGCGCCGCGCCGCAGTGCTGCACGTGCTCGAGCGCACCCTGCACGGTGCCGACGCCGGCGTCGAAGGCGCGCGCGTAGGCGACAACGCCGGCGGTGCGCGCGCCGATCGGCTGCTCGAGCAGGGCGCCGGCGAGCTCGACGATCACTGCACCCTGTTTTGAGAAGAGCCCCGGGATCGGGTCGCCGTTGGCCACGCTACGCCCCCGCCTTGCACCAACTATCCCACGACTATAGCACGCCCGATCGCACGATGCAAGCTGTTGCGCGCCGATGCCGGTGGCTGGCCTCCTTGCGCTGGTCGCAAACATCGGTTATATTTTCGTGTATTCGAATAATCGAGTGATCACAGAGTCGAGGTGGGGAGATGAACTACACCGGACAGATCGCACACAGCCACAGCAGCGACGTCATCGTCGTCGGTGCCGGATCGGCCGGTTGTGCCGCGGCACTCGCGGCAGCGCGCGGCGGGGCGCGGGTCACGCTCATCGAGCGATACGGATTTGCGGGCGGCACCGGGGTGCAGGTCCTCGACACCTTTTACGGATACTACACGCCGGGCCGGCGGCGCAAAGTCATCGGCGGCATCCCGGACCAGATCGTCGCAGCGCTGCGGGCGCGCAGCCGGGTCGTCGTGCGGCCCAACACCTATGGGGCGGGCGACGGCATCACCTACGACCCCGAGGCGCTCAAGAGCGCATGGGAGCACGAGCTCGGCGCTGCCGGCGTGGCATTCCTCTACCACGCGCTGGTGATCGACATCTGCCGGCACGACGGCCAGCCATGTGGCGTGATCGTCGCCGGCCGCGGCGGGCTGATGCAGATCCGCAGCCGCGTGATCATCGACGCCTCCGGCGATGCCGACGTCGCAGCGGCGGCCGGCGTCCCGTGGGAAGGGCCGGCGCGTGGTGCGCCGGCACAATCCGCCACCACGACCTTCCGGTTGTTCAATGTCGATACCACCCGCGCCCAGCAGGTCAGCCGCAGCCAGTTGCACCAACTCATGGCCGAGGCGATCGACTCCGGCCGGTACGCGCTGCCGCGACGCGAGGGCAGCATCCACATCACGCCGCTCGCCGGCGCGATGGTCGCCAATATGACGCGCGTCCGCGATGTCGACGCCACCGATCCCTGGCAGTTGAGCGCGGCCGAGCAGGCCGGCCGCCGGCAGGCGCTGGAGTACGTGCGGTTCCTGCAGGAGCGTGTCCCCGGGTACGAGCATGCCGTGCTGGGCAATCTGAGCGTGCAACTCGGCATCCGCGAGAGCCGGCGCATC
The DNA here is from genome assembly GCA_018969485.1 of Chloroflexota bacterium. GTDB lineage: Bacteria > Chloroflexota > Chloroflexia > Chloroflexales > Roseiflexaceae > CAIQIY01. The sequence goes on from JAGWYG010000008.1 coordinate 31,166, forward strand.
ATCGGCGAATACCGGCTGAGCCGCGATGACGTTCTCGGGGCGCGCCACTTCGACGACGGCATCGCGCTGTGCGGTGCCCCGATCGAGGAGCATCACGCCGGCGCCGACACGCGCTGGGAGTACCTGCCGGACGGCGCAGTCTACGGCATCCCCTACCGCTGCCTGGTGCCACAGCGCATCGACGGGCTGCTGGTGGCCGGGCGGTGCCTGTCGGCCGATCACGACGCCCACGCCTCGGTGCGCAGCATGGGGCAGTGCATGGCGATGGGCCAGGCGGCCGGCACCGCTGCGGCGCTGGCGCTGCGCATCGGCTGCACGCCACGCGATCTGGCGCCGGCGCAGCTACGCGACGCGCTGCGGGCCGGCGGCGCCATCATCGACGTGAGCGCCATCGGGGAGGCACCATGATCCGCACGGTCACCGGCGACATCCGCCCCGCCGCGCTCGGCATCTGCTCGGCGCACGAGCATCTGCTCGGCCGGCCACACGATCCCGCCGCCGACGAGGACCTGTGCCTCACCGACGAGCGCGCCGCCACCGCCGAGCTCGCCGGGTTCAGCGCCGCCGGCGGCCGGGCGCTGGTCGAGATGTCGCCAGCCGATTATGGTCGCGATGCCGCCGGCCTGGCGCGGCTGGCGCACGCCAGCGGCGTGCAGATCATCTGCACCACCGGCAACCACAAAGAGGCGATCTCCCGCTGGCAGGTCGGCGACGACAGCATCGGTGCGCTGGCGGAGCGCTACATCCGCGACATCGTCGTGGGCATCGGCGACACCGGCGTGCGCGCCGGCGTGATCAAGGCGGGTTCGAGCCATGAGGTGATCACGCCGCTGGAGCGCCGCGTATTCGCGGCGGCGGCGCTGGCGCACCACGCCACCGGCGCGCCGATCAGCACCCACACCGAAGCCGGCACGATGGCGCTCGAGCAGATCGCGCTGTTCGCGGCGCATGGCGTGGCGCCGCAGCACCTGCTGATCGGGCATCTCGACCGACGCATGCATCTGCCGTTCCTGTGCGCGGTCGCCGACACCGGCGCGACGATCGGGTTCGACCAGTTCGGCAAACCGCGGTACGGCACCGATGAGCAGCGCATCGCCATGCTGGTGCAACTGTGCGATCACGGCTACGGGCGGCAGGTGACGCTCGGCGGCGATCATGCGCGCCGCTCGTCGTGGGCGTGCCATGGTGGCGCGACCGGGCTGGCGCACTTGCCGCAGCGCATCATGCCGGCACTGCGCGCCGCCGGCCTGGCCGACACCACCATTGATCATCTGGTGCGCGGCAATGCGGCGCGCGTGCTGAGCTTCGCCCGCTGAGGCGGAGACTGGCCGGTGCGATGCCCGGGTGCCGGCACGCCGGGCGCCCGGGCCTGGGCGCCGGCCGCCCGCACCGGTGGGGCGCATGCGCATGCCGATGGGGTTCGCGCTCCCGCGCGGCGCGGGAACCGGAGCGGCGGTGCGCACTGCCCTGCGCCGCGTCGCACGCCGACCGCCCGACCGCCCTCGCATGATGCGCGGCCGCGTGTGCCGGCCGTGCGGCCCCGGCGCCCGCTCAGCCGTGCTGTGGTAGCATGGCGGTATGCCGGCAGCCGCCCATGCCGGCGCATGCTGCGAGCGGCCAATGCGACGACACTACGGCTGGGTCATGCTGCTGACCGTCTCGTTCACCGAGATTTTCTCGTGGGGCGTGCTGTACTACGGCTTCAGCGTGTTCCTGCTGCCGATGCACCAGACGCTCGGCTGGTCGCCCGCCTGGCTGGCGGGCGGGTTCTCGCTCGCGCTGCTCACCTCGGGCGTGCTGGCCATCCCGGCCGGGCGCTGGTTCGACCGGCACGGCACGCGTGCGGCGATGACTGCCGGCTCGCTGCTGGCGAGCGCAGTGCTGTGGGCCTGGGCCCATGTCTCCGAGCCATGGCACTATGGCCTGGTGATGGTGGGGCTGGGCGCAGCGCACGCGCTGGTGCTCTATGAGCCGGCATTCGTGATCGTCGCCACCTGGTTTCAGCGGCAGCGGGGCCGGGCGCTCACCGTGCTGACATTCTTCGGCGCGCTCGCCAGCGCGGTCGGCATCCCGCTCTGCGCCTGGCTGGTCGAGCGCCTCGGCTGGCGCGCTGCGCTCGAATCGCTGGCGCTGCTGATCGCGCTGACGACGGTCATCCCCCATGCGCTGGTGCTGCGCCGGCGCCCGGCCGACATCGGCCTGGCGGTCGATGGCGTCGCGGCGGTGGCGGCAGCGCCGGCCGAGGCATCGCGCGACTTCGCCGGCGCAGTGCGCGATCGCGGGTTCTGGGGGCTCAGCCTCGCATTCGGCGCCAGCCAGTTCGCCACCGTCGCGATGACGGTGCAGCTCATCCCGGTGCTGGTGGCGCGCGGCCAGTCCGCGGCGGCGGCGGCGGCGGTGGCCGGGCTGTTCGGCCTGATGTCGCTGCTCGGCCGCGTGCTGCTCGGCCCGCTGGTCGATCGCGTGTCGCAGCGGGCGCTGACGGCGGGCCTGCTGGTGCTGCAGTTGCTCGGGCTGCTGGCGCTCGCCGCCGCGCCGGTGGCCGTCGGCGCCTATGGCTACATCGCGCTGTTCGGCATCGGCTCGGGCACGCTCACCATCGTCAGGGCGGCGCTGCTGGCCGTACGCTACGGGCCGGCGCACTACGGCGCGATCAACGGCGCGCTGGGCGCCGTGCTGACGGCAGCGCGCACCGCAGCGCCACTCGCCGCCGGCGTCCTGGTCGCGCGCGCCGGCGGCCATGACGCCCTGCTGCTGGCGCTGGCGGCCGCGCTTGGCATCGGGCTGGTGGCGCTGTGGCGCGCCGGCCCGGGCTGATGCGTGGCATCAGCGCGCGGAAACGTCTATCCCCGGCGGCCGACCGCCGGGCGGAAGGAGCGCACGCCATGATCGTTCAACTCGACCATCTGGTGATCGCCGTCGCTGATCTGGCGCAGGCGATGGCCGACTACACCCGCCTCGGCTTCACGGTGGTACCTGGCGGGGAGCATCCCGGCGGCGCGACACACAACGCGCTCGTGGCGTTCGCCGACGGCACCTACCTGGAACTGCTGGCGTTCCTGGCGCCCAACCCGGCACACCGCTGGTGGGGGCGCGGCCCGGGCCTGATCGACTTCGCGCTGCTGCCCGACGACACCGCTGCGGTGGTCGCGGCGGCGCAGGCGCAGGGCCTGGCGCTGATCGGGCCGAGCACGGGCGGCCGCGTGCGGCCCGACGGCGTGCAGCTGATCTGGCAGACGGCGCTGGCGCCGATGCCGGGGCTGCCGTTCCTGTGCGGTGATGTGACCTCACGGTCGCTGCGGCTGCCCGATCCGGCCAGTTGGCACCACGCCAACGGCGCGCGCGGCATCACGCAGCTCACGGTGGCGGTCGCCGATCTGGCGGTGGCCGCGGCGCACTACCATGCGCTGCTGGGCAGCCCGCCACGCCCGACGGCGTCTGGCGTCGCGTTCCGGCTGGCGGGCGCGACGATCGCGCTCGCACCCGCCGCCGGCGCGGCCGGGCCGGTGGCGGCCCACATCCGCGCCACGTCGCCAGGAGCGCTCGACCGGCAGCTGACCCATGGCGCCGCGCTGGAGTTGGTGACATGACCGCAGCGGCGCCGGCGTGACGCCGCCAGCATGACCCGCCATCAGGAAGATGCTTCAGGCAGATCGTGTCCGCCGTGACGGTTACGCGGAAACACACCGAGCGTGCGGTCGTGCGAATGGAACTGGACCCCCGGCGTGATGGCAGTCCGGTCAATGCCGTGGTACTCGTGGATGATGAGTGTGCCTCCCGAACATCGCACCAGAAACTTCCCGTTGGGAAATACCTCGACGATCTGCCCCCGTGGTGCCGGACCGATTAATGGGACAGCATCGAATTCAAATATTGCAGCTCGCGTGATTGATACTGCTGTAGTATTGATGTAACTGAACGCGCCATTGAACGGCGGTGCAACAGCACGAATAAAGCGCTCAATATTATCAATTGGCGCGTCCCAGTCAATCAGACTTGCGTCTGGTGTTCGTTTTGGATAGTATGTTGCACGATCTGCAGGTTGTTGTACGAGATTCAGCATTTTTGATTGAAATGCCGTGACATTACGACGTATCAAAGCAATCATCGAAAGCGTATTCTTGAAATGGAGAGTTTCAGCTGTATCGCTACTATTTATCGTGAAGCATAATGTATCGAGGATGTCACCACTATCTACTCCAGGATCATATCGAAAGAGATTGGTATAGAATACCTGTCGGCCTTCCAGGAGGGCCCAATTCATCGGTGACCGACCCCGACCAATCGGCAGATTAGCTGCACTGCCATGCATTCCAAACACTCCCAGACTGAATGTACTCAGGATTGCGTCGGGAATGAGTCGTTGCCAGCCCATGACGAACCCGATATCAAATCGTTGAGCAGCGAAGAATGCCTGGTCGGTACTTGCTTTGAGATCGTAGCGGGCTGCTGAATACACCGGGACGCGATGCGCTTCGGCCCATTCACGAATATCACAGTAGTCGGCGACGTCTGCTCGCTGACCTCTGACTGGATCGATGGTTACGAGTGCGCTTATACCAATAATATCAAGCAAATGCCTAGAAAGTAGCAGTGTTGTAGATTTACACCCAAATACACATATATTCATATGTTACCTCTATCAATTGATGATTTATGCCTTTTGATAAGAAAAATGTATGGAAAGGTGTGCTTCATAAGATTTACAGTTATCTTCGATGTGATAAAGCATACGATGAATTCGATCAAAGACGTATCCATCCAGCTGCGACTGTGGGTCATTCTCTGGACGAATCCACCAGATAGGGTGGATTAACATATGAATAGTTTGTTGTTCAGCAAAAGCTTTGCTTTGCCGTGGATCACCGAATCGCCATCCACCACGTGAATCTGAGCAATAAAATACATCTTTGACGAATTTTTGCTGATATGTGTGCGATATTCCATGTATATCATCATTATGCGAAAGAAAATAATCATTTGGATGATGAATACTGATAATATCGACATTATATCCCAGAAATTGCTGAAACATTGCAACTTCATGCAACAGACCCTCATGAAATGAGGTATAGACCATTGGGTCAAAATGCAAACTAATCTTATGGCCAAGCTGCGCGATTTCACGCACGCGCTTGATATTTCCGGCAGACAGCAGCGTGTACGAATCGCTTGTCAGCATGAAAAAATAGGTTGAAACTACACCGAGACTAGCCTCGATTTTAGCCATCTGTAACGCGTATTCTACATCAAAATCAATATCGTGCCGTAGAAACAGAACGTTGTTAGGTGGAAGTGCACCAGAGTGCATCACTCGACATGTATATCCGGCATTGAGAAATTCTTGAACAAACTCTGCATAGTCAGGAAAATTAGCCACGAACATCACCTCGATTACTCATATTGCACTATCCAGCATCAAGACGACCATGTAGCAGTATCAGGCACACCCACAGACTCATATACCAGACGTGACACGCGTACCACGGTGCAGTATCGCTTGCGAGCCATCCCGTAGCACAGAACGCCACGCACTTCGACGTGCACGACCATCGCGAAAGCGCTGGTTCGCGAGGCAGCGCGACCCTGGCGAACAAACTCCATTCCGCGCACGGCGCCGCCACTATAGCAGAGAGTGGTCAAAACTTCAACCGCTCGGGAACAGGCGCGCCGGCACAGCGGCGTGCCCGAAATCCTTTGCTCCGTTGTGTGCTGCCCCCGAGACCAGCAGCCACAGGAGCATGGCTAGACAGCCGTGTGATCGAACGCATGTGCCATGCCAGCCACCAACGCAGTCGCCGCACGCGTCGTGACACGGCGATGTCCCCAAGAGGCGTCACCATCCGGTACGCCCGGGCGCGCGATGGGCTATAATCAGCGTGCGGATGGCACCCCATACGAGCGGGAAGGTAGCGCGTGATCATCGCACTGGTCGGCATGTCGGGCGTCGGCAAGAGCACCTGGGCGGCGCGGTTTCACGCGGCCGGCTACCGGCACGTCGATTGTGACGCATTGATCGCCGGCGAGCTGGCGCGGCAGTACCAGCAGTCGTTCGCCGACCTGAACGCCATCGGCGGCTGGATGGGCATGCCCGACGCGCCGCAGTTCGCCGCACGCGAACGCGCCTACCTCGCCGCCGAGGCGCATGTCCTCGCGGCGGCGCTCGACGCGCTGGATCACCAGCCGACCGTGATCGACTGCACGGGCAGCGTCGTGTATCTGCCGGACGCCCTGCTTCACAGCCTGCGGCAGCGTGCCGCCATCGTCTATCTCGCCGAAGGTGCGGCATCGGCGCAGCAGCGCATCGCCGGCTACCTGGCGGCGCCGCGGCCGATCGTCTGGGCCGGCGCCTACCAGCCCCAGCCCGGCGAGACGCGCGACCAGTCCATTGCGCGGTGTTTTGCCGAACTGGTGGCCTGGCGCGTGACGCGCTACCGGGTGCTGTGCCATCACACCATCGACGAGACGCTGCACCGCGATCCCGCGTGCGGTGTCGCGGGCCTGCTGCGGCAACTCGACGGTGCACCAGGGGGGCACTCATGAGCAGCCGCCCGATCCGCCGCCTGGCATCGATCCGCATCTTCGGCGTCCGCATCGACGACGTCGTCGAGGACGAGGTGTTCGCCTGGATCGATGACATCATCCGGCGCCGCGAGGTGCGGCGCATCGCCACGGTGAACCCCGAATTCCTGATGGAAGCGCGCGACGATCCGACATTTGCCGCGGTGCTGAACGCCGCCGACATCGCCACCGCGGACGGCGCCGGCGTCCTGTGGGCGGCACAGCGGCTGGGGCGCCGCCTGCGCGGCCGGGTCACCGGATCCGACCTGACGCTGCGCATCATCCGCGAGGCGGCGGCGCGGCCCTGGCGGCTGTTTCTGCTGGGCGCCGCGCCCGGCGTGGCCGAGCGCGTGGCCGCGACGGCGGTGAGCCGCCATCCCGGCGTGGCGATCGTCGGCTGTCATGCCGGTGATCCGGCACCCGAACACGACGATGTGCTGGTCGCGCGCGTGCGCGCGGCACGGCCCGACATCCTGCTGGTCGCCTACCCGTTCCGCGCCCAGGAGCGCTGGATCGCACGTAACCTGGCGCGGCTGCAGGTGCCGGTCACCATCGGCGTCGGTGGTGCCTTCGACTTCATCGCCGGCGTCGTGCCGCGCGCGCCGGCGTGGATGCGGCGCCTGGGCCTCGAGTGGATGTATCGCCTGCTGCAACAACCCTGGCGCTGGCGGCGCATCGTGCGCGCGGTGCCGGCGTTCATCATCGCGGTGCTGCGCGCCGCGGCGAGGCCGGCGTGAGCGTCGCGCTGGCGCTGGTGCTGACGTGCCATGTGCCGTTCGTGCGCACGCCCGGGCGCGACATCGTCGGCGAAGAGGCGCTGCACGAGACGATCGCGTGGACGCTCATCCCGACGATCGAGCTGCTCGATGAGCTCGCGACGATGGGAGTCGACGCACCGGTGACGCTGGCGTGGTCGCCGGTGCTGCTCGAGCAACTCGCCGACGCGGTGGTGCAGAAGCATTTCACGCTGTGGCTCGACCAGTGGGAGCAGGCGGCGCGGCTGGCGCACGCGCGGGCCGGCGGAGACCGGCATCTGGCCTATCTGTCGCGCTATACGGCCGACTGGGCGCAGACGACGCGCATGACGTTCGAGCGCCGGTTCGGCCGCGATCTGGTCGGCGCGCTGCGCCAACTGTGCGTCGGCCAGACGGTCGAACTGCTGGCGATGCCGGCGCTGGCGACACCGCTGGACCCACGCTGGCCGACGCTCGACCGGCTGCAACTGCGGCTGGGCGTGCACGCCGTCGAGCGCCGGCTGCAGCTGACGCCGCAGGGCCTGTGGCTGCCCGAGTGCCAGTGGCACCCCGAGTGTGCTGCGGTGGTGCGGTCGACGGGGCTGCGCTACACCGTGATCGATCCGACGAGCCTCGGCGCTGGCGATCGGCTGACGGGCGCCTGCTGGCTGGTGCCCGGCGCGCTGGCGGCAGTGGCGCGCGACGCCGCGGTCGGTCAGCGCTGCAGTTCGCCGACGCTGGGGTACCGCGGCGATCCGGTGTATCGCGGCGAGCGGCGCGAGCCACGCTGGGGCCTGCCGACGCTGGCGCGCGACGGCGCGCCGTATGATCCCTTCGATGCGTTCCAGCGCGCCGCCGAGCATGCCGCCGACTTCGCCGCGTACCTGGGCGCGCTGTCCGCCGGCGACGACGCGCTGGTCGTGCTGCCGCTCGATGCGGCCGTGTTTGGGCGTGGCTGGTACGAAGGCCCGCACTGGCTGCGCACGCTGCTGATGCACCTCCGCGAACAGCCGGCCGTCCGCCTGACGACGCTGGGGGCGGCGGTGCCGCCATCCGACTGGCCAGCGCCGGCGCTGCACCCCGGCAGTTGGCGCGCACCGGGCGGTGCCCCGGTCTGGCAGGCGTTCCAGCGCGAACTGGCCGGCGCCGAGCTGCGCGTGCGCACGCTGGCGCATCAACTCGCCGATATCGCCGGCGAGCGCCAGCGCGCCCTGCTGCAGGGCTGCCGCGAGGTGCTGCTGGCGCACGGTGCCCCCGACGCCGTGCGCGGCGCGCAGCACCTGCAGGCGTGCCTGTCGTGCTGCGAGCTCGCCGCGCGAGCCTCCTGGAGCGACGATGATCGCGTCGCGCTGGAGAGCCTCGAGGAGCGCGATAACCCGTTCGCTGGTCTCGGCGCGCTGACGCCGCTGTTCGGCTGACGGGCCATGCGGCGCCACGCGCCCGACAGCCCCGCCTGCGCCATCAGGCAGCGCCGTCGCGCCGCGCCGCCTGCCGCTGCTGGTACGTGATCACCGCATGCGCCTCGGCGAGATCCTCGGCGCTCACCAGGCCGAGATACTGCTCGCCATCATACACCGCCACCACCCGCGTGCCGCGCTCCAGCATCACCTGCCGCGCCTCCTCCAGCGTGGCATTCGACACCACGCGCACGATCGTGCGATTCATGATGCCCGCCACGTAGCCGTCCTGGGCGTCGCTGGCCAGCGCCCGGAAGACATCCTCGCGCGTGACGATACCGATCGGCCGGCCGCGCTGCAAGACGGCAAAGTCGGGCTGGTAGCTGGTCAGCAGATAATCCACCACCTTGCTCACCCGGTCACCGATGTCGAGGGTCAGCGCATACCGGTTGTAGGCATCGCCGACCCGATGGGTCGCCAGCATCGTGCGCACCTGGCCCTCGGCGTTCTCCTGGCCGGCGCCGAGGAAGATGAAGATCGCCACCAGCGCCAGCACCAGATTGCCGGTGAGCACGCCGATCACGCCGAACCCGACCGCGAACACCTGGCCGACGAGTGCGGCGATGCGGGTGGCGCGCGGCATGCCGATCAGCAGCGCGAGCACGGCGCGCAAGACGCGGCCGCCATCGAGCGGAAATGCCGGAATGAGGTTGAACAGCACCAGCGAGATGTTGGCCTGCAGCAGCCAGAAGATCAGGCCCTCCAGCGATGGGCTCGGGAATGTGCCACCCTGAAGCTGCAGCGCCGCCAGATCGACGACGCCGAGGGCGTAGGCGGTGCCGGTCGCCAGCGCCAGCGCGACGGCGATCACCACGTTCACCAGCGGCCCGGCGATGGCGATGATCAGCTCGTGCCACGGGTTGCTCGGATTGCGCGCGAGGAATGCGACGCCGCCGAGCGGCAGCAGCACGATCTCGCGCACCGGGATGCCGAAACGCTGCGCTGCGATGCTGTGGCCGAGCTCGTGCAGCGTGACGCAGGTGAACAGCAGGATCATCAGCAGCATGCCGAACAACGCGCCGACCGGCCCGTCGCCGAGCCAGCCGCCATAGGCGCCGAGCGCCAGGATCAGCGCAAAGGTGAGATGGACGCGGATGTCGATCCCGGCAATCCGCGCGATGCGAAATGACCATCCCATGCGATATGGCCGTCTGGTGCGCGGCAGTGTCGTGACGCGCAGGGACGACGCTGCTCCTTTCTGCTCGTTGTCGATGTACACCACCAGATGCCTCCAGCATACCACTGATCCATACGGATCGGGGGTGGCAGTGGTTTGCGGCTGGTAGGGCGCCGTCAGTGGGCCGCGGAGTTCCTGCAGGCATGGTGGGGCGACCCTGGCGGTCGCCCGTGGCGGACGCATGCATCACGACCGTGGTACGACAGCAGGTTCGGCTCGCTACAGCCTGGCCAACCTGCGGCGGCCCGAGGCGAATGCCGCGCAGTAGGAGACGCACGCACGGCTCGCACGACGTACGGAGGTCGCGTTGGGCGACGATCGCAGCCAGATGCCGACGGGGCGCGCAGCGCAGACACGCGGCCCGCCGCTGCCTGGCGTGCTGGCCGCGTGGCGCCGGAGTGGCTGGCGCGCTGGTCATGGCGGCCCGCTGCACCAGCGTCGACCGACGCTGGCCGCGCCCGGTGCGGCTGGCGCCGGCCGGCGGCCACGGCGTCGCCGTGGTACAATCAGCGGGCGCCGGGTGTCGGCGCGGGCCGCAGCGCGAGGGCGATCCGCATGGATGCATACGACGAGGTGCCCTATCCCGACAGCACCGTGCCCGAGACGTACCCGCCGCAGATCGCCGCGGTGGCGACGCTGCTCGGCGTCGAGCCGCCGGCGCCCGCCACGGCGCGCGTGCTCGAGATCGGCTGCGCCGCGGGCGGCAACCTGCTGCCGATGGCGGCGCGCCTGCCCGACGCGACGTTCGTCGGCATCGACCGGTCCGCACGGCAGGTGGCCCGCGCCCAGGCGCACATCGCCGCGCTCGGCCTCGCCAACGTGCAGGTCAGCTGCCTCGACCTGTGCGATGCGCCGGCTGACTGGGGCTCGTTCGACTACATCATCGTCCACGGGGTGTATTCATGGGTGCCGGCGGCGGTGCGTGATGCGCTGATGGCGCTGGTCGGCCGCCATCTCAGCGAGGCGGGCATCGCATACATCAGCTACAACACGCTGCCCGGCTGGCATCTGCACGGCGCGATCCGCGAGCTGATGCTGCATCATGGCCGCGACGCCACCACGCCCGCCGAGCGCGTCGTCGCCGCCCAGGAGGTGATCGAGCTTCTCACGCGGCATCAGGGCGATACGAGCGATCCGTGCTACCGGGTGCTCGGGCTGTACGCGCGGCGCCTGCAGCAGATCCTGACCCGCCTGGGCGATGATGCGGCGGCCTATCTGCTGCACGATCACCTGGAGGCGGTGAACGACCCGGTGTACGTCAGCGCGTTCATGGCGCATGCCGCCAGCCACGGGCTGCACTACCTCGGCGATGCCCATTTCCCCAGCCTGTTCCCCGGCGGCATTCCGCGCAGCGCGCTCGACCACGTGGCCGAGCTGTCGGGCGACGCAGCCGACACCGAGCTGTTCCTCGACGTGCTGCGCGGCGCGACGTTTCGCCAGAGCCTGCTGCGGCGCGCTGCGCAGGCGCCCGGGCGGCGCATCACGCCCGAGCGGCTGATGGGGCTGACCATCAGCTCGCGGGCGGTGGCCATCGAGGCCGACGATGCGGCGCCGGGTGCGGTGCGGTTTGGCGTCAGCAGCGGCGCCAGCTTCGATGCGCTCGACGCGGTGTCGCAGGCTGGCATGCGGCTGCTGTCGGCCTGCTGGCCGGCGGCGCTGCCGTTCGACGAGCTGTTCGCGCAGGCGTGCCGCGCAGCCGGGCTGACGCCCGATGCTGCCGCGCGGCGCTCGCTGGCGGCGACGCTGCTGGTGGCGGCATCGCGCAGCACCAGCCTGGTGACGCTGCGGCTCGGCGCGACGCCGGTGGCGGCGGCTCCCGGCACGGCGCCGCTGGTCGATCCGCTGGTGCGCTGGCAGGCCAGCCGCGGCGCCGAGGTCACCAATCGCTATCACGAGGTGCTGGATCTGGATCCACTCGGCCAGGCGTTGTGCCAGTCCTGCGATGGCCGACACAGCATTGCGGCGCTCGAGCACCTGGTGGCCGGGTGGCTGGCCGCCGGCGCGCTGCCGGCGCTCGAGCCGGGCATCGGCATCGCCGAAGCGGTCGCGCGCCAGCTGCGGCGCTGTGCGCTGGCGGCGCTGCTCGTGCCACAGGAGGATCCATGAGCCTCAGTCCGGCGCTGCGCACCATCCTGGCGCTCGAGACGTCGTGCGACGAGACGGCGGCGGCGGTCGTGCGCGACGGCCGCGTGATCGTGTCGAATGTCGTCGCGTCGCAGATCGACATCCACCGCCGCTTCGGCGGGGTGGTTCCCGAGGTGGCGTCGCGGCAGCACATCCTGGCGCTCGACGCGGTGGTGCGGGCGGCATTGGCGCCGCTGGAGGCGGGCTGGTCGGCGATCGATGCGGTGGCGGCGACGCGGGGCCCGGGGCTGGCCGGTGCGCTGCTGACCGGCCTGCATGCTGCCAAGGGGCTGGCATGGGCGCGTGGCCTGCCGCTGATCGCCGTCAACCACGTGGAGGCGCATGTCTATGCCAGCTGGCTCGATGATGGCAGCGGGCGCGAACCGCCGCGGCCACCGCTGGTGGTGCTGATCGTGTCGGGCGGACACACGCTGCTGGCGCATCTGGCCGATGCGGGCGCGCTGCAGGTGCTGGGCCAGACGCGCGATGACGCGGCGGGCGAGGCGTTCGACAAGGTCGCGCGGCTGCTGGGCCTGGGGTTTCCCGGCGGGCCAGCCATCGAGCGGGCGGCCCGCAGCGCGACGGGCGCGGCGCCGCTGCCGCGCGCCTGGCTGCGCGAGAGCGACGACTTCTCGTTCAGCGGCCTGAAGACGGCGGTGCTGCACCAGGTGCGCGCTGCCGGCCCGACGCTCGACGACGCGCAGCGCGCCGGGCTGGCCGCCGCGTTCCAGGAGTCGGTGGTCGATGTGCTGGTGCGCAAGACGTGCGATGCGGCGCGGCGGCTGGCGGTCGGCGGCATCGTGCTGGCGGGTGGCGTGGCAGCCAATCAGCGGCTGCGCGCGGCGCTGCTGGCCCAGGCGCCGGTGCCGGTCTGGATTCCACCGCTGGCGCTGTGTACCGACAACGCGGCGATGATCGCGGCGGCGGCGTTCTGGCGCCAGGCGCCCGGCCTGGCCCACGGTCTGGCGTGCGATGTGGCGCCGACACTGCGGCTGGGCCAGGTGTGATGATGCGACGCGTCGCCGTGGCGTGTGCGATGGCGCTGGCGGGAGCGCTGGCCGTCTGGCTGGCGTACGGCGCGCTGCCGGCGCGTGGCTTCGCCGCCGACGACTTCGAGTGGCTGCTGCGCGCCCGGCTCGCCGAGCCGGCCGCGCTGTGGGCCGCGGCGTTCGATCCGGCGCAGACGCATTTTTTCCGGCCGGTGATGTGGTTCTGGTTTGCCGGCTGGTGGCGGGTGTTCGGCGCGGATCCGCCGGGCTGGCATCTCGTGTCGCTGCTGCTGTGGCTGGCGGCCGGTGCGCTGCTGGCGCTGCTGGTGTGGCGCCTGACGCGCGATGGCGCTGCGGCGCTGCTGGCGCTGCTGGCGCTGCTGGTGCATCCCGCGCCGTTCGAGGCGGTGGTCTGGATCTCGGCCCAGAGCGACCTGATCCTGCTGGGCCTCGCGCTGGTGAGCCTGCATCTGTGGCTGACGCCCGGGTGGCTGGCGGCGGGCGGTGCGCTGCTGGCGGTGGCGCTGGGCTTGCTCACCAAGGAGAGTGGCGCGTCGCTGGCGCTGGCGCTGCCGGTCGCCAGCCTGCTGCGCGACGGCGCGCTGCCGCGCGGCCGCACTGCCGGCCTGGTGGTGCTGGGGCTGCTGTATGGTGCGGTGCAGCTCTGGTTTGTGCGCCAGAACGAGCTAGTGGCTGCCAGCCAGTATGCTATCGGCTGGCACATCCCTGCCAATCTGGCGCGCGGCCTGGCGCTGCTGGTGGCGCCGCTGCCGGGCACGGTGGCCGCCGATGCCGCATGGCTGGTGGTGCTCGGCGGCGTGCTGGCGCTGCTGCTGGCGGGTGCCGCCTGGCGTCGGCCGGCCTGGCGCGGCGTCGGCGTGGTGCTGGCGGGCGTGCTGCTGCCGGCCGCGCCGTTCGTCTCGCCGCCGGATTCGCGCTACCTGGCGCTGGCAGTGGCCTGCGCGGCGGGAGTGGCAGCATGGCAATGGCGCACCGTCGCGCCGCGCTGGCGGCGGCTGGCGTGGCTGCTCGTGGCGCTGGCCTGCATCGGCGCCACGCTCGAGATCCGGCAGCGCGAGGCAGCCTTCGCGGCCGGCGCCGCGCCAGGGCACGCGCTCTATCTGCTGGCGCGCGACACCTGCGCCGGGCCGGCGCTCAACCGTGCGTTGATCATCGACCCGCCGGTCGCGGCGCCACATGCCCGCGCGGCGGTGCGCCTGGCCTGCGGCGAACGCCCGCGCCCGATCGTGCTGGGTGCGGCCGAGGTCGCCGACGAGCTGCGCAGCAATACGATCGTGATCGCCTTCCGCAGCGGTACGCCGCAGATCGTCGAACGAACCGGCCCGCCGCGCTGACCGCGCGCCGCGCCCGCACGGCGCTGCCCGTCAGTTGAGGCCGATGCCGCGTGCCATCGCCGGCGCGACCAGCAGGATCAGTACGAGCCCGCCGAGTTGCAGGTTGAGGACGAGGCGGATACGGCGCGCTTCGTCGCCCGGCACCACCAGCGGCTGGTCATCGGCCGGCACGCGCCAGCGCAGGAACGCGACCGTCGGGATGATCGAGAGCAGGCCTACGGCGACGAACAGCGCCGTCTTCACCCAGAACAGCGGGCTGTTGATGTAGAAATCGGCGCCTTTGGCGAAGTAGATCACCCGTAGCACGCCCGCCACCAGCATCACCGCCGCCGAGATGCCATACCACAGATCGACGCGCTGGATGCGGCGTGCGACGACCGCCGGCATGGTCGCCCGGAACGAGATCCACTCGTAGACCAGGCACGCGGTCAGCGTGAATGCCGCCAGGTGATGAAGACTGGCCATCAGCGAGTTCAGCCAGAACATGCGCCCTCCTGTGCTGTGCAATGCGATTCGTGCGGTGCGCGCCGGCCACGGCGCGTTCAATCCGGCGCCGAACCCCCCTGCGCTGCAGCGGTGGCGCCGTATACCGCCGGCACAGCCGACGCGCCGCCGAGCCGGCTGCGCGCGGTGCGGTGGCGCCCGACGGCTGCGACGTGCGTGGTCGCAGCGGCCAGGCCGAACCGTGGCATGTTGCCGTAGACACATTCGTAGCGGTCGGGATCGATCAGGTAGGTCTCGTGCCAGATGCCCACGCTGCCGTCGGCACCGACCGCCTGATTGAAGCGCCGCCACGCGCCGAGGTGCGGTTCGGCGGGATCACGGGCGAACGCCTCGAGGGCTTCGAACGAGCGCCAGTACTGCACCAGCACCGGGCCGCGCAGGTTCCACCAGGTCTCGACGTGCAGCAGGCCTTGCGAGCTGTCGGCGAATAGCCGGCGGAGCATCGGCCCCATCGCCAGCGCCACCGGCGCCCAGCGATCGGGGCGCCACCAGCGGTTGATGCGCATGCCGATCAGGAATACGACGAATGGCTGATCGGTCTCGGCGGTGAACCGCCCGTTGAACACCGGAGTCATGCTGAATCTCCTCGCTGCCCGGGTGCCGCCGCATCCCGATCTGCCCCGATGAACTGGCGCTCGATCGCATCGAGCTCGTGGCGGTACAGCTCGCCCCCGGTGATGCCGCCGAGCGGCAACTGCCCGCCGAGCTCCAGCGAGACCAGCCCGTGCACGCGGCTCCAGATCAGCAGCGCGACGCCGAGCGACTCGATGGCGCACGCGTCGAACTGCAGCGGTGGCGCGCCGGCGAGCCCGACCACGGACGGCGGCAGCGGCACGCCGGCCGACCGCAGCAGGCCCAGCCGGCGGAGCGTCTCGACGACGCCCAGCAGCGGGCGCAGCGCCTGGGTCGCCGCCGGGATCACCGTGGGCGGCGCGTGGTAGCCGGGGATCGGCGCGCCGAAGATCAACTGGTAGTGCTGCGGATGCGCCAGCGCCCACTGTCGGTATGCCAGCCCGGTCGCCCGCAGCCGCCCGACGCCGTCGTCGTCGCCCAGCGCGCGGTATGCCGCGTGCTGGTGGTCGCTGAACGAGGTGTAGGCCTCGATGATCAGCGCCGTGACGAGCGCGTCCCGGTCGGGGAAGTAGTGGTAGATCGCCGGCGCGCTGATCGATAGCGCGCGCGCGATGGCGCGCAACGAGAGCGCTGACGCGCCCGCCGTCGCGATCTGCTGCCATGCCGCGCGCGTGATCGCGTGCCTGAGATCGGGGTGCCGTTGCTGCTTCGTCGGTCGTGCCATCGTGGCTCCTTGCATCGGTGTCATGAAACTATACAGTGTATGGTTCTGTCTGTCAAGCGTAGCCCTGGATGGAGGAGCGGGCGCGCGCTTCGGTGGCCGGCACGCTGCCACCGGGGATGCGCCATGCGGGCGGGCGCGTACCGTCGATTCACCTGCCGGAAGCGCCGCAGGAACGGCAGGCGCGGCAGCCGTCGCTGCGCGCCACGCGCCTCAGCGGAACCATGAAGGACTGGGGGGGAGTAGCGGTCTGCGCGCCGCACGGCAGCCTGCTTCCCGCCGGGCTGGCAGCGCGGCAGGGCAACGGACGCCGGTGTGCATCACGTGACGGTGGCGTCGCGCCTCGTAGCGCCTGGCGCGCCAGCCGGCGACGTTCGCATCGACGCATCGCCCACGATGCGCTACCAGTGGTCGGTGCCCGGCTCGCCCTTGAACGGACCGATCACATCGGCCGTGATCCAGCCGCCGTAGTAGTCGCCCGGCTGCGGGCGAACCAGTTCACCGTCGACCTCGCACGCATCGACGCGCTGCGGGTAGAAGGCGATCGCGCCGGCGAGCGCCTGGTATGGCGCGGCCGGCGCGGGGTAACACCAGCCGCACTGGTCGCTCGAGCGCCCGTCGAGCGTCAGCGTCACGTAGTGTGCCACACCCTTGTACTCGCAGAATGACTGGCGCGGCGCGACGCTCAGCAGATCGCGCCGCACCGCATCGGCCGGGATGTACCACGTCGGCGGATGGAATGTCTCGAGCACGCGCCAGCACGCCCGGCTATCGGCGATGCAGACGCCGCCAAACCAGACGCGCACCCGCCGCGTGCCCGGCTCCAGCCGGGGCGGCCGGGGGTAGTCGGCGACGCGTTCCATCGACCAGCCTCCTCGTGCTGCGCCGGCTCAGCGCCCCGGCTCGAGCCACAGCGTCGCCACCGTCGCCGCCGCGATGCTCGTACGGCTCCAGAGCATCGGGTGATAGCGCACCTCGAGCCAGGGCTGCACAAAGTCGGCGTAATGCGGGCTGCCCGGCTGCCCCGACTGGCCCACCGGCTGGATGCTGCGGCTCTGGTCCCAGTCATGGACATCACAGATCTGGCGGTACGACGGTGCGACATAGGCCGGCAGGCCGGCATACTCGCGGGGGAAGTTGGCCATGTTCACCGTGTCGACATCGCCGCCCAACGGGAACGGGCCGCGATTGAGCAGCCGCGACAGCGGCGCCAGCGAGCCGAGGGCGTGCCGCAGATCGAGGCGGTGCGACGCGCCGAAGCGCCAGCGTTCGACCTGCGAGCCATGCTCGGCGACGATCTCGCTCAGCGCGGTCGCCCAGGCCTCGGCGAGCACCGTCTCGACCGTGGTGCCGGGCGGCAGCATGCGGCCATCGCCCGCAGCCAGCTGCCCGAGCAGCTGTGGCAGCGCCCGCTGCATGAAGTCGTAGCCCGGCAGCGCGGCAAACGCACCCAGGCCGATCTCGATGCGCATCGTGGCCGCGACGTCGGCGAACGCCGCCTTGAGCAGGCGCTGGCGCAGGTGCGCATAGATCAGGCCGGCCGCACTCTCGGCCGTCAGATCGCCGTCCCACGCCGCCAGGATGGCGCGCGCCTGGCGGGCGATCAGCGTCGGCGTCGGCAGGCGGCCGACCAGTGCGGCGATCTGCATGCCCGGCACGCTGTAGCGATCGCCATGGATCCTGGCAAACGTCTCGCGGTCATGACGGTCGGTGTGCAGCAGCAGCTCGCGGATGCGATCGGCGCGATAGCCATTCAGGTACTCGCCGGGGATCAGCGCATCGTCGGCGACGATGCGGT
Organism: Chloroflexota bacterium; assembly: GCA_018969485.1. GTDB lineage: Bacteria > Chloroflexota > Chloroflexia > Chloroflexales > Roseiflexaceae > CAIQIY01. The sequence goes on from JAGWYG010000008.1 coordinate 49,159, forward strand.
TGTTCGCGTGGATGATCAGGCCGTCGGCAGGATCATACGCATGCGGCAGCTCGTCTGGCGGCACCATGCCGTCCCACTCGTAGGCGCTGTTCCAGCCGGGCACCGGCAACCGGCCATCGTGATGCGGCCGGCGCGGGATATCGCCGGCCAGCTGGTACCCCACATGGCCGGCCACATCGGCGTAGCTGAAGTTCTGCGCCGGCGCCGACCAGTCGCGCAGCGCCGTACGAAAGCTGTCCCAGTCATGCGCGCGGTTGATGCCGAACGCCGCCTCGAACAGGCGCCCCGGCTGCAGCGCCGTCCAGCGCAGCGCCAGCGGTGGCTCTGCCGCGCCCGCGCCGATCAGGCGATTGATGATCGGGCCATGCCGGGTGATCAGCACATCCTCAATGTGCACCTCGGCGCGCCCGCGCACCATGATCTCCTCGCGCACCAGCTCGGCCTGCTGCCACGCGCCGTCGACCTCGTAGCGCCGGCCGGTCGGGTCCTGTGGATCGAACCGTTCGAGATACAGATCCTGCACATCGTTCATCCCGTTGGTCACCCCCCAGGCGATGTGTGCATTGTGGCCGATGACCACGCCCGGCATGCCGGGGATGCTGGCGCCCGTGACGTGGAACCCGCCGCCGTGCAGGTGATTCTCGTACCACAGGGCCGGGATGGTGACTGCCAGATGGGGATCGTTGGCCAGCAGCGGCGCGCCCGACGTGCTGCGCGATCCGGCGACGACCCACGAGTTGCTGCCCTGGCCGGCGGCATCGGCGAGGTAGCGTCGGGCACCGGCGGCGAGCTGCAGCGCGGCAGCGCCCAGATCGGTGGTGTAGCGCGCGCCCGGCGGCACGATCAGCGGCCCATCGGCGGGCAGCGGCTCAAGCGCGGCGGCACGGTCGGCGCCGACTGCCGCGACCATGCGGGCGCGCAGGAGTTCGCTGCGCCAGTTGCCTGCCAGCTGCAGCGCCATCATCTTGCTCCACACCAGCACGTCGGCCATCGTCCACGGGCGCGGATCGATGCGCAGCAGGGTGAATTCGACCGGCAGGCGGTGCCGGTGCTGGTCGATGAATGCGTTGACGCCACGCGCATAGGCATCGACCAGGCCGGCAACCTCGGCGGAGAGCAGGGCGGTCTCGCGTTCGACGACGCGCGTGAAGCCCAGGATGCGGATGAAGCGATCCGAATCGAGTGCGACGGCGCCGAAGATCTCCGCCAGCCGGCCGCTGGCGGCGCGGCGCTGGAACTCCATCTGCCACAGGCGGTCCTGGGCGTGGACATACCCCTGGGCGAGGAACAGGTCGGCCGCCGACTGGGCCGAGATGTGCGGCACGCCCCAGCGGTCACGGATCACCTCGACCGGGCCGCTCAGCGCCGGGATGCGCACATGCCCCTTGACCTGTGGCAGTGGGCGGCGCAGCGCGGCATACGCGCCGATGCCGGCAACTCCGGCGGCGACGCCGAGGGCGATGCCGGCGAGCTTGCGAACGGTGCGTCCTGGCATATCAACCTCCCTGTATCTCGTCGTGCGGCGGCGGCATCACGCCATCGGCGCTGCGGCGCAGCCGCGCGATGAACTCGCTCAGCATGAGCGCGGTCGCGCCCCAGACGCGCTGGCCATCGATGGCGAAATACGGCACGGTGTACTCGCCGGTCTCGAAGCGCCGGCGCTCCCATGCTACCAGCGCTGGGTCGAGCAGTGCGTCGAGCGTCACGGTGATGACGCGCTCGACTTCGGCGCGATTGATGCGAAACGCCGGTGCGGCGTGGGCGATGCCGACGACGGGATGGATGCGGTAGTTGCTGCGGGCGGTGTAGATCGGCGTCAGGCTGCCGATCACGCACACGTCGCCACCGCTGATGCCGAGCTCCTCGTCGCTCTCGCGCAGCGCCGCGCCGATCGGCCCGTCGTCGTGCCGGTCGATCGCGCCGCCGGGCAGCGACACCTCGCCGCGATGCTGCGCGAGGTGGCGGCTGCGCAGGGTGAGCGGCATGGTGATGCGCCCATCGACCGGATAGAGCAGCATCAGCACGCCGGCTTCGCGCGCGGTCACGCCGGCGCGCGGCGCGGCCTGCCGGATCGGCTGCCCGATCGGGTCGCGTACCAGTAACAGCGCATCCTCGGCGATCGGCTGCGGATCCTGGACGGCCCGCGAGATGACTGTGGCCCACGGTGCGAGCGCCGGGCTGTGCCGCTGGCTCACCGCTGTGCTCCTCCCTCGTGGCGCATCGGGCACGATGCGCCGTCTCACAATAGCACGCCCCGCCGCCATCCGCAAGCACGTGCGGTGGCTGGGTAGGGCTCCGTCGACGGCACGGTGGGGGCTCGGGGTGACTTCGCCGCCAGCAACACCCAGAACACAGGGTCTGCGGCAGGGCTTCAGGAACGTCGACGGCGCCCTGGTGGCTGGGGATGGCTGGCCGATGCTGCTGGCGTGCTGGCGGCGCCGGGCGCAACGCAACGTGGGTCGTCTCGCCGCCTGAGGTCGCTCCAGCCACGGTGCGCATCAGCAGCCGTCTGTTCGACATAGCGCGACAGCCGCTCGTAATGATCCTGCGCACGCTGCACGGCTTCTGCCGGGCTGGCGACCAGGCCATCGCGCTGATCGAGCTCGACGCATGTCAGCACGACGCCCAGCGCCGGGCCTGCACCGATCGATGTCTGCTCGAGCAGATCACTGGCAGTGATGTATGGTGTCGCTGGCTGTGCCGTGCGCTGCAATGCCTCGTGGTGATCCAGCATCCAACTGCGCCATTCGTCACAACCCTGCACCTGATGGCGCGCCAGCGGCGTCGTGCCGTGCGGGTTCCGGCCCCGTTGATCGGCTTCAGCGATCAGTGTGAGCAGGTACAGCGATGATCCGCCGTCGGGGTACAAGCCCGGCTTGCCAGTGCGCAGCCGCCGCTCGAGCGCTCTGACGGCGCGGTGCTGCGACTCGCCGCGCTGTTCGCTCTGATACAGCAATGGCGGGCGCATGTGCTCTGCGACCAGTGGCAGGACGTGCCGTGTGAGCGCCGGCTGGCGGACTACCCGATCCAGGAAATCCCGTGCGAGCGGCACGCCGGCGTCTTCATGGCCGCGCGATGTGATTCTGCCGTCAATCGTGGCTGTCGTGGCCGGTTTGCCGAGATCGTGACACAACGCGCCGGCGATCAGGACCAGCCGGTCGGTGTCGCGCAGACGGCCAGCGGCGATCTCGCGCTCGGCGATGCTGGCGGCCGCATCGACGACTTGCAGCGTGTGCTGCCAGACATCACCTTCCGGGTGCCATTCGGGCTCCTGTGGTGTGCCGACCAGCGCGTAGACCTCGGGCCAGTGGCGCTGGATGAAGCCGATCCGCAGGGCAAAGCGCAGCGCAACCGAAGGAACCTCGGCGGCTGTGAGGAGCGTCATGCTGGCTTCGACGATCATCTCGTCGGTCATCGCATTCACCATCGCCCGATAGTGATCGATGCCCGCACCAGCGGCCGACGCCGCCGCCAGCATGGCGGCCACGATGGTCTGCGGCACATCATCCGCTGGCCCGGTGGTCTGTGCCACAGTCTGCGCCAGCGCGGCATGCTCCGCGGCGTGTGCCGGATCGTTGTGCTGATGGTGCATCAATGGTCGCTCCGTATGATGAGTACCGCAATCCGCTGCGGCGTACGTTGCATTACGCTGCTCACGGCCGGGTTCCGTCGTATGGATCGTGGCGGCACGCTGGTGTGCCGGGCGGATGCGCAGCATCATGCGCAGCGACGCGGGATCGTGCATCACGAACGACGCGCCATCAGCGGAGCATGCACGCGCCGCAGCCAGGTGGCCGGGGGGCCGGGCGAGCCGGACACGTCGTGCAGCGCTTGCCAGCACTGGGGACCAGTGTAGCACGAACTGTGGCGCGACGGCAGGCCGTGATCAGCGTATGATCCAGGAATCGGCAAGATCCCGGGGCATAGGCACGCGCCGCGCCATCACCGGCACATCGGCATGCCGACGCGCCGCGCCCGGCCTGAGCGCGCAGCGCGCTGGCCGCCTGCCGATCACACCGCACCCAGACCATGGCGGCGCACGTACCGGACGGCAGCGCCAGGGCAGCCATCACTCCGCGAGCGGTCGCAACTCTCGTGCGTGTGCCGGCACCTCGGGCGTGAACTGATAGGCCGGCTCGCGCTGCTGGCGGCGCAGAATGCGGATGATCTCGCGCCAGGTCGCCACCAGACCGTTGGGCGTCGGCGGCAGTTCGTGCCTGATGGCGCGATGCAGCCGCGCCAGCCGGTAGCACGGCACGCCGGCGTACATGTGATGCTCAATGTGGAAATTCATGTGCCAGTAGAGGAACTGCACCACCGGGTTGAGAGAGATCGTGCGGGTGCACAGGCGGAAATCTTCCACCTCATCGCGCAGCCCGACGTGCTGGGTATTGTTGCACAGGAACAGCAGCAATCCACCGTAGAATGGCGCGAAGGTGCAGAGCACCGGCAGCATCCACCAGCCAGTGACGAACGCCTGCGCAATGATCAGCCCGTGGCCGACCAGCAGGACCCGCGCCCAGCCAAACAGCGCAGCCGGCGATTCGCGCTTCCCCTCGGCGAACAGGATGCGCTGCCACTCGTTCTCGAAGACCCCGCGGCTGAGCGTGATCCAGCTGCGAAACCGCTCGACGACGCCCACCGGATTGATGAATGCCGTCTTCAGCAGACTGCCCAGCGTGATCGAGACCGGCAGCACGACCTCCATGTCGTCGGGCTGGTGCAGCGTGTATTTGTGATGCTCCTGATGGCTGGCCCAGAAATACACATGGTTGAGGCCGCCGAGGAAGCTGAACAGATACAGAAACCAGCGATTGAGCGCGCGCGTCCTGAAGACCGTGTTATGGCACAACTCATGGAACCCATTGAGCAGGAAGGCATAGACGGTCCCGTGCAGGAACAGGCAGGGCGCGAGCCACCACCAGGCCTGCTGTGCCGCCACGAACCATGCCAGCGCACCCGTCGCCATGATGATGCCGAGATGCCCGAGCGTCTGCGCGAAGCCCCAGGCATCGCTGCGGCGGTTCAATTCGGCCAGCAGCGCCCGGTCGATCGGGACGCGATACCAGTGCAGCTTGCTCTGGGCGATCGGCTCGCGGTGGCTCTCGGTCATGACACCCTCCCGACGGCTGGCGGCACACATTGCGTGCATTCTGTCACAGCGGGGCCGGTGAGTCAATCGCCTGCGACAAGCGCACGTCCAGGCGCTGCGGGATGCCCACCAGGGCTCGGGCTCACACGAAGACACGAAGCCACGAAGGGGCGGGAGACGGGAGACGGGCTCACACGAAGCCACGAAGCCACGAAGGGGCGAGGGACGGGAGGCGGGGCGGGGGACGGGGAGGCGGCGGGTGTCACACGAAGACACGAAGACACGAAGGGGCGGGGGACGGGGGACGGCGGGTGTCACACGAAGACACGAAGACACGAAGACACGAAGGGGCGGGGGACGGGAGGCAAGGTTCCACCCTGTGTCTCTCCTCTTCCCGGGCAATTCACGGTTGACAGCCCATCCATTTCCGGCTACAATACCGGTGCGTCAATTGACTGCAGGTGTGACATGCGACAGCGCCGAACGATCATCAGCAGCATCCTCCTCCTTCTTGTAGTCCTCCTTGAGGGCTCATTGGTGTTTGGGGGGTAGCTGACGAGTGAGACGACGCGCGACCGACAGCCCCTCCCGGTTCCGGGGGGGGCTGATTGTTTCTCAGCAGGCGGATGGCATACGAGAGAAGGAGACGTGTGATGCTCGAGCGTCTGAAAGACTGGTTCGGCCGATTGCTCTCGCCACAGCGTCTCGCTCCGGCGCCGGTGCCCATCCCGGTCGATCGACGATCGCGGCGGCGCTGAACGGACTTCAGGGTGGCGGCGTGACGCCAGGAAGGATGCCGGTCGCGACCGATGCCGTTCGCAGCCAGCACGATGATGGACGATCTTCGATGAAGGAGTGAACGCGATGTCTGAGAAGCGAACCGGGGCCCAGATCATGTGTGAGGTGTTGATCCGCAACGGTGTCGACGTCATGTTCGGCATTCCGGGTGGCGCGATCATGCCGTTCTATTACGCGATGTGGGAATACCGCGACCAACTGCGGCACGTGCTGTGCCGCCACGAGCAGGGCGGCGGGCACGCCGCCGAAGGCTACGCGCGGGCGACCGGCAAGATCGGCGTGTGCATCGGCACCAGCGGCCCCGGCGCCACCAACCTCGTCACCGCCATCGCCGACGCGATGATGGACAGCACGCCGCTGCTGGCGATCACCGGGCAGGTGGGCAGCCACGTGCTCGGCAAGGACGCCTTCCAGGAGACCGACATCACCGGTATCACGATGCCGATCACCAAGCACAACTACCTGGTGAAGCGCGTCGAGGACATCGCCTACACCATGTCCGAGGCGATCCACGTCGCCACCACCGGCCGGCCCGGGCCGGTGCTCATCGACATCACCAAGGACGCGATGGTCGCGGCGACGGTGCCGACGTGGGAGTTTGCCTTCGATCTGCCCGGCTACAAGCCGACCTACCAAGGGAATCGGCGGCAGGTGCGCGAGGCCATCCGGCTGCTGACCCAGGCGCGCAAGCCGCTGGTGATGGCGGGCAACGGCGTGATCATGGCCGGCGCCTCCGACGACCTGCGCGAGTTTGCCGAGCGGACGCGCATCCCGGTGATCACCACGCTGCACGGGATCGGCTCGTTCCCCGAGGATCACCCGCTCAGCATCGGCATGCCCGGCATGCACGGCTGGGTGCACGTCAACCGCGCCATCCAGGAATGCGACGTGCTGCTGAACATCGGCGGGCGCTTCGACGACCGCGTCACCGGCAAGGCCAGCACCTTCGCGCCCAACGCCCGCATCATTCACGTCGACATCGATCCATCGGAGATCGGCAAGAATGTCCGCGTCGCGGTGCCGATCGTCGGCGATGCCCGGCTGGTGCTGCGCGACCTGCTGGCCGAACTGCCGGACCGCGACGCGCTGGGCAGCCTGCACAGCGCCGCGAGCGACTGGATGGAGCACATCCGCGAGATGCAGGACCGCCACCAGCAGAAGCAGCAGTACCTGGTGCGGCCCGACGGCATGCTGCTGCCGCCCCACGACGTCTATCGCGGCCTGACCGCAGCGCTCAACAGCCGGGGCAACTACCGCGTCTGCACCGACGTCGGCCAGCACCAGATGTGGGCCGCCCAGTTGATCGACTGGCATCGCCCGCGCACCCACATCACCTCGGGCGGCGCCGGCACGATGGGCTTCGCCGTGCCGGCCGCGCTCGGCGTGGCCATCGCGCATCCCGGCGACACCGTCTGGGCCGTGTGTGGCGACGGCGGCTTCCAGATGACCAACCAGGAGATGGCGACGGTGGTGCAGGAAGGCATCAGGAACATCAAGATCGCCATCATCAACAATGGGTACCTCGGCATGGTGCGCCAGTGGCAGGAGCTGTTCGAGAACAAGCGCTACAGCGGCACGCCGCTCTCCGGGCCCAACTTCGCGATGCTGGCCGCAGCCTACGGCTGGAAGGGCCTGACCATCGAGCGCAGCGAGGATGTCGCCGCAGCGATCGACGAGGCCTACGACACCGACGGCCCGGTGCTGATCGACTTCCGCGTCGAGCGCGAGGTGAATGTCTTCCCGATGGTGCCGCAGAACAAGAGCATCGGCGAGATGATCTACGAGTGACGGTGATGCAGAACGCCGTCGCCGTGCGGCGGCCGGGGGAGCAACTGTGAAGAAACATACCATCGTCGCCCTGGTGCAGGATCGCCCGGGCGTGCTGAGCCGGGTGGTCGGCCTCATCCGCCGGCGCGGCTACAACATCGAGAGCCTGGCCGTCGGCCACAGCGAGGCTGCCGGCATCAGCCGGCTCACCATCGTGATCGAGTGGCACGATGTCGAGCAGGTCGTCAAGCAACTCTATCGCCTGATCGACGTGGTGAAGGTCAGCGACGTCACCGAGGACCAGACGGTCGAGCGCGAGATGGCGCTGCTCAAGATCCACGCCCCGGCGGCGAAGCGCCCCGAGATTGTGGCGCTCACCGATGTCTTCGATGCCAAGATCGTCGACGTCGGCACCAGCACCATGGTGATCGAGATGACCGGTTCGCCGTCGAAGGTGCAGAACCTGATCGATGTGGTGCGACCCTATGGCATCAAGGAGATGATGCGTACCGGGCGCATCGCCATGGTGCGCGGCGCGCGCGGCCACGGCGCCGACGACGTGCTCGAGGGGGCGGGCCAGGCCGCCGTGCCCAGCGCTGCGCTGAACTGACCGCCGTGACGACACCCGCCGCGGCCGGGAGTGGCCCGGCCGTGGCCCGGACAGCAGAAGGATCATCGAGGAGAGCATGGCAGACATCTTTTACGAGAAGCAGGCGGATCTCACGCGCCTGGATGGTCGCACCGTCGCCATCATCGGGTTCGGCAGCCAGGGGCATGCGCACGCGCTCAACCTGAAGGAGAGCGGCGTCGATGTCGTGGTAGGCCTCTACGAGGGCTCGCGCAGCCGCGCCAAAGCCGAGGCCGCCGGCCTGCGGGTGCTGTCGGTCGCCGATGCCGCTGCCGCCGCGCAGGTCATCATGATCGTGACGCCCGACACCGGCCAGGCACAGCTCTACCGCGAGTCCATCGCGCCGCACCTCACGCCCGGCAAGACGCTGATGTTCGCCCACGGCTTCAACATCCGGTTCGGCCAGATCGTGCCGCCCGCCGGCGTCGACGTCAGCATGGTGGCGCCCAAGGCGCCCGGCCACCGCGTGCGCGAGGTATTCACCCAGGGTGGCGGCGTGCCCGCGCTGGTCGCGGTGCACCAGGACGCCAGCGGCAACGCGCTGGCCGACGCGCTGGCCTACGCCCGTGGCCTCGGCTGCGCCCGCGCCGGCGTGCTGCTCACCACCTTCGCCGAAGAGACCGAGACCGACCTGTTCGGCGAGCAGGTCGTGCTGTGCGGCGGCGTCTCGGCGCTGGTCAAGTCGGCGTTCGACACGCTGGTCGACGCGGGATACCAGCCCGAGGTGGCGTACTTCGAGTGCATGCACGAGCTCAAGCTGATCGTCGACCTGTTCTATCAGGGCGGGCTCAACTACATGCGCTACTCGGTGTCCGACACCGCCGAGTGGGGCGATTACGTCTCGGGGCCGCGGATCGTCACCGACGAGACGCGCGCCGCGATGCGCCAGGTGCTCGCCGAGATCCAGAGCGGCGCCTTTGCCGAGGACTGGATCGAGGAGAACCACCGTGGCCGGCCGCGGTTCAATGCGACCCGCGCCGCCGACGTCGATCACCGCATCGAGCAGGTCGGCCGCGAGCTGCGCCGGATGATGCCGTTCGTCAACCCGCGCGACGTACGCCCCGGCGAGGGCGGCGCCTGACCATCGCGGCCGGGATGGGCGCAGCCTGTCCCGGCCAGTTCGTCCCATCGTCTACCGCCGCGTCACAGGAGGCGTCGCACCATGGAGGACCACGTACGCATCTTCGATACCACCCTGCGCGATGGCGAGCAGGCGCCCGGCTGCACCATGACGCTCGAGGAGAAACTCGAGGTGGCGCGGCAGCTCGCGCGCCTGCGGGTCGATATCATCGAGGCCGGGTTCCCCGCCGCGTCGCCGGGCGACTGGGCCGCGGTGCATCAGATCGCGCAGGAGGTCGGCAGTGCCGATGGCCCGGTGATCGCGGCGCTGGCGCGGGCCAACCGCGCCGACATCGATCGTGCCTGGACGGCGATCCAGCCGGCGGCGAAGCGGCGCATCCATACGTTCATCTCGTCGTCGGACATCCACATCGAGCATCAGTTTCGTTCGACGCGTGCCGAGATCCTTGAGCGGGCGCGCGATGCGGTGCGGTATGCGCGCTCGCTGTGCGAGGATGTCGAGTTCTCGCCGATGGATGCCACCCGCTCGGAACCCGAGTACGTCTGGCAGATGCTGGCGGCAGTTGTGGCCGAGGGCGCGACGACGCTGAACATTCCGGATACCGTCGGCTTTGCGACGCCCGAGGAATATGCCGCGCTGATCGAGGGCATCCGGCGCCATGTGCCCGGCATCGAGCAGGTGACGATCTCGACCCACTGTCACGATGATCTGGGGATGGCGGTGGCCAACAGCCTGGCGGGGGTGCGCGCCGGTGCACGGCAGATCGAGTGCACGATCAACGGCATCGGCGAGCGCGCCGGCAATGCCTCGCTCGAGGAAGTCACCATGGCGCTGAAGACGCGCCGGGCGTTCTTTGGCATCGATACCGCCATCGACACGCGCGAACTGGCGCGGGCGAGCCGCCTGGTGAGCACGATCACGGCGATGCCGGTGCCGCCGAACAAGGCGATCGTCGGCGCCAACGCGTTCGCCCACGAGTCCGGCATTCACCAGGATGGCGTGCTGAAGCACCGCATGACGTACGAGATCATGGATGCGACGACGATCGGGCTCGACGGCAACGCACTGGTGCTGGGCAAGCACAGCGGGCGCAATGCGTTTCGCACCAAACTGGCGGCGATGGGCTACGAATTCGACAGCGAGGACGAGTTTCAGAAGCTGTTCCGCCGCTTCAAGGAGCTGTGCGACAAGAAGAAGGTCATCGACGACCGCGATCTCGAGGCGCTGATCGCGGGCGAGGCGCAGCACACGCCCGAGATCTTCCGCCTCGAGCATGTGCAGGTCACCTGCGGCACGGGCGTCACGCCGGTGGCGACGGTGCGCATCGCCGACCCCGACGGCCAGGTGCACACCACCGCCGCCCATGGTACCGGCCCGGTCGACGCGATCTACAAGGCGATCGACTCGGTGGTCGGCCGCTCGGTCGAACTGCTCGAGTTCTCGATCAAGGCGGTCACCGAGGGCATCGACGCGGTGGCCGAGGTGTCGGTGCGCATCCGCGAGCCGGGTGCGGCGCCGGCGTCGGGCGAATACCGCGTCGGGCGGCATCGTGGCCCGCAGATCTACAGCGGCCACAGCATCAACACCGACACGATCGTGGCGGCGGCCGAGGCGTACATGAGCGCGCTCAACCGCCTGATCGCCGCGCGGCAGCAGCGCCTCAGCGCCGAGGCGGCGGCCTACGCCGCCGGCTACGACCGCCACGCGCCGAGCTACGCCGTCGATCTGTTCGGCAAGAATGCGGGCGCCGAGTGAGCGGCATCGCCTATCTCGGGCCGCCCGGCTCGTACAGCGAGATCGCCGCGCTCGTCTGGGGCGACGCGGCGACGCCGCTGCTGCCGCTCGCGACGATGCCGGCGGTCGTCACCGCCGTCGAGACGGGAGCCGCGCGCCACGGCGTGCTGCCGATCGAGAACGTGCTCGAGGGTGGCGTCACCACGACGCTCGACCTGCTGATCCACGAGACGGCGCTGCGCATCTCGGGCGAGACGGTGGTGCCCGTGCGGCACGTGCTGGTGGCGCGCGCCGGCATGCAGTTGCCCCAGGTGCGGGTGCTCTACGGCCATCCCCAGTCGCTCGGCCAGTGCCGCCGGTTCATCGAGCGCGTGCTGCCCGGCGTGGCGACCGTCGCCTCGCTCAGCAACAGCACGGCGCCGGTCGAGGCGCTGGCCGATGAGCGCGGCGCGGCGGCGATCAGCACCGAGCGCGCCGCCGTCCTCGCCGGTGCGACGGTCATCGCCCGCGACATCCAGGATCGCGCCGAGAATGTCACGCGCTTCATCCGGCTGTCCCACACCGACCACCCGCCCACCGGCGACGACAAGACCAGCCTGTGCTTCGGCTTCAGCGAGCGCGACCGGCCGGGCATCCTGGTCGATGCCCTGCTGGAGTTCTCCAGCGTCGGCCTCAACATCACCCGGCTCGAATCGCGGCCATCGAAGGACGTGCTGGGGGGCTACATCTTCCTGGTCGATCTGAATGGCCACCGCACGGATGCACCGGTTGCGGCGGCGCTCGAACGCGTGCGCTGCCGCGTCGGCCTGCTCAAGATCTTCGGGAGCTATCCATGCTGGCACGCGAGCGCCAACGCGGCGCCCGCTGCCACGACCCGCGCCGGCGGCACGGCTGCCGCCGATACGCCGTGAGCGTGCCACCGCCGGTGGCATCGAGGAGGATGCACACATGCCGTCGATCAACGCGTCGAAGGTGATCTGGTTCAACGGGCAACTCGTGCCATGGGAGCAGGCGACGGTGCATGTCATGACGCACGCGCTGCACTATGGCTCGTCGGTCTTCGAGGGAATTCGCGCCTACGCCACGCCGCGCGGCCCGGCATTGTTCCGCATCCAGCCACACATCCGGCGTCTGTTCGACTCGGCGCGCATCTACCGGATGGAGCTGCCATTCACGGCCGAGCAGCTGACCGAGGCGTGCGGCATGGTGGTGCGCGAGAATGGCCTCAGCGACGCCTACCTGCGGCCACTCGTGTGGCGCGGCTACGGCGTGCTCGGCGTCATGCCGATCGACGCCCCGGTCGAGGTGATGGTCGCCGCCGTCACGTGGGGTGCCTACCTCGGCGCCGAGGGTCTCGAACGCGGCGTCGATGTCCAGGTCTCGTCGTGGAACCGGGTGGCGTCGAATACCCTGCCGGCGATGTCCAAGGCCGGCGGCAACTACCTGTCGTCGCAGCTGATCGTGATGGAAGCCGTGCGCAACGGCTATGTCGAGGGCATCGCTCTCGATGTCAATGGCCAGCTCAGCGAGGGTTCCGGCGAGAATCTGTTCATCATCCGCGATGGCGTGATCTACACGCCGCCGGCCACCGCCGCGCTGCTGCCCGGCATCACCCGCGATGCGGTGATGACCATCGCACGACACCTGGGGTACGAGGTGCGCGAGCAGGCGCTGCCGCGCGAGGTGCTGTATCTCGCCGACGAGATCTTCTTCACCGGCACCGCCGCCGAAGTCACACCGGTGCGCTCGGTCGACCGGCTGACCATCGGCTCCGGGACGCGCGGGCCGATCACCACGCACATCCAGCGCACGTTCTTCGGCCTGTTCGATGGCTCGACCGAGGATCGCTGGAGCTGGTTGACCCACGTCTGAGTCCGCTGCGATGGCGGCATCCCGGAAGGAGCTGACCTGTGACCGGAGCCAGGACCCTGTTCGAGAAGATCTGGCAGCAGCACCTGGTGCGCCCCGCGACGGCGGCGACGCCGGCGGTGCTGTATATCGACCTGCATCTGATCCACGAGGTGACGTCGCCGCAGGCGTTCGCCGAGCTGCGCGCGCGTGGCCTGCGGGTGCGCCGCCCCGACCGGACGCTGGCGACGATGGATCATTCGACGCCGACGACGCCGCGCGACCAGTTCGGGATCATTCCGGTGCTCGATGCCCAGGCGGCGGCGCAGCTCGACCGCCTGCGCGAGCATTGCCGCGAGTTTGGCATCCAGCTGTTCGAGCTCGGCAGCGAGCATCAGGGCATCGTGCATGTGATCGGGCCGGAGCAGGGCCTCACGCAGCCCGGCATGACGATCGTGTGCGGCGATAGCCACACCAGCACGCACGGCGCGTTCGGCGCGCTGGCATTCGGCATCGGCACCTCCGAGGTCGGACATGTGCTGGCGACCCAGTGCCTGCTGCAGCAGCGCCCGCGCACCATGGAGGTGCGCGTCGATGGCCGGTTGCCGCATGGCGTCACCGCCAAGGACATCATCCTCGCGATCATCGCGCGCTATGGCGTCGGCGGTGGGACCGGCCACGTGTTCGAGTACACGGGCCCGGCGATTCGCGCGCTCTCGATGGAAGAGCGCATGACGATCTGCAACATGTCCATCGAGGGTGGCGCGCGCGCCGGGCTGGTGGCGCCCGACGACACGACCTTCGACTACGTTGCCGGCCGCCGCTTTGCACCGCGGGGTGCCGCCTGGGAGGCGGCGCTGGCGCGCTGGCGTGCGCTGCCGACGGATCCCGGCGCGACGTATGACCGTGTGATCACGCTGGACGCGTCGCAGCTCGCGCCGATGATCACCTATGGCACGAATCCGGGCATGGGCATGCCGATCGATGCGCGCGTGCCCACGCCCGACGCGCTGCCCGAGCCGGGCCAGCGGGCGGCGCTCGAGAAGGCATTGCGCTACATGGGCCTGCAGCCCGGCCAGGCGCTGCTCGGCCAGCCCCTCGACGTCGCATTCCTCGGGAGCTGCACCAACTCGCGCCTCAGCGACCTGCGTGCCGCGGCGCGCATTCTCGACGGCCGCACCGTCGCCGCCAACGTGCGCATGCTGGTCGTGCCCGGCTCGCAGGCGGTCAAGCGTCAGGCCGAAGCCGAGGGCCTCGACCGGATCTTCCGCGCGGCCGGCGCCGAGTGGCGCGAGGCCGGCTGCTCGGCCTGCCTCGGCATGAATGACGACAAGGTGCCGGCGGGCAGCTACGCGATCAGCTCCTCGAATCGCAACTTCGAGGGCCGCCAGGGTCCCGGCGCGCGAACCTTCCTCGCCAGCCCGATCACGGTGGCAGCCTCGGCGGTCGCCGGTGTGGTGACCGATCCGCGGCCGTATGTGTGATGCCGGCAGGCGCGCAGACGAAACGAGGAGTGCATGGAGCCGATCTCCGTCATCGAGGGGCAGATTGTCGCGCTGCCCATGTCTGATATCGATACCGACCGGATCATTCCGGCACGCTACCTGAAAGTGACCGGCAAGGAAGGGCTGGCGGACGGGCTGTTCTTCGACTGGCGCTATCGCGCCGATGGGTCGCCGAACCCCGACTTCGTGCTCAATCGCCCCGACGTCCAGGACGCGACGGTGCTGGTGGCCGGGCCGAACTTCGGCTGCGGCTCCTCGCGCGAGCATGCGCCCTGGGCGCTGCAGGGCTACGGCGTCCGCGCCGTGATCAGCCCGGGGTTCGCCGATATCTTCCGCAACAACAGCATCAACGTCGGCCTGCTGCCGGTCCAGGTGGATGCTGCGACGTATCAGCAGCTGGTGAGCCTGTTCGATGAGGATCCCGCGACGCGGGTGCGCATCGACCTGGCGGCGCAGACCCTGACGCTGCCCGATGGCCGGGCGGTGTCGTTCCCGATCGACGCGTTCAGCCGCCATTGCCTGCTCAACGGGGTCGATCAGCTCGGCTTCCTGCTGGGCGGCGCCGATGCGATCGCGGCCTTCGAGGCGCAGCACCCGATCGAGCTGGACACGACGCGCTGAGGACGTGATGCACGGCGCGGCGCAGCGGCGACCGTGCGTTGAAGATGCGAGGAACCTACACAGATGGATGCCACCATCGTCACCCTGCCCGGCGACGGGATCGGCCCGGAAGTCGTCGCCGAAGGCGTACGTGCGCTCGAGGCGGTTGCCGCGCGCTTTGGCCACCGGTTCGACATTCGCCCGGCCCTGCTCGGCGGCTGTGCGATCGACGCCACCGGCAGCCCATTGCCCGACGAGACGCTGCAGCTGGCCCGTGACGCCGATGCCGTGCTGCTCGGCGCGGTCGGCGGCCCGCGCTGGGATCGCCCCGACGCCACCGTGCGCCCGGAGCAGGGCATTCTCGGCATCCGCAAGGCGCTCGGGCTGTTCGCCAACCTGCGGCCGGTCAGCATTCACCCGCGCCTGATCGACGCGGCACCGCTGCGCCCCGAGCGGCTCATCGGCGTGGACCTGCTGGTGGTGCGCGAGCTCACCGGCGGCATCTACTTCGGCGAGCGCCGCCGCGAGCAACTGCCCGACGGTGGCGAGCGTGCGGTGGATGAATGTGTCTACACCACCGACGAGATCGTGCGCATCGTGCGCGTCGCCGCCGCCGCCGCCCGCACGCGCCGCGGTCGCGTGGTCTCGGTCGACAAGGCGAATGTCCTCGAGACCTCGCGTCTGTGGCGCCGCGTGAGCAGCCGCGTGATGGCCGACGAGTTCCCCGACGTGCGGTTCGAGCACATGCTGGTGGATTCCTGCGCGATGCACCTGCTGCGGCGACCGGCGGACTTCGATGTGATCGTCACCGAAAACATGTTCGGCGACATCCTCACCGACGAGGCGGCGATGCTGGCGGGCTCGCTGGGCATGCTGCCGTCGGCGTCGCTCGGTACGCTGCACAGCAGCGCCGGCCGGCCGGTCGGCCTGTACGAGCCGATCCATGGGTCGGCGCCCGACATCGCTGGCCAGGGGATCGCCAACCCGATGGCGACCGCGCTGAGCGTGGCGCTGCTGCTGCGCATGTCGCTCGGCCTGGCTGCCGAGGCAGCCGCCGTCGAGGCGGCGGTGTGGGCGGCGCTCGATGCCGGCATCGTGACCGCCGATGTCGCCGCGCCGGGCGCCGCGCCGGCCACGACCGGCGTCGTGGGCCGGGCGATCGCGGCACACATCGCCGGCTGATCGGGTCGCGTGCTGCGCCATTCGCAATGACGACGCCCGCCGGGATCACCGGCGGGCGTCGTCCGGCCTCTGGAGCGGATCAGCTCGCGGCAGGGCCGCGATAGGTCGCGCCACCAAAGCCGATCACCAGCCACAGGATCGGCCCGGTCAGGATCCAGAGCCACGAGACCCCGAATGACTTGCATAGCTCGATCTCGAGGATGATGATGGCGATGAAGTTGACGAAGGGGATCAGGAACAGCACCAGCCACCAGGCTGGCTTGCCCACGATCTGGGTGAGGACGTAAAGGTTGTAGATCGGGATGATCGCAGCCCAGCCGGGCTTGCCGGCCTTCGAGAACACCCGCCACATGCCGACGATCAGGAGCGCGGCAAACACCAGCGGCAGCAACCCGGCGATTCCACCCGATGCTGATGCTTCGACGACGACTTCACCCTCTTCCTGGAACAGACCCGGCAGCAGTGACCACATTGTGGTCTCCTCTCACTGGACAACCCACACAGGCACGCCATCAGCCAGAATCGCAGGAAGGCGCCCGACCGCCTTGGCGCCGGTTCCGCCGACGAGGTGCGGACGCGAAGCCTGGCGTTGGACGGGTTCCGCTACTCGGGTGACTGACACGCGCATGCTAGCACGCTGATGGTGCTATGTCAAGTGTCTGTTGCCCGCAACCGGAGAAGTGGGAGATGCGCGGGGCCACGCCGCCACAACGCGGCGGCGCGTGCTAGAATAGGGGCACGACTATCGACGATCGTACGGGGAGGTGCGCCCATGTTCCGTCGCCTCAGCGCCCCGCGGCGCAGCACAGCACGCGCCGTCGGCCTGTTCATCGCATACGGGCTGCTCACCGCCTGCGGCGCGGCGTCGATTCCGCTGGCGCCGCTGCCGCCGGAGATCACCGTGATCCCGCTCCCCAGCGCCGTCGCCGATGCCACGCCGACGCCGGACAGCGCACCCACCGCAGCGGCCGAGCGCACCGCCGCCGTAGACCAGCCGACTGCCGCGCCCGACCCTGCGGCGACGCCTGCGGCCACCCCGCTGCCGGTGCCCACCGCCGCTCCGGTGATCAGCAGCGCCGAGGAAGTCCTGTTCCTGCGTGGTGGCGAGTTGGTCGCCCGCGACTTGGCGGCCGCGAGCGAGCGGGTGCTCGCCACCGATGTCCGCGAGTTTGCCGCCAGCGCCGACGGCCGGGCCATCGCCCTGATCCGTGGCGACACCAGCCGCAGCGACGTCTGGCTGGTCGGGCGCGACGGGCAGGGCCTGACGCCGCTCACCGACGACCCGCGCGTCGAGGCGACGCCCAGCTGGGCGCCCGACGGCATGGCGCTGGTCTTCGCATCGGCGCCGGGCGACGTCGGATATGCCACGACCTGGCCCGGCTGGAGCCGCTTCTGCGGCGCCGCCGAGGTCGTGCTGCTCACCCTGACCGACCGGTCGGCCGGCGCGCTCGGGCGGGGCTGCGATCCGGCGTTCTCGCCCGATGGCCGGCGCATCGCCTTCGCCAGCGCGCCCACGACCGTCGATGAGCTCTATGCCGAGCCGCAGCCGCTGACCCAGAACACCATCACGATCGTCAACCGGCGCGGCCAGAATGGCTGGGCGTTCGCCCGCGCCGTCGGCGCCGATGTCAGCGGCAGCGACGCCGGCCTGCTGGTCTATGCGCCGTCGTGGAGCCCCGATGGCGCGCAGCTGGCCTACCATCGCTACCTGGGCGTCCAGATCGAGACCGACGTCATCATCAGCGAGATCGGCGCCTCGTTCGTCGGCCGCGGCGCGGCGTACGCCGCCGGCGCCGGCTGGTGGCGCCCCGCGAGCTTCCGCCCCGACGGCGCCGCCGTGCTGCTCGTCGAAGACAACTTCGGCGATGCGCGCGGCTTCGGTGGCTACGACCAGTGGCGCGTCGAGGCGCTGACCCTCGCCGGCACGCGCGAGACGTTCGTCCCGTCGGGGCCGCTGACGCTGATCGGCACGGCGCTCGGCGACGGCTTGCTCGAGCGCGCCCAGTCGGTCGGCTGGTCGCCGGCCGGCGACGAGGCGCTGGTGTTGCTGCCGCCCGACTGGAACCCCGACCTGCCGACCTCCGAGCCGCTCGGCGTGGGCGACGCGCCCGGCGAGCTGTGGCGCTGGCAGCCCGGCGCCGCACCGCAGCGGCGCGAGGTGGGTGCGGTGGATTTCGCCTCGCCGATCGCCTGGCTGCCGGCGACGCCGCGCGTCGAAGTCGGCGCCGGCGGCTATCGGCTGTGGTATCCGGCCGACTGGCAGCTGGCGCCGGCGGGCGAGTTCGAGGAGCGCACCGCGCTGGCGCCGGCAGGCGGCGCCCTGATCAGCGCCGCGCCGTATGCGGCGCTGCCCGCCGCCGACTGGCGCAGCCACTCGGTCACCAGCATGTTCCCGACCTTCGTCGGCGAGATCGACCGCGAGGACGAGGCGATCGTCTGGCCCGACGGCAGCGTCTATCGCGAGTTTCTCGGCCGCGGTGCCGACGGTGCGTCGGTGGCGGGCGCCACGCGCATCCGCAGCGGCCGCGACGGCAGCACGATCGTCGCGCTGTATCGCACGACGCCCGAGCGCTGGGGCGTGGAGCGCGCGCGGGCGCAGGCGCTGCTGGCCGCCGTCGACCAGGTCCAGGTCGTTGGGCTGCGGCATCTGGTGCGCTGGTGACGCGGCTGATCGTCGCCGATGGCAGCGAGCGAGCGATCGCTGAGGCGGCGCGGATCATTCGCACCGGCGGCCTGGTGGCGTTCCCGACCGAGACGGTGTATGGCCTGGGGGCGGACGCGACCAATCCGGTGGCGCTGGCGCGCATCTTCAGCGCGAAGGAGCGGCCGACGACCGATCCGCTGATCGTGCATCTGGCGACCCCCGATGTGCTGATCGAACTGACCCGCGAGGTGCCGCCGGTGGCGCGGCGGCTGGCGGGCGCGTTCTGGCCCGGCCCGCTGACGCTGGTGCTGCCGCGGGCGCGGTCGATGCCGACGCTGCTGGCGAGCGGGCGCAATACGATCGCGCTGCGCGTGCCGGCACACCCGCTGGCGCGGTCGCTGATCGTCGCCGCCGGAGTGCCGATCGCGGCGCCGAGCGCCAACCGGTTCTCGCGGCCGAGCCCGACGACGGCGGGGCATGTGCTGGACGATCTGTCGGGCCGCATCGACGCGGTGCTCGACGGCGGCCCGACGAGCGTGGGCGTCGAATCGACGGTGATCGATTGCACGGGCAGCGTGCCACGGGTGCTGCGTCCGGGCGCGATCACCCTCGAGCAGCTACGCCGCGTCGTCGGCACGGTGGAGTTCGCGCCACGCTATGTGGCCGATGCGACGCAGGCGCTGCCGGCGCCGGGGACGCTGTCGCGCCACTATGCGCCGCGCGCCGAGCTGTGGCTCTATCGCGGTCCCCGCGATCTGGTGCTGGCGCGGATGCGCCATGATCGCGCCACATGGCTTGCGGCCGGGATCACCGTCGGCGGCCTGGTGCTGAGCGGCGACGAGGCGGCCTTCGGCGCGGAACCATGGCCGTGCGAGGTGCTCGGCGGCCAGCGCGACCCGTCGGCCGTGGCGAACCGCCTGTTCGCCGCGCTGCGGGCGGTCGATGGCCGTGGTGTGGATCGGATCATCGCCCGCAGCGTCACGGGCCAGGGGCTGTGGCTGGCGATCGAGGATCGCCTGGTGCGCGCCGCCGATGGCCGGGTGGTGACGCTCACGGCGACGGCGCAGCCGGCCTGAGCCGTCGGCGGGGGGGCATGCCGTGCTGCGGCTGGCTCGCGGGGTGTTGCGCTGGCTCGCCGGGCTGGTGAGCGAGGCAGTGGCGTTCGATGCCCGGGCGCACGCCCGCGACGCCGCCGATCATGCGGCTCGGGCGGCGGCACGCGATGCGCTGCGCGCGGCAT
>JAGWYG010000077.1 GCA_018969485.1 Chloroflexota bacterium
CTCTTCGATGACGACAACGACCGCGTCTGCCTGTGGAACAACCCGTGCTTCATAACGTTCCCATCGCTGTACCGATACAAGATAGTGCTGGACCAGATTGGGAACTGACAATTGCCTCTGCGTTGTAGATTTTGCCGCAGCAATCATTTGTGGATAGTTTTCATGAAGATCTGCCACAATAGGGATATTATGTTCGCGAGCAATCGTTATTGCCGGGCCAATTAATGGCAAATCATGCACGTGTAGCGCATCGATGCGATGCTCGCGAACAAATTGTCTGATTTCATGAAGCCACTGATAACTGGTGCATGTTGTCATCAGTTGCAAGTTCGCCAACTGGCGCTGCATGTCCGAAAATATCCGCCGTACCTGCACTGGGCCGCACTGTTCACGCGGAATCTGTGAACCTCGCCGCGGACAGAGTAAATGCACCTCGTGCTCGGCGCTCAGGGCGTGAGCTTCTTTTTCTACCCGAATATCTGGCGGATATTGTGTCGGTAGCACCATGCCAATGCGCATCATTGATCCTGTACTATCAAAACGATCACCCAAAATCTGACAGGTGACTGTCCTACGGCACAACGTCACCCTGATGGGATCGTGTTCAATCGATGTGGGTGGTTCAGAACCCTGGTCAGGGCATGATCAGTCGGCACGCTGATCGCTGACCGCGCACCCGCACCGAGCGCGGTGCAGTCGCCAGAGATTCTGCGGCGCGTCAGGGATGGCACTGGTCCACGCGCAGAGGGACGGCGTTGATGCCATGCGGGACACATCCACCGATCTGACCCGACTGATCGACGGCAGATGCGGAGCGCGCACGCCCCGACGCAGCAGGCAGCCCTATGACCAGCCAGCATCATTACGGCAGGCATGGCTGTCATCAGCGGCATACCTTCCTGGCCATGGTGCGTGCAGCAATCATGATAACGGCAGTATACCACAGGGTCGACCGCCCCTGTGACGCAACTGGCATGCCGGCGATCGCGCTCGCGCCGCACCAGAATGCGGCGCATGGCAGCCCTCAGCCGGCCAGGCCGGCGTCGAGCGGCTGCTGATACGTCGCAACCTGCCCGGCGAGCACCTCGGCGATGCTGACCGGCCGATCGAGCAGCGCCGATTCCAGCAACGCGTACACGCCAGCGACGGCGCGCATGCCCTGTGCGCCGTCGACCTCGGGCGCCCGGCCGGCGCTGATCGCCGCGGCGAAGTCGGCGTATTCGACCGCCAGCAGCCGCTGGTCGGTGGCGGCGAAGTCGAACCGGTACTGCTCGAGCCGGGCGCCGCCGAACAATGCTGCGCTGACCGGATCGAGCTGAAAGTCGGGCACGAGCTCGAGCAGCGATCCGGCGTATGGCTGGCCGGCGATGTTCAGCTGCAGCGGCACGCCGGTGCGGTCGACCGGCAGCGCGAGCGAGCCGCGCGCGCCGTAGATCTGGCGGCTCCACAGCGGCGCGCCATGGCCGGCGTGATCCTCGATGAGCTGCCCGACGGTGCCGTCGGCGAAGCACACCGTGGCATACAGCGCGTCCTCGGCCGTGACCGGGAAGCTCGCCGGCATCTGGCGCTGCCTGGCGCCATACACCCCGGCGGGATCATTGCCGGCCGCGACCGCAGCGCCGCCGGCGGCGGGATTGCGGCGGACGGGCTCGTGCAGTCGCACCTGCGCGTAGCAGCGCTCGATCGGCCCGAGCAGATACTCCAGCATGTCGGTGTAATGGACGCCCACATCGAGCAGGATGCCGGACTGGTCCTTCTGGTGGCGCCACACCGAGATCAGCATCTCGTCGCCGCCGCCGACGGTGTGGTGGATCACGAAGCGCGGCCGGCCGATCACGCCGGCGTCGAGCAGCGCGCGCGCCAGGCGGTTGATCGGGTCGCGACGATAATTCTCGGCGACGCTCAGCACGCGGCCGGCGGCGCTGGCAGCGCGCTGCATCATCTGGCAGGTGCGTACCGTCAGCGCCATCGGCTTTTCGACCATCACATGCAGCCCGAGCCCGAACGCGGCACACGCCAGGGTGTGATGTGCCGGCGGCGTCGTCGTGATGTCGACCGCCAGCACCCCCAGCGCCGGCAGCGCGTCCAGGTCGGCGACGATCGCCGGCGCGCGTCCGAGGCTGACGGCGGCCTCGGCGGCCAGCGACTCGGCGTGGGGCCGGTGCTGGTCGCAGACCGCGACGAGCTCGAGGTCGTGCCAGCCGACGCTGCGCAGGCGCGCCAGGCCGCGCAGGTGGCGGTGCCCCATGCCGCCACAGCCGATGATCGCCAGCGGAATGCTCATGGTGTCCTCCCGGATGGGGCGGCGTCGCGGCGCGTGGCCGGCGACGGCGCCGCGCTCATGCCGCGCCGGCGGGCGTGGCGATCCATTCGCGAAAGCGTGCCTCGTCGGCGTTGCGGCCGGACACGACGATCACCACATCGTCGTGGCCCGGATCGGCGGGCAGGTCGTGCAATGCGGCGGCCAGCGCGATCGCCCCCGACGGCTCGCTCTTCAGGCCGTGGTGCTGGTAGAGCCAGGCCATCGCGCGGCAGGTCGCCGCGTCGTCGATCGTGAGGCTGCGGCCGACATGCTGGCGCAGGATGGGCCAGTTGCAGACGCCGACATCATACGAGAGCAGGCCGTCGCAGATGCTGGTCGGCCGCTCGAGGCGCTCACGCCGATCGGCGCGCAGCGAGCGGGCGAAGTCGTCGGCGCCGGCCGGTTCGACGCCGACGATCTCGGCGTCGGGCGCCAGCCGGTGGATCGCCAGCGCGTGGCCCGCCATCAGGCCGCCGCCGCTCACCGCGCAGTACAGCCGCCCGATGCGCCGCCCCAGCCGCGTCAACTCCGCGCCGATCTCCAGCCCGCCGACGCCATTGCCGGCGATCACCCACGGGTCGTCGTAGGGCGACGCCTGCAGCGCCTGCTCGCGCGCCGCGATCGCCGCGGTGAGCGCATCGCGCTGGCCGGTGCGGTGGTCGCTGGCGATATCGTAGGTGTGGATCTCGGCGCCGAACGACGCGGTCAGGGCGAACTTCACCTGTGGTGCGGTGTCGGGCATGACGATGATCACGCGCGTCGCGTGGCACATCCCGGCGTAGGCGATGCCGGCGGCAAAATTGCCCGACGAATGCGCCGTGACCGCGCGGCCGCCGATGTCGTCGCGACGCCGCGCCATCCAGTTCAGCGCGCCGTACACCTTGAACGAGCCCACCGGCGTGCTGCCGTAGTCTTTCAGCCAGATCCGGCGCGATGCCGGGAACTGCAGCGCCTGCTCGAGGCGGTACGCGCGAATGAGCGGCGCGGGATCGAGAAACGGGCGGATCGCGGCCTCGGCCGCGCGGACATCGTCGACAGTCGGCACCCGTGCATCAGCCATCGTGGCCTCCTCGCCGGATTCGGCATGCGGCTCACTCGATCAGGAAGCGGCGATAGATCTCGGCGCCGCGCTCGAGCGCGGCGATGGTGATGAACTCGTCGGTCGTGTGGGCCTGCGCGATCGAGCCCGGCCCGAAGACGACGGCCGGCACGCCGGCGCGGCTGATCGTCGCCGCATTGGTGCCATACGGCACGCCGATCGCATGACGCGGCGCGGCGGGATCATCGGCCTGCTGCAGCGCCAGCAGGCGCGCGGCCAGCCAGCCGTTGGCGTCGTCGCGCAGCCCGGGCGCCTCGAGCCAGGGGGGATCGCAGCGCACCACACCGGCATCGGCCACCAGCGCGCAGATCGCGGCGCGCGCCGCCGCCGGATCCTCGCCCGGCACGAGGCGGCGGTCGATCTCGATGACGCACTGATCCGGCACGATGTTGACGCTGGTGCCGCCCTCGATGCGGCCGACGCTCAGCGTGGCACTGCCGCACAGCGGGTGCGGCGCGATCTGCGTGCCCAGCCGCGCAGCGTACGCCTCAAGCTGCGTCACCACCCGCGCCATGCGGTAGATCGCATTGACGCCCAACTCTGGCGTGCTGCTGTGACACGCGCGGCCGGTCGTGACGACGCGGAAGCGCGTCACGCCGCGATGCGCCACCACCACCTGCAGGTCGGTCGGCTCGGCGACGATCGCGCCATCGGGCGGCGCGTCGAGCAGCCGGCTGACGCCGCGCGCGCGGCCCCAGCACTCCACCAGCGCCCGCACCCCTGTCGCAGTCGCCTCCTCGTCCGACGAGGCGCTGAACACCAGATTGACGCCCAGCGGCGTGCCGTCGCGCACCACGCGCTGCAGCGCCCACAGCATCGCGGCCAGCGAGCCCTTGACATCGCAGGCGCCGCGGCCGGTGATCCGCCCGTCGGCGATGCGCGGCGTGAACGGCGCCGGCATCCCATCGGCCGGCACCGTATCGAGGTGGACATCCCACAGCACCGTGGGCCTGGCGGGATCGCTGCCGAGCCGGGCGATGACGTTGGCGCGGTCGGCGCCGACGGCGACGCGCTCGGCGGGCACGCCCAAGTCGGCGAAGAACGCCAGCAGCCACGCCACCAGGCGGGCCTCCGAGCAGGCCGGATCATCGCTGGCGCGCCCCATCGGATTGACGCTGGGGATGGCGATCAGCTCGGCGAGCAGGTCGGCGACGTGCGGCATCCTGAAGCCTCCCCCGCAGTGCACCGCTCAGGCGAGCGCCGCGGCGAACACGAGACACACCGGCGTGGGCACCGCACACCGCGTGCCGCCGTCCGTCGGCACGCCGGTGATGGGGTCGAGCGGCAGCACCCGGACGCTGCCGCTGTCCTGGTGGGCCGCCAGCAGGAACTGGCCGGTAGGATCGACGGCGATGCTGCGCGGCGTACGGCCGCCCACCGGCACATGCGCCAGCAGTTGCGGCCGGTCGGCGTCCAGCCGGTACACCGCGACGCTGTCGTGGCCGCGATGCGAGGTGTACAGCACCGGCAGCCGCGGGTGCAGCCGCAGGTCGGCGGCGTGCGAGGTGCCGGCGAAACCGGCGGGCAATCCGGCGCAATCATGGCGCTCGCCCAGCCGGCCGCTGGCGGCGTCGAAGCGATAGCGGCTCAGCGTCGAATCGATCTCGTTGATCACATATAGCGCGCCGTCGCGGCCGAACAGCGCATGGCGTGGCCCGGCGCCCGGCGCGGCAGCCTCGCCGTCGGCCGCGCGGACCAGCGTGGCGTCCGCCGCATCGTGACGATACACCACCACCCGGTTGAGGCCCAGATCGGGCACCAGCACCCAGCGCCCGGTGGGGTCCGGCAGGATGGCATGGGGATGCGCGCCGCCGCGCTGCACCGCCGGCTCGCGGTGCCAGATCACCGGCGCCGCCGCCGCCAGCCGGCCATCCGCCTCGATGGCCAGGCGTGCGATGTTGCCGCCGCTGTAGTTGGCCACCAGCACCGCCGTGCCATCGGGCGTGAGCGACACGTAGCACGGATCGGCGCCATGGCTCGAGCGCCGCCCCAGCCAGCGCAGCGCGCCGTCGTCCGCGGCGACGGCGAACGCGCTCACCGCGCCGCACCCCGCCAGCGCGCTGGTCTCCTCGGCGGCATACAGCGTGCGGCCATCGGCGGCCAGCGCCAGATACGAGGGGTTCGTCACGCCGCGGGCCACGTCGCGCACCACCAGCAGCCCGGTCGTCGTGTCGAACTCCGCCAGATAGACGCCCTCGGCGTCGCCGGCGACGTGCGGCATGTGCTCGGTGTAGGTTCCCAGATAGACCCGAAATCGCGCCATCATCCCCTCACGTATCCGACGTCATGCGCTCGCCGCGCAGCAGAAAGGCCCGGATATCGAACGCCCCAGGGCGCTCGGGCGCCAGATGACCGCTCTCGACCATCAGATCGAGCGGATTGGCGCGCGTCTGCAGCGGCAGCAGCACCTTCTCGTGGCGGCGTGCCGATTCATACACCGCATGCACCATCTGCAGCGCGATGAACCCCTCGCGCGCCTCGTTGCGGAACGTCGCGCGCGTCCCATCGAGCCACTCGGCGAGCTCGGCCGCCTGCGCCGCGCCCGCCTCACGCCACTCGAAGTCGTCGCCGAGCTCGGCGGGGCGAAAGAACCGGCCCGCCGGCGCGTGCGTCTCCCAGCGGCCGCCGGTCTCGGCGTTGAGCAACTGCAGGTCCGACGTCGTGAGCGCGATCATGCCGGCGCTGCCGGTGATGAACGCGCCCTGATACACCGTCGGCGTCACGTCGCTCAGCAGCAGCGCGACCGCATCGTTGGCGAAGTGGAACACGCCCACCGCACAATCCTCGATGCGCGTACTGCGCTCGTAGCGATCGGTCTTGCGCTCGACATTGCCCATCACCCAGTCGCACGCCACATCGCCCAGCAGCCAGCGGTACATATCCGTCTGGTGTGAGCTATAGTTGGGCAGGCCATCGGCGGCGAAGCTCTGGATGGTGCGCACCGCGCCGATCGCACCGCGCGCGATCAACTCGCGCGCCAGGGCGTACGCCGGCAGGAACCGGCGCTGGTGTGAGACGGCCAGGCGCACCCCGTTGCGCTGGCACGCCACCAGCATCTGTTCGGCATGGCCCAGCGTATCGGCCATCGGCTTCTCGCACAGAATGACCCGCGGCCGGCGGCTGGCGGCGGCGATCGTCCAGGGCGCGTGGCCACCATGCCAGGTGCAGATCGACACCACATCGGGGCGTTCGGCATCGAGCATCGCGCGCGCGTCCCGGTAGCAGGTCGGCGCGATGCCGAAGCGCGTGACCTTCTCGGCCATCGCCTCGTCGCTGAGGTCGGCCAGCGCCACGATCTCGTAGCGCCCGGCATCGAGGTAGCCGCGGATGTGATTGGCGGCGATGCCGCCGCAGCCGATCACCGCCACGCGATAGCGGTCAGCCATGACTCCTCCTCAGGGTTGTTCAGATGGCGGTGAAGCCGCCGTCGACGGCCAGGTGTTGTCCGGTGATCATCGCGGCCGCCGGCGACGCCAGGAACACGACCGCGCCGGCGATGTCGGCGGGCTCGGCGATGCGGCCGAGCGGCACGGTGGCGGTGCTGGCGGCGAACGCCGGGTTGACGGCCAGCGCCGCCTCGAGCAGCGGCGTGCGGGTGAAGGTCGGCGCGATGGCATTGCAGCGGATGCCGTACGGCGCCCACTCGGCGGCCAGCGTCCGCATCAGGTGGGCGGCGCCGGCCTTGGCGGCGCTGTAGATGCTGCGGCCCGGCGCACCGACGACGCCGGCCTGCGAGGTGATGGTGATGATGCTGCCCGGCCGCCCGGCCGCGCGCATCGTGCGGGCCACCGCGGTCGACAGGAAGAACACACCCTTGAGGTTGACGTCGACGATGGCGTCGTACTCGGCTTCGCTGTAGTCGAGCGCCGGGCGCTGCCGGTTGATGCCGGCATTGTTCACCAGCACGTCGATGCGGCCGAAGTGCCCGATGACCTGGGCGACGAACTGCTCGATCGCGGCCACGCGCGCGACATCGAGGGCGAACGCGGCGGCCGGGACGCCGGCCGCGCCACACACCGCGGCCACCTGCTGCGACTCGGCGAGCGTCCGGCTGCCGAGCGCCAGCGCCGCGCCATGCTGCGCGCACGCCTGCGCGATCGCCGCGCCGATGCCGCGCCCCGCGCCGCTGACCACCACCACCTGTCCCGCCAGCGAGAAGCTCACCAACTGCTCCATCGTCGCTTCCTCCCACGCTGCCGCGCGACGCCGCGCGGCGCCCGCCCTGATCACGGGGCGAGCAGCCGGCGCGCCCGCTCGGCCGCGCGGCGCACGCCGTCGGCGCCGCCACGGCTGGCTTCCTCAATGCTGAACCAGCCGGCGAATCCGCCGGCGCGCAGCTGCACGAGCAGATCCGCCAGCGGTGCGACGCCATCGCCCAGCAGCACCGGCTCGAAGCTGCCAGCCCGGCGGATGTCGCTCAGATGCACCGCCACGACGCGCGGCAATGCGCGGTCGAGCAACTCCTGCGGGTCATCGCGCAGCACCAGCGGATTGGCGGTGTCGAACAGCACGCCGAGTGATGAGCCCGCGGTGGCGTCGAGCAGCGCCAGAAAGCGCGCCGCCGGCTGGCTGAAGTCGTGATGGCGCCACGGCGTGCCGCGCACATGGTTCTCGAACAGCAGCGCGACGCCGGCAGCGCGCGCCTCGTCGAGGCAGCCCGTGAGGCCATGCGCCGCCCAGCGCAGCCCGTCGGCCTCGCGCGTCTCGGGGTGCGCCTGACCGGCGGTGATGCGGATCGCGCCGACGCCGAGGCGCCAGGCCACCTCGATCCAGCGGCGCAGGTCGTCGCGCTGTGCCGCGCGCACCCGCGCATCGGGATGGGTGAAGTCGGGATAGCTGACCAGCATCGGCACGGCGACGCCGGCATCGCGCGCGGCCCGGGCGATGGCGTCGAGGTCGGCGGCGCTGGCGCGCGCCAGATGCAGCACGCTCAGGTCGGCGCCGTCGAGGCCGGCCTCGCGGGCCAGCGCAAACCAGCCGGCGAGGTCCAGGCTGCCGTCGCCGAGCGCCGCGTACAGCGACACCGGCAGGCAGCTCAGGCGGGGCACAGGCAGCGGCATCATCGGCGGGCGCTCGGCTCGGCGGCGATGCCGGCGCCGGCGAACGCCCCGGCGAGCGTCGCATAGCTCTGCGCCGCCGCCGCCAGCGGGTCGTAGCCGGGGCGGCGCTGCACCATCACGCTCACCTCGGGCGTGATGAAGCCGGTGTAGCCGGCCGCCTGCATCGCCCGCAGATACGCCACGTAGTCGAAGACGCCCTCGCCGGGAATGAGGAACTCGTAGTCCGGCACGGTGCCGCGCTCATCCTTCACGTGGGTGTGGGCGCTGAATGGCGCCAGCAGCGGCACAGTCTCGGCGATGGTGAACCCCATCACGTTGAAATGGCTGATGTCGAAATTGAGCTTGAGCCACGGCGAGTCGATGGTGCGCAGCAGCGTGAGCACGCGCTCGGGAGTGTCGAGCATCGAGCCCACATGCGGCTCGGCGGCGATCACCACCCCGCGCGCGGCGGCGTATGCGACCAGCGCGCCCATCCGCTCGAACAGCAGCCCCTCGAGCGCCGCATATTCGGCCGGCGTGCCGCCGACCGTGGTGTCGATCACCGGCGGCACACCATCGACGGCCCACTCCACCGCCAGATCGACCGCCGCCGTGAGGCGCTGCCAGTGCTCGGCGGCCACCGCGGCATCGCGCTCGACCATGCTGGTCTGCGCGGCGAGCGCCGGCAGCTCGAGGTGGTGCGCGCGCAGCGCCGCCGCGATGCTGCGCCGCTGGTCGCGGTCGAGCCGCGACAGCTCGGTGGCGTAGCCGGGGATGACGGTGATCTCGACGCCGGCGTAGCCGGTCTGGGCGAGAAACGGAATGAACACCTCGGCGGGGACGGTCGGCATGCCCCAGGTACTATAGCCCAGTTTCATCGCTGGCCTCCTCGGCCGGTGCCGGCACCAGCCGGTCGTCGCGCCAGCGGCGGCGGAACGACGGGCGCACCAGCGCTTCGGGTGACTGGATGGTCAGGCCGCCATCGGCGGTGAGGACCGCTCCGGTGACGAACGAGGCGTCATCGGAGGCGAGGAACGCCGCGCAGGCGGCGATCTCGTCGGGGCGGCCGTAGCGCCCGAGCGGGTAGCAGTCGCGCGACAGCGCGTCTTCCAGCGGGTCCTGGCGCATCTGTCCGGCTTCGTCCTCGCCGACGATCTGCCCGGGGGCGACGGCGTTGCAGCGGATGCCCTGCCGGCCGTGGTCGAGGGCGACGCTGCGCGTGAGCGCGTTGAGGCCGGCCTTGGCGACGCTGTAGGCGCCGAAATGGGGATTGGTGATGACGGCGTTGACCGTCGAGATGAACACGATCGCACCGCCGCCGCCGGCGGCCATCGGCGGGACGCAGTGCCGCACGCCGAGATACGGGCCGCGCAGCGTCACGCCCAGCGTGTGCTCCCAGTCGTCGTCGGTCAGGTCGGCGGGGCGTTTCATCACCGCCGAGGCGGCGTTGTGCACCAGCACGTCGAGCCGGCCGTAGTGCCCGAGCGCCGTCGCCACCAGGCTGCGCCAGGTCGTTTCGTCGGCGACGTCGCCGATCACTTCGTACACGCTGCCGCCCGCCTCGCGGACGGCCGCCGCCGTGCGCGCCAGCTGCGCCGGCCGCCGATGGTTGTTGATCACCAGCCGCGCGCCCTCGCGGGCGAACCGCAGCGCCGTCGCCGCCCCGATCCCGCCCCAGCCGGCTCCCGCGATGATGGCTACCTTGCCCGCGAGCCGCATGCCGCCCTCCTCGATCACCCTCGATCGTCCGCCCGTGGTCAGCAGCGCGATTATACCACGGCGGGCAGCACCGCCAGCGCACGGTCGATGTCGTCGGGCGTGACGTAGCAGTGCACCGACAGCCGCACGCGGCCGTCGCCGCCCCACAGCAGCACACCGGCGGCGGCGGCGCGCCGGGCCACCGCCTCGCCATCGGCGTGGGCGAAGCACACGTTCCCGGCGCGTTCGGCCGATGGTTCGGGCGTGATCACCGGCAGGCCGGCCGCCACCAGCCCGGCGCGCAGGCGCGTCGCCTGGCCGGCGACGTAGGCGGCGATGCGCTCGATGCCGATCGCCGCCAGATAGGCGGTCGCGCCTTCCAGCAGATAGACGTCGAGGTGGTTCGGATTGCCCGCCTCCGCGCGGGTGGCGTCATCCCACAGCCGGTAGATCGCGGCGTCGCCGGTCGCGTGGCCCGAGCGCCAGCCGACCTGGAACGGCGCGAAGTCGGGCCGGCGCCGGCGGTTCCAGCCGAACACGCCCATGTGGGTGCCGAGCAGCCACTTGTAGCCGCTCGCCACAACAAAGTCGGCGTCGCCGGCCGGCACCGGCACCACGCCGAGGCTGTGGGTCACGTCGAGCAGGATGGCCGCGCCGGCGGCATGCACCCCTGCGATGAGCGCGGCGAGGTCGAGGCGCTGGCCGGTGAGATAGCTGACGTGGCTGGCATACACCAGCCGCGTGCTGCCGTCACAGGCCGCCAGCAGATCGGCGATCTCGACGCGCCAGCCGCGCGGCGCGATGATGCGGCAGTCGACGCCCAGCGCGCGCAGCCGCGCCAGGCCGAAGACGCCCGAGGGAAACTCGCTGGCCGCGACCACGACCGAGTCGCCGGGGCGCCAGTCGTAGGCGGCGATGACGCGCGCGATGCCCTCGGAGGCGCTGCCGACGCAGGCGATGTCGCCCGGCGTCAGGCCGAGCCAGCCGGCGATGCGCTGCTGCAGCGCGGCGCGCACCGCGAAGAATGCCTCGCGGCCGGCCATGCCGCCGCCCTTGTGCCGCGCAAACCGCTCGACCGTCGCCAGATGCTGCCGCAGCAGCGGCGTCTCGCCGCCGGCGGCCAGATGCACCACATCCTCGATGCCGATGAAATCCGTCCGGGGCGCGAGCATCGTCGACCTCCTGTCGTGGGGCGAACGGCCAGGGAACCGGCGGCGGCGCGCGCCGGCGGCGGGGCGGGCGCGGCCAGTATATAATCGAACGGCGCCGCCTGGCGCGGCCGGGTCACGAACCGGCCGGCCCCACGAAGGAGCATACCCATGACCGACCCCACCAGCGCGCGGTTGTTCCGCCACATGGCGTGGGCCAACGCCCGGTGCTGTGCGCGGCTGGCGCGGCTGCCCGCCGCCGTGCTGGGCCACTGCGCGCCCGGCAATCCGTGGAGCGTCGCCGTCACGCTGCACCACCTGGTGGAGGCGGCCGCCAGCTATGCCGCGCGGCTCGACGGCCGGCCGGCGCCGCGGGTGGCGCCGCGGCCGCCGGACGACCACGCCGGGCTTGCGGCGCTCGCTGATGCGTGTGCCGCGGCCGACGCCCGGCTGTGCGCCGCCGCCGCGCATCCCGACGGCGTCGTGGCGCGCGCCGATGCCCCGCTGCGGCCGTGGGCGCGCGCGACTGTGCTGGCACAGGCGATCCACCACGCGACCGAGCACCGCGCCCAGATCGCCGGCGCGCTGGTGGCCCATGGTGTGACGGCGCTGGACCTCGACGATCTGGATGTCTGGGCATACGATGATGCGGTGGAGCCGGGCGCCTGAGCGCCCGCCGGCTGCCCGGGAGGAGGGAGCGCGATGAGCGACTCGACGCTGAGCCACCTGCGCTGTAGCGCGTGCGCTGCGACCTATTCCGCCGATGTGCTGCACAACCTCGCGCCGTGCTGCGGCCGGCCGCTGCTGGCCTGCTACGACCTGGAGCGCGCGGCGCGCTCGCTGACGCCGGCCGCGCTCGCGGCGCGCCGCCCGGGGTTGTGGCGCTATCGCGAAGTGTTGCCCGTGCGCGACGACCGCTTCATCCACGATCTGGGCGAGGGCGGCACGCCGCTGCTCGACAGCCCACGGCTGGCGGCCCGGCTCGGCTGCGCCGCCGTTCGGATCAAGGACGAGTCGCGCAATCCGACCGGCAGCTTCAAGGCGCGCGGCATGGCGGTGGCCGTCGCGCGCGCCCGCGAGCTCGGCGCGTCCCGCCTCGCGGTGCCGAGCGCCGGTAACGCCGCCGGGGCGCTCAGCGCCTACGCCGCCGCCGCCGGCATCGGCGCCGATGTCTTCATGCCCGATGATGTCCCGCTGGCGTTCCGCGCCGAATGCCGCGCGCTCGGCGCACAGGTCACGCTCGTCGCGGGCCTGATCAACGACTGCGCCGCGCAGGTGCGCGCGGGTGCGGCCGAGCACGGCTGGTTCGACATGAGTACGCTGCGCGAGCCGTACCGCGTCGAGGGCAAGAAGACGATGGGCTATGAGCTGGCCGAACAGGGCGGCTGGCAGCTCCCCGATGTGATCATCTACCCCACCGGCGGCGGCACCGGGCTGGTGGGCATGTGGCAGGCGTTCGCCGAGCTCGAGGCGCTCGGCCTGATCGATGCGCGCCGGCCACGCATGGTGAGTGTGCAGGCTGCCGGATGCGCGCCGATCGTGCGGGCATTCGCCGCCGGCGCGCGCCATGCCGACCTGTGGCGCGATGCCTCTACCATCGCCGATGGGCTGCGCGTTCCGGTGGCGATCGGCGACGCGCTCATCCTCGCGGCGCTGCGCGATAGCGGCGGTACCGCCCTGGCCGTCGACGACGACGAGATGCTGGCAGCGACCGATGAGCTCAGCGCCGCGTGCGGCAGCTTCGCCGCCCCCGAGGGCGGCGCCTGCCTCGCCGCATTGCGCCGGCTGTGCCGCTCGGGCTGGGTCGCACCACATGAGCGGGTGGTGCTGTTCAACACTGGCAGCGGCACCAAGTACGCCCACCTGTGGCGCTGAGGCCGCCGGGCTGCCGCATCGCCGCCCCATCGTCGGCGACACGCACGGCACGACATCCGCTTCGTCCGGGATTGCGTATCAGTAGTGTGGCACACTGGATATCGACCGGAATGCGACGGGTGACGGAAGACACGCTGGGGGACGAGATGCGGCGGACACCATTGGCACTGATCCTGGTCATGATCCTGCTCCCGGGCATCGGGATCGCGGACCGCACTGCGGCACAACGGGTGACGCCCGCTGTCTACACCGCGTACCTGCCATTCGTCGTCGCCGGGGAGTCGGCGGTGGCGCCGATGGTGGAGCCGGCGCCCGACACGATGCCGGCGCCCGATGGAGCGCAGGCGCCCGACACGATGCCGGCGCCCGATGGAGCGCAGGCATCGGAGCAGGTGGTGGCCGGCGCGATGCCGGAGTGGGTGAGCATCCCCGCCGGCGCGGACGTCGCGGCGTTCTTCATCAGCCGCACCGAGGTGACCAACGCGCAGTATGCGGCCTGTGTCGCGGCGGGCGCCTGCACCGCGCCGGCCGACACGACGCGCTACGCCGATCCGGCATACGCGGCACATCCGGTGGCGTGGGTGACGCGCGACCAGGCGCGGGCGTATGCCGCCTGGCTCGGCGGCCGGCTGCCCACCGGGGCGCAGTGGCTGCGCGCCTGCCAGGGCGACGCTGGCCGGCCCTTCCCCTGGGGTGACGCTGCCGCCGATCGCACCCGGGCCAACGTCGGCGAGCCGGCCGACGCTCGTGACACGGTCGCCGTCGGCAGCTATCCGGCCGGCGCCAGCCCGGAGGGCGTGCTCGACCTGATCGGCAATGTGTGGGAGTGGACCGACGACGGCGATTTCGTGCTGCGCGGTGGCGCGTACGATTCGCTCAATCCATGGGTTGACGGTGCAGCCTGTACGACCGGGGTTGCGTGGAGCGACCTGAGTTCGAACAAGGTCGGCATCCGCGTCGTCATGGCCGACCCTCGCATTGACCCTGCCACGCCCACTGATCCTGCCACGCCCGCCGATCCGCCGGTCGTTGGCGCGATGCCGGAGTGGGCGAGCATCCCCGCCGGCGCGGACGTCGCGGCGTTCTTCATCAGCCGCACCGAGGTGACCAACGCGCAGTATGCGGCCTGTGTCGCGGCAGGCGCCTGCACCGCGCCGGCCGACACGACGCGCTATGCCGATCCGGCATATGCCGCGCACCCGGTGGTATCGGTGACGCGCGACCAAGCCCGCGCGTATGCCGCCTGGCTCGGCGGCCGGCTGCCCACCGAGACGCAGTGGCTGCGCGCCTGCCAGGGCGATGACGACCGCTCGGTTCCGTGGGGTGGCGATGCCGGCGATCGCACGCGCGCCAACATCGCCGACGCATCCGGCGCCTCCGGCACTGGCGACACGACCCCGGTGGGCAGCTATCCATCAGGCGCGAGCCCGTATGGCGTACTTGATCTCGCCGGCAATGTATGGGAATGGACCGACGACGGCAGCTTCGTGCTGCGCGGCGGCGCGTACGACCCGTGGTCGTACTGGTACGGCGGCGCCGCATGCACCGCCCGGGCCGAGTGGGCCGACCTGAGCGCCGGCAATGTCGGCTTTCGCGTCGTCGTAGCCGATGCCACGGTCTCCATTGACCCGCCGCCCGCCGATCCCACGCCGACCGACGTCCCGGTGGTCGATCCCACGCCGACCGACGCGCCGGTGGCCGATCCCGCGCCGACCGACGCGCCGGTGGCCGATCCCGCGCCGACCGACGCGCCGCTGCTCGATCCCACGCCGACCGACGCGCCGGTGGTCGATCCCGCGCCGACCGACGCGCCGGTGGCCGATCCCGCGCCGACCGACGCGCCGCCCGCCGATCCCACGCCGACCGACGCGCCGGTGACTGATGGTGCATCCGATCAGGCATCCGCATCGGAATGATGTCACGCCGTGCGTGACCGATATCCACAGCCGGTGCGCCACCTGCCAGATGACAGGCGGCGCCCGCACCCGCTGCAGCCCGGCAACGGCACCCATCGTGATCATCAGAACCGTATCATGCTCCCGCGCGCGACGGCACTGCGGCCAGGGCGCGCGTCACTGCAATCGCAGGCTCGCCAGCGGCAGCGCCCGGTCGGACGGTGCCATCGGGCCGCCCGGCGGCAGCAGCAAATCGAGCCGCGCACCGCTCGCGGCATCGTACAGGCCGATCACGATGCGATACTTGCCCGCCGGCAACGCTGCCGGCACGTCGATCGGCACGTGCGTCGTCGCATAGCCACCGTCGAGCCACGTGCTCGTCGGATATGGTATGTCGACCTGCGCCACCCGCTCGCCGGCGCTGTTGATGATATGGGCAAACAGCGAGTAGTCGGCGCCGATATGTCGGGCGACGCGCCAGAAGAGCGTCAGCAGCACCTCGGCATCGGCGGCGCCAGGCGTGACATCGAGATCATAGCCACGCAGTTCGAGCATCTCGCCGAACAGCGCCACGCGAGGCGTCGGCACCGGCGGCGCCACCTGCCAGATCCAGACGTACTCGACGCCATGAATGCGGATCACCGCGACCGGCTCGGCGTCGCGCGCGAAGCGTGCGAACGGTTCTGCCAGACCCGGCTGCCGGTCACGCAGGTAGACCACCACATAGCCGGTATCCGCGGTGAGCATGCCGTCATCGGGGGTGAACGCCTGGGCGCCGGCACGCAGGTAGGGCTGCAGCGTGCGCGTCTGGGTGCTGGCCACGCGCACCCCGGTGATGTCGGGCTGCGCGTTGAGCCAGGCCGCAGCCTGCTCGAGGCCTTCGCCCCAGCCGGCCGAGAACGCCCATGCGCCGCGCGCCGCGCCGCCGAGCAGCGGATTGAAGGCCGCGATGCTGTACGGGTGCCAGCCGGCCGCGTTCACCACGACGGCCAGCGCGATGCCGCCGGTGATCATGCCACGGCG
Organism: Chloroflexota bacterium; assembly: GCA_018969485.1. GTDB lineage: Bacteria > Chloroflexota > Chloroflexia > Chloroflexales > Roseiflexaceae > CAIQIY01. Next base: position 16,080 of record JAGWYG010000077.1, read on the forward strand.
GCGCAGCAGCCGTGGCAGCGCGTGCCATAGCCGGTGAAGTGCCAGCAGGAGGCCGCTGGCAGCGAGGATGTCGATGGCTGGAAACGCCGGCACCAGGTAGCGGTTGAACTTCTTGGGGAACAGCGTCAGCGCCAGCGTCAGCATGATCACAAACGCCGCCAGCAGCGCCAGGTCGCGGCGGGTCAGCGGCGCTTCGCGGCGCCACAGCCATGCCAGCAGCGCCAGGCCGATCAGGCTGAACGGCGTGCTGCGCGCCGCCAGCGTCGTGGCGTAGAACCACGGCCCGGGGGCGTCGACCGCCTGCCCCAGATACCAGTTCCCCAGCAGGTGCGGCTGTGCGCCTTCGATCGCGACCCCCGCCCGCAACTGTTCCCACGCGGGCCGTGGGTCCTGCCACAACGCCGGCCAGACCAGGACGACCGTCGCGCCGGCGAGCAGCAGCCAGCAGCCAAGCACCGGCGCTGCAGCACGCACGCGCCAGCGCACCGACCACGCCGCCACCAGCGCGAACCATGGCGCCAGGATGACCAGCGGCGATTTGCTCAGCATCGCGAGCGCCGCCGACGCTGCGCTGAGCACCAGCATCCCGGGATGCCGCCCGTGATGCCAGTAGGCCAGCGCCGCCAGCACGCTGACGGTGCCGAATGAGCCAGCCAGCGCGTCGGTGTGCAGCAGCCGGCTGTAGCCGATGACGAACGGATCGGCGGCCCACAGCAGCGCCGCGAGGAACGCGGCATCGCGCCGCAGCAGGCGCCGCAGGATGCCGTAGCCGATGCCGATCGCCAGCGTGTGCGCGAGCACCACCGGCAGCCGCATCAGACCCAGCGCGCCGACCGTCCCCGGCGGCAGGCCGAGCAGTGCCGGATCGACGACATCGCGCAGGAGGACGCCGAGCGCCCCCAGCCACATCGTCGTCACGCCCGGATGCGTCGTCATCGCGGTGGCGCTGTAGGCGCCATCGCGCAACGCCGCGAGGAACCGCTCGGAGCGCTGCATCCAGAAGTTGATCTCGTCGGACGTGACGAACGCGCCAAGGTCGGCGAAGCGGGCCAGGAAGGCGACGCCGAGCACCGCCAGGAAGGCGGCGCCCTCGAGGAAGGCATGCGCCACCGGCCGCGATCCGGCGGGCGCTGTCGTGACTGCCATGGGTCTGGTCCTCGCAGTGGTGCGATGTGGTGCGCGATTGTGGCGATAGGCGCCAGTGCCCGGCGCGACATCGGGCCGCCACACATCCGGCGGCCCGCGCAGGTTTCGCTGGCGTGCAGTATAGCACCCACGACGACGCCCGCCGCGCGGCGCGCGCGGGGCTGGTCACAACCGGAGCCATGCGGATGTGGGGCGGTGGTACCGCCTTCACCCCTGGCCCTGCTCCCACGCGGCGGAAGCAGGCCATGCCAGCGCGCAGGTTACTGCCACAGCGTCGTGATGATCCACCAGTACAGCGGAATGCCGATGCTGATGTTGAAGGGGAACGTGACGCTCAGCGAGAGCAGTTCGAACAGGCCGGGGTTGGCTTCGGGGATGGCCTGGCGCATCGCGGCCGGCGCGGCGATGTACGATGAGCTGGCACACAGCAGCGCGAACAGGAACGCATCGCCGACCGCCATGCCCATCAGCGATGCCAGGCCGATGCCGAGCGCGCCGTTGACGAGTGGCGCGACGATGCCGAAGACGACCAGCGGCGCGCCGACCCGTGCCAGTTGTGCGATGCGCCGCGCTGCCATCATGCCGACGTCGAGCAGGAACAGCAGCACGACGCCTTTGAAGATGCCCGACATGAACGGCTGCAGCCCGGCACCCGCTGATGGCCCGGTGATGAACCCGATGACCAGACTGCCCACCAGCAGCAGCACCGTGCCGTTGAGCAGCGATTCGCGCAGGATCGACCCCACGCCCGGGCGTTCGGTGGCGCTGGCGGAGGACGGCGCGAACAGGCGCACCAGTGCGATGCCGACGATGATCGCCGGCGACTCCATCAGCGACATGAGCGCGACCATGTAGCCGCCGAACGGCGTGCCCAGGCGTTCGAGAAACTCGGTGCCGACGATGAAGGTGACGATGCTGATCGAGCCGTA
>JAGWYG010000078.1 GCA_018969485.1 Chloroflexota bacterium
CAAAGGCTGGCTGGTCGGTGACGTACATGCCACACCACCGCGTCGCCCAATGGATGCTGCTCCGTGGTCATCACCGCCGCCTCCCCCGGGTCGCTCCGCCCGGCAGTGCCTCCGGCGGCGCCGTCGGCCGGATCTCGCCACGACGGATGCGGATGTCGCGGAGCATCACCGACTGCACGACCGCCAGAAATGCGAAGTACACCAGCAGGATGGGGCCAGCCAGCACTGCCGCCGCCAGCGTGATCACCAGCAGCGTCAGGCCGAGCGAAATCGTCACCGCCGGATAGCCGATCGCCATCAGCAACGCCTCGCGCATCACCAGCGGAACCGGCTGCGTCTCGCGCACCAGCAGCAGCGGCATCACATACAGCTGCGCTGCCAGCACCGCCAGGCCGATCAGGCCGATCGGCCCGATCAGATAGCGCAGCACCTCCACCGGGCTGGTGCCATAGAACTGCAGCGCCACGCCGATCACCAGCAGGACGCCCAGATCCAGCGCGACCAGCAGCGTCGCGCGGAGGCCGTAGCGTCGCGCGCCATGCCACATCTCGATCAGCCGCGCCGGCGGCTGCTCCGGCTCGAGCTCTTCGGCCAGCACCCGCCCGACCAGCGCGAACAGCCCGGCGGTGGCGGCCGGCAGGGTGACCAGCGGCAGCGAGGCGATGAGCCAGATCACATTGGCGCTCAGCAGCAGCCCGAGCCGCCGCCAGAAGATGCGCAGCGCGAGCGTCAGGATGTTCCAGGCCATCGTTCGCCCCTCCGTGCCGTCAGGTCAGTTCCGCCGGCATCAGGCGCGCCACGTCGCGCGCGACGCTGATGCGCGCCAGCGCCCAGTCCAGGCGTCGCTGCGCATCGGCCAGCCGCGCTTCGTCGAACACCGGCACGCCGATCTGCTCGAGCGCAAAACTCGCGCTCGCGGCCGCCCGCGCTGCCGCATCCGCTGGCGCCTCGCCCCGGCCCAGCCCGACGGCAAATCCGCCACAGTAGGCGTTGCCCGCGCCCGTGACGTCGACAAGCTGCGCCGGCGGCACCGCCGGCACGCGGTAGTACTCGCCGGCCGCCGTGCCCACCAGCGAGCCGAGCGCGCCGAGCCGCAGGGCGATCATCGCGATGCCCGCGCCCAGGAACCGCTCGAAGATCTCGGGCACCGCATCGGTGCCGAGCAGCTGCTTCGATTCGATGCGGTCTGGCGAGAACATCGCCAGGCGCCGCAGGACCATCAGATGATCGGCGAATGGCCGGTGCATGTCGCCCAGCGATACCTCGCTGACCACCTGCGCGCCGGGATTGACCTGCGCGATGCGATCGAGCAGCTCCACCGCGTCTTCGAGCGGCCCCCAGGCCATGTGATAGCCACGCGCCAGGAAGTAATCGTCCGGCACTTCGTCGAGCCGCGGGCGCGCCGCGTTGAAGAGCGCGATGTCGTTGCGGAAGATCTCGATGCGCCGGTCGTCGGGCTCGAACAGCTGCCAGGCGCGCGCCGTCGGCACGTCGGTGCGCAGCACGACGCCGCGCACATCGACGCCCAGCCGGGCCAGGTACGCCAGGTGCTGCGGATCGAGATCGGTGCCACGATACCCGACATACCCCAGGCGATCCGACCACGGCCGCATGCCGATCAGCGTGTGCGTCCCCGATCCGCCCAGCGTGTTCATGAACGAGCGGCCATCGGCCAGGACGATGTCGTCGATGATCAGGTTCGAGAAGGTGACGAATTCTGGCGCGCCCATACTCACATCAGCTGCCTCTCGTTTCAATCGTGCGCATCGGCGTACCCCGGGTGGCCCAGATCAACACCAGCAACCCCAGGCTCCCGGCCGCGGCGCACGCCCACCACACCATGTCGATCCCCGACCACTCGTACAGCACGCCGGCGATCACCAGCCCGAACGCCGACCCCACGCCCTGCAGCGCCGCCTGGTACAGCGTCTGGCTCGTCGCGCGCCAGCGGCCGCCAAGCTGCTGATCGACCAGCAGGACGCCGGCGACCAGCAGCGAGAGCATGCCGATGCTGTGCAGCAGCTGTGTCGGCACGACCCACAGCGGGTCTTCGATGAACACGTACAGCACCCAGCGCGGTACCATCAGCGCCACACCGGTCAGAAAGACGATGCGCAATCCCCAGCGGCGGATCAATGGTCCGCCAAGCTGCATCAGGCCGGCCTCGATGATCCCGGTGGCGGCGAAGACCAGCCCGCTGACCCAGCCCGGCGCGCGGATGTCATCGAGATAGACGATCTGATACGAGTTGACGATGCCGAGCGTCATGCCGACCAGCGTCATGCCGAACAGGAAGACGAACAGGCGCGGATGCTCGCGCAGCACATCGCGGCCGGCTGCCAGGGTCGGCCGGCGCTCGGCGCGGCCTTCCGGCAGCGTCAGGCTCACCAGCGCCAGCGCGAACACCGACGCGGCGTACAGGTAGACCAGCCACACCAGATCGGCGCCGAGGACCAGCGCCCCGGTCGCCAGCGATGTGACGGCGAACCCGAGCGAGCCCCACAGCCGCAGCTGGCCATACGCCTGACGCCGCCCCTCGCGCTCGAGGTGCTCCAGCGCCAGCGCATCGGCCAGCGGGCTGCTCGGCGCGCGGAACACCGCCAGCAGCACCATCGCCACCAGCAGCGGCACGAAGCCGTCCAGCCACACCAGCGACAGCGCCGTCAGGCCTACCGCCAGATTGCTCAGCGCCAGCACCCGCCGGCGCACCTGATAGAGATCGCTCAGCACCCCCCACAGCGGCTGGCTGAGGAACCCTCCCAGCGGCATCGCCGCCAGGAGGATCCCGATCTCGCTGCCCGAGAGCTCAAGCTGCTTGAGATACAGCGCCAGATACGTGTAGAAACTGCCGATGCCCCCGAAGAACAACGCGTAGATCGCGCCGAAGCGCACCACTGGCGTCATAGCGACTCGATGACGGCGCTGGTCTTGATGGTGTTGCCACCATCGGCGTACACACCGTTGAAGGCGCGGAATGGCGGCTCGCCGAGCGCTTCGGCAAGGTACGCCGAGTAGAGCTCGCCGGCGACGGCATAGACCATCGGGCTGAACACCTCGTCGACGTCACCGACGACCGGCAGCACCCAGTCGGCGCCGGGGGCGATCACCGTGTCGCCCTGCGGCACGACCGCCACGATGGTGCGGCCGATGCGGCGTGCCGGCTCGAGCAGTTCGGCGGCGCGCACGTGGCCGCGGCCACCCGGCGAGATGAAGAAGGTCGGCGTCTGCGGGTCCTCGCTGACGAAGTACTGCAGGTGTGCCCACTCTTCGGTGTCCTGGCCATCCGCGTGCCGGCCGGCGGCTTCCATCAGCTTCGCCGCCGAGAACAGCGCCGTCGCGTAGTTCGGGCCATCCCCGACGAAGACGAAATGGCGGTGCTTCGCGGTCGCCTCGGCGAGGCGCTGCGCCGGCTCCCTGACCGCGGCGATGGTCGCCTCGATCGCGTCGGCCGTGCGCCTCAGCCGCTCGCGCAGCGCATTCGCGGCGTCCTGCGACAGGCGCCCGCGGATCTCGGCGATGCGGATGGCGATCAGGTTGAGCGCCAGCAACGAGATGCGGTACGAGCGGATGCCCGGCGCCGGCGCGAACTCTGGCACGACGCAGCCGAGCACCTTCTCGGCCACCTGGGCCAGCGGCGAGTCGGGGTTGCCGGTGGCGGCGACGGTGAGCGCACCATGCTTGCGCGCCAGCAGCAGCGCCTCGCGCGTGCGCGCCACCGTCCCCGATACCGAGACGCCGACCACCAGCGGATTGCGCGGGAACATATGGTCGAAGTTCGGCGCCGCGTATCGGCCGGCCTGCATCGCGTTCAGCGCCTCGGTCGGCACCGCCGCGACCTCCTCGAAGGTCAGTTCGGCGGCGACGCCCGCCATGTAGGAGTCGCCACAGCCGGTGAGCAGGACCTTCTTCACCGACAGCCACTCGTTGTGGTCGAGCAGCAGCCGTACCCGCCGGTCGAGTTCGCGGAATTCGCTGCGAATGAGCTCGGGCAGGCTCTCGACCTGCAATACCATGTTCTGGGCCGACATGTTCATACTCGCTTCCTCATCATTTTGATGTGTGCCATGCAGTAGGCCGACCGGATCAGCGCGTGGCCTGATCCATGAAGTGTGCGACATCGGACGCCGTGGGCAGGTGGCCACGCGGCCCCATGCCGGTCACGGCGATGGCGCCGGCGGCATTGGCGAAGCGCAGGCGCTCGGCCAATGGCAACCCGCGGCGCAGCGCGGCGACGTACGCCGCGTTGAACGTGTCGCCGGCACCGGTCGAGTCGACGGGCACAACGCGGTAGCCGGCGTGCTCGACGGCCTCGTGGCGCGTGACGGCCAGCGAGCCACGCGCGCCGAGCGTCACGATCACGGTGTGTGGCCCGGCGTCGAGCAGGCGGCGGGCCGCATCGACCGTCGGCTCGTCGCCGGTAGCGGCGCGAAAGCCGAACTGGTTGAACGACGCGATGTCGACGTGGCGCAGCATCGCGAACAATGTGTCGCGTTTCGCGCCGACGGTCGGCTCGACATCGATCATCACCTCGGCGCCACACGCGTGGGCGATGGTGGCGTTGTGGGCGAACTGCTCGAGGTGCTGCGGCATCAGGTACATCAGGTGCGCCTGTGACAGCGCCTCGCGGAGCAGATCCTCGGGATAGTGCGGCGCGAAGGTCGGCACCACGACGATCGCCTTCTCGCCGCCCGGCGGGATCAGGATGATGGTGAAACAGGTCTGGCCGCCGGCGCGCGTCCGCAGGTAGCGCGTATCGACGCCATATGCCGCGAAATCATCGATGATGATGCGCCCCGCGTCGTCGTCGCCGACCTCGGCCATGGCGGCGATGCGCAGCCCCAGGCGGCTGGCGGCGCAGGCATAGTTGGCCGCCGGCCCGCCCGGGAGGTTGCCGACGAACTGCCCCATCACCTTGAGATCATGGCCGGGCAATTCGTCGACGGTGACGACCAGATCGAGATCGATGCCGCCAATCGTGAGAATGTCGTAGGGTCGTTCATTCGTCATCGTGGCCGTCCACTTCGGTCAGATGCGGCAACAGGTCATCGCGGCGCGCGCCGGCCGCCGCCAGCGTGGTCGCGTCGAAGGTCGGCGGGCCGATCTGCTCGAGGGTCAGCGCGGCGCTGACGGCAGCGCTCGCCGCGGCGAGCCGCAGGTCGCCGGAGCCGCACCACGCTGCCAGCAGGCCGCCCGAGTAGGCATTGCCGGCGCCGGTGACATCGACGATGCGCGCGGCGGCGGCCGGCACGCGGACGCAGCGGCCGCTCGGGCGATGATAGACCAGCGATCCGGCGGCGCCCTGACGCAGCGCGATGATGGTGGGGCCGAGCGCGGCGAGCCGGCGCAGGCCGGCCTGCGGCGCCACCGCGCCGAGCAGCGCGCGCAACTCCTGCCGCCCCGGCGAGAAGATGTCGACATGCTGCAGGCAGTCCAGCACGACCGCCGCGGCGGTGCGATCGAGGCCCTCCTCGATGATGGGCTCCAGGCTCAGCACGACCCCGGCGGCGCGCAGCCCGGCGAGCAGCGCGGGGTCGCCCGGCAACCCGCGCGTGCAGAGATGCAGCGCCCGTACCCCGCTGGCGGCGGCCCACGCGGCCAGATCGGCTGGCCAGGCCAGCTGGTGTTGCCAGTCGTCGAGCGGAATCCGCGGAATCTGGGTGCGATGATCATCCCACTCGAACAACTGCCAGGCGCGCGGCGTCGCGCGCGCCGTGCGACGCAACCCGGCCCCCGAGACCGCCAGGCCCGCCAGCAGCGCCTCGTCGAAGTCGGCGCCGACATTCGACAGGATGCCACAATCGTCGCTCCACGGGCGCATGCCCGCGACGGCATACATCCCCCCGCCGCCCAGCACCCCCATCGCGGTGCGGCCATCCGGGAAGACGATGTCATCGATGATGATGCTCCAGCTGGCATAGCGCATGCGCGTTGCTCCTATGGCACCCGGCTCGGCCGCTGGTAGCCATCGGCGACCTTGACGCTGGCGATGGCGATGCTGAGCTGGTGCAACGGCATCAGCATCACCAGCGGGGTCATCGGCTCCGGCGTCACCGGCACCTCGAACGATGCGGTGCAGTCGTCGCGGATCACGCGGTCGTCGGCATCGACGATGCCGATCAGCGCCACACCCCAGGCCTTGACCGAGCGCACCGTGTCGCGCAGCCGCGTGCCGCCGGCGGCCGCCGGCGCCAGCACGACCACCACATCCTCACGGCCGATGGTGGCGATGTGCAGCCCGTGGTGAAACTCTTCGGCCGAAATCGCGATGCCAACTTCCTGCGGGCCCTCGGCGAGCAGCGCCATGCCGTTGAACGCGACGCCGAGGTTGGGCCCGGTGCCGACGAAGGTGGTCACGCGCCGCACGCCGGTGCGGTAGAGCTGATCGGCCAGACCGGCCGCCCACGGCTCGGCCGCACGCAGCACGCCGTCCAGCGAGGCGACGACATCGCGCAGCGATTGACCCAGCGCGTCGGCGGCGGCGGCGGTGAGTGCGCCACGCGCGCGCCCCAGTTCGATCGCCAGATCCAGCAGCACCGCCATCGTCGCGGTGGTGGTCTGGGCCGGCCAACCAACCTTGGCGGCTCCGGGGATGATCACCGTGTGTGGTTTTTCGGCGAACGGATTCCCCGGGTACGGCTTGTCGGTGATGCCGACCACGTAGGCCGGCGTCTCGAGCGCACGATCGAGCGCGTCCCAGGTCGTCGTCGGCCGGCCGCTCGAACTGATCACAATCGCGGCAGTCGCCGCATCGATGCCGGCATCACCGTAGGCCGCGTATTCATACGCCTGCAGCGCATCGGCGGCCACGCCGCCGTAGCGCTCGAACGCCAGGCGGCACGCCAGGCCCAGAAACCACGAGTCGCCCGAGCCGATCATCACCACGCGGCGCGTGCCGCGCTCGGCCAGCAGCCGCGCCAGCTCGCGCACGCGGGCCGCCTGGTCCGCGAGAACCTGCGCGATCACCGCCGGCTGATCGGCGACTTCGCGGCGCGTCGCCGAGATCGGCATCATCGAATGTTCGTCAGACACGCTCTGTCTTCCTTGCTAGTGCCGGCACCAGTCTCACCCGGATCACGGGTAGGTCGCCAGCACATCGAGAAACAACTCCCAGAAACGGGCAGCGTCGACCGCGACAGCCACCTCGGCATTCGGCGCCTCGCCGCGCACCCGGTGCCGCAAGGCACGGAAATCCGGCCCGAGATGCCGCCCATCGCACAGCGTCATGCCGCGCGTGACGCTGCCGTGCGTCTCCACGGTCACGTACATCGGCTCGAACGTCAGGATCGTCGGATCGATCAGGGCGGCGACCGCCAGCGGATCGTGCATCGCGCCCGAATTGCCCGGCTGCGTGCTGTAGAACTCCAGGATATCGGCGACATGCCGCGCCGTCGTCGACGACAGCGACCGGATGTGCGCGCGGATCGCGGGCGTCGCCACCACCTGAAGCGTCACATTCAGCCCGACCAGCTTGATCGGCACGCCGCTGCGGAACACGACCTGCGCCGCGTCGGGGTCGGCCCAGATGTTGAACTCGGCCGCGGGCGTGCGATTGCCGAAGGTCAGCGAGCCGCCCATGATGCTCATCTGCTTCACCCGGCCGGCAAACCCCGGGTCCTGCTTCAGCGCTGCGGCGATGTTGGTCAGCGGCCCGACCGGCACCAGCGTCAGGTCGGCGATCTGCCGCGACTGTGCGAGCAGGTAGTCGACGGCATGCTGCGGCACCAGCGGCACCGTCGGCGGCGCCAGCGTCGGGCCGTCGAGGCCGGTCACACCATGGGCCTCCGGGGCATATGATGGCGCCTGGACCAGCGGCGCCGCCATGCCGGCGGCGATCGGGATGTGCGTCAGCCCGGCAAACTCGACCGTCTGCCGCGCATTGCGCGTGGTCTGCTCAAGCGAGGCGTTGCCGTGAACGGTCGTGATCGCGCGCAGGTCCGTCGTGCGCGCGCCGAGCAGGATGGCCATGACGTCATCATGGCCAGGATCACAATCGATGATCGTCGCGAGCGACATGCGATGCTCCTCGGCCCAGCGGCCAACGCTCATGGATACGTGGCGAGCACATCGAGGAAGAGCTCCCAGAAGCGCGCGGCATCGACCGCGACCGCCACGTCGGCGTTCGGCGCTTCGCCGCGGGTGCGCGGCTTGAGTGCGCGGAAGTCCGGGCCGAGATGCCGCCCGTCGCACAACGTCATGCCCGCGGTGTCGCGACCGTGGATCTCGACGGCGACATGCAGCGGCTCGAACGTCAGGATCGTCGGGTCGATCAACGCGGCGACCGCCAGCGGATCGTGCATCGAGCCGCCTGCCAGCCCGGTGTAGGCCGTCTCGCGCGCGCTGTAGAAGTCGAGCATGTCGGCGACGTGGGTCGCCGTCGTCGAGCCGATGGAGCGCACCCGCCTGCGGTACGGTTCGGTCGCCAGCACCTGATGCGTGACGTTGAGGCCGATCATCTTGATCGGGATGCCGCTGGTGAAGACCACGTGCGCCGCCTCGGGATCGCACCAGAGGTTGAACTCGGCCGCCGGCGTGACGTTGCCGAACGTCAGCGAGCCGCCCATCAGGCTGATCTGCTTCACCCGCGACGCAAATCCGGGGTCGCGCTTGAGTGCGATGGCGATGTTGGTCAGCGGGCCGATCGGCAGCAGGACCAACTCGCTCAGGCTGGCCGATTGCTCGAGCAGGAAGTCGACGGCGTGCGCCGGGTGGAGCGCGACCGTCGGCGGCGCCAGCGTCGGCCCGTCAAGGCCACTCTCGCCATGCACGTAGGGCGCATGCTGCGCGACCCGCACCAGCGGCTGTGGCATGCCTTCGGCGATCGGCACGTGCGTCAGCCCGGCGAACTCGACGACCTGTCGCGCATTCCGCGTCGTCTGCGCCAGTGAGGCATTGCCATGGACGGTGGTGATGCCTCGCAGATCTGTGGTGCGGCCACCGAGCAGAATGGCCATCACGTCGTCGTGCCCAGGATCACAATCGATGATTGTCGTCAGTGTCACCGCGATCCTCCCCTGGTAATCGATTACGGACGAGCAGCAGCGCGCGCATGCATCAGCGCGCCACTGCCGACAGGTCAGCGGATGGTGGCAATGCGCTGCCGATAGAACTCAAGGAACCGCGGGCTATCGACATCGACGCACACCGTCGTGCGCGTCGGCATCTGCCGTTTGCCTTTCCAGTCGGCCACCGTGTAGCCGCGCAGATGCGGGCTCAGATACTCGACATCGACATACACCTCGCGTGTGGTGAACAGCGAGGGATCGAGCAGATACATCACCGCCGACGAGTCGTGGACATAGATGCCTTCCAGGCCCTGCTGCTGATGAAACGCATGATAATGGCGCACGATCTGGCCGATGAAGTCGGTGTAGCGATTGCCGATTGCGCGCAGGTCATCGAGATAGGCATTCGTCATGATCGTCCGCGTCGTCACATCAAGCCCGACCATCACCAGAGGCCAGCCGGCATTGAACACCAGATGGGCAGCCTCGGGATCATTGTGGATATTGGCCTCGGCCACCGCCGACACATTGCCCGGCACCGTAGCGGCGCCGCCCATGATCACCACGCGCTTCACCAACCCGGCGATCCGCGGCTCGAGCGCCAGCGCGATCGCCAGGTTGGTGAGCGGCCCCACCGCCAGCAGCGTGATTTCGCCAGGATTCGCCAGCACCGTATCGACGATGAACTGGGCGCCACGACGGGCGATCGGCGTGCCGCGCGGCGCGGGAAACGACACCTCGCCGAGGCCATTGCGGCCGTGCACCATCCAGCCGCCGCCGTCGAACGGGCGCAGCAGCGGCGTATCAGCCCCCGCCGCCACCGGCACATCCGGCCGCCCCGCCAGTTCCACCAGGCGCAGCGCATTCTGCGTCGTGATCGCCGTCCCCGTATTCCCGAAGATCGTCGTGAGGCCCTCGATCTGCAATTCCGGCGCGTTGAACGCCAGCAGGATCGCCATCGTGTCATCGACCCCCGGATCGGTATCGATGATCACCCGGATCGGATCAGTCGTCATATCAGCCCTTCACTCCTGTACTGGCCACACCCTGGACGTAGTAGCGCTGCAGCAGCAAGAACACCAGTACCACCGGCACCGTCGCCAGCGACGCCCCGGCAAACGTACGACCGCGTGGCAGCGAATTGGGTCCGACCGTCCCGCCGATCACCACCTGCAGCAACTGCAGGTCGCGGTCGGCGATCACCACCAGTGGCCAATAGAACATGTTCCAGACGACCTGGAACTCCAGCAGCGAGACCGTCACCAGCCCCGGGATGATATTCGGGACGAGCACTCGCCACAGCACCGTCCACAGCCCGGCGCCATCGATCATCGCGGCCTCGTCGAGCTCATACGAGATCTGCTCGCGCATGAACTGTGTCAACGCGAACACGACGAACGGACTGGCATACCACGGGATGATCAGGCCGGCGAATGAGTTCTGGATTCCCAGATCGCGCACCACCATGTAGAGCGGCACGATGGTGGCCTCCGAAGGGATCACCAGCGTCGCCAGCACAAACAGCATCAACCAGCGTTTGCCGGGGAAACGCAGTCGGGCGAAAAAATACGCTGCCAGGGTGTTCACCAGCAGCGATAACAGGATGATACCACTGGCGACATACGCCGAATTGAGAAAATGTTTGCCGAAGTTCGTCGGCCGGCGCGACTCGGTGAGCGCGAAGATCGTGCGGTAGTGATCCAGCGTCCATTCAATCGGAACCAGCGTATGCCAGCCGAAGGGAAACAGGTACTGGTATGTCTCGCTGTCGGGGCGCAGGCTGCCGAAGATCATCCACAACGTCGGTGCGAGGAACAGGAATACCAGCAACGGGTAGACCACCAGTCGTGACGCCCAGTCGGCGAGACGCAAGCCACGGGACATCCATGTGTCGGGCGCTACGGCGCGTGTGTGCAAGATGACCACCGATCGTTTCAGCCCGCCGGGCGATGGCGATCCGCCCGGCAGGCCGTAGCAGCCGGCGCAGCAGACGCGCTGCGCCGCATGGAGCGTCAGCCTTTGACGCCAGTGCTCGCCACGCCTTGCACGTAATAGCGCTGCAGCAACAGGAAGATCACCACCACCGGGATCGTCGCCAGCGACGATCCGGCAAAGGTGCGCCCCCAGTACTGTTGATTCTGCCCCAGCGTCCCGGCGATCACCACCTGAAGCACCTGGATCTCCTTGCTCGTGACCGAGATCAGTGGCCAGTAGAACAGGTTCCAGATGAACTGAAACTCGAGCAGGCCATTGGTGACCAGCCCCGGAACGGTGTTCGGCACGATCACGCGCCACAGCGTCGTCCAGTAGCCGGCACCATCGATCAGCGCAGCCTCATCGAGCTCATAGGGGATCTGGTCGCGCATGAACTGGATCAGCGAAAAGATCACGAACGGGCTGGCGAACCACGGAACGATCAGCGCGCCGTACGAATTATGCAGGCCGAGGCTGCGCACCACGACATACAGCGGCACAATCGTCGCCTCGAACGGCACCAGAAACGTGGCCAGCACGAACAGGATGAGATATTTCTTGCCGGGAAAGCGCAGCCGTGCGAAGAAATACGCCCCCATCGTGTTGAATACCAGCGACAGCAGCACCACCGCCGTCGAGACGAAGAACGAGTTCCCCAGATTCCGGCCGAAGCTATAGCCCAGCATCCGGCCAGTCTCGTTCATCCCGAGCACCGTCAGGTAGCTTTCGAGCGTCCATTCGATCGGGATGAATGTCCGCAGGCTGAACGGGATGAGATTCGCAAAGATTTCATTCTCGGCGCGCACCCCTCCGAACACCATCCAGACGAAGGGGACCAAGAAGACGAAACACAGCCCGGCGTAGATGGCGATTCGCAGCACCTGCCCCAGCGCACCGAGAACGCGGGCAGCCGGGGTGTGAGCTGTGACCGGATGTAGATCAGCCGCCATGATCGTTCCCACTCCACTTGCATCGGGCGACGGACGACAGCGTCCATCGGCGTCCGATCACTCATCCACCTTCAGCACGCGCATCTGGAGCCAGCTTACCGTCAGCAGCACCACCAGCGTCACGATCGACAGCGCACTGGCGTACCCCATCTCCTGGAAGCGGAAACCCATCTGGTAGATGTAATACACGATCACCTTGGTCGAGTCGAGCGGCCCGCCCTGGGTCATCTGATAGATCGGCACGAAGACCTGGAACGAGAAGATCGTCTGGGTCACGATGACGAACATCATGATCGGCCGCAGGAGCGGCAGGGTGATGTGGCGGAACGATTGCCAGCGATTGGCGCCGTCGACGATCGCTGCCTCGTAGTACATCTCGGGAATACCCTTCAGCCCGGCGACGAAGATGATGAAGCTGAAGCCGATGTCCTTCCAGATCATCATCGCCGCGACGGCCGGCATAGCATTGTTGACGTCCGACAGGAATGCGACCTTTGGCAGGCCCAGCGACAGCAGGATACTCTGGATGAGCCCATTCTGCGAGTGATAGATCATCGCCCAGATGATCGAGACGATGATCAGCGACGTGACCATCGGCGTGAGGATCGCCGAGCGCACGATCGCCGTCCCGACCGTCTGCCGCGAGAGATACAGCGCCAGCGCCAGCGCCAGCACGATCTGGAGCGGCACCTTGTAGACCACAAACATCACGGTGGACTGAAATGCGCGCCACAGCACCGGATCGGTGAGCATACGCTCGTAATGCGCCAGCCCGATGAAGTCGCCGAATCCACCCAGCAGGCTGTATTCGAACACGCTCGCGTATGCGGCTTCGAAAATAGGAATGTAACGGAACGTCAGGAAGTTGATGAGCGCCGGGAGCACAAAGAGAAAGGCGACGATCAGCTGCCTGCGACGCCACGTGAACACCCGACTGAGGAGGTTAGCGGCAGGGGTTGCTCCTGCGGCATCGAAGCGTTGTGCCATGATCTTCTCCGGCTTTCTCTCACGACCTGCTTGCGTCGTCGTTCTGTCAGGGCGGAGCGCACGCGCGACGTCGGGCGTGTCGCACTCGGGTGAGAGGGTCCGGCGTGCACACTGCCGAGCAGCATGCACGCCGTGCTGTCGGAAGGACTAGTCGTTCCAGCCCTTGTACTTGGCGACCGCCGACTCGATCTTGCTGACCGCGTCCGTGACCAGTTCCGACACCGGGGCGTCGGTCTGGGCCAGGTTCTTCATCAGCTCGGCGAAGACCTGCTGGTACTCGGTGTAACCCGGGGTACCGATGCGGGGCTGGCCGTACGCCTGAACCGCCTCAGCGAACAGCTTCTGCGGCATCTCCTTGTACTCCGGCACCGTGTTCAGCAGCTCGGTGCGCGCCGGCAGCTGCTTGATGATGCCGAACCAGATCTTCGCGCCCTCGGGGCCGGTCATGTACTTGACCAGCGCCGCGGCCAGATCCTGCTGCTTCGAGGCCGGCGACACGCCGAAGTGCCACGAGTCCGTGTGGCAGACCTGCGAGCCGTTGGCGAAGCCCGGGATGCCCATCACGCCGAAGCGGAAGTCGCCGTTCGGGTACTTGCGATTGATCGTACCGATGGCATTGTCCGGCGAGATGTAGAACGCCGACTGCTTGTTGAAGAAGATGTCCGGGATGGGCTCCTGCGGCGACACCGGGTTCTCACCGCGGTACCAGCTGCGCTGGAACTCGAAGGCCGCGAGCGCCTCGGGCGTATCCATGTAGCCCTTGAACGTCACGCCATCGGGCGCCATACCCATGTTGGTGGGCGAGCCCTTGGGGCCGGCGGCGCGGCGCACGATGCCGTGCTCGTAGTCGCCCCAGTACGTGCCCTGGCCCCAGCGCAGGCCCCACACGGTGACCGAGCTGCCATCGCGCTGGACCGTCTTCTGCCAGTTGGGCAGCGCCTCTTCCATCGTCCAGCCGGTGAGCACTTCGGGCGGATTGACGCCAGCCGCGTCGGTCATGTCCTTGTTGAAGAACATGTTCGAGCAGCTCTCCATGATGCCCGGCGAGTAGAAGACACCCTTGTAGGTGCCGGCCTCGACGTTGATCGGCAGGAAGGCGGCAATCTCTTCCTTGGTGAAGTACTTCTCCAGCGGGATCGCCGCGTTGTTGAACGCGTAGTGCTTCATGTCCGGGCCATCGGCCAGGAACAGGTCGAGCTCGGCGCCCGATGCGACCGCCGTCTCGATCGCCGGGAAGATGTCGGCGAACGGCACGGCCTGGATGTTGACCGTCACGTTGGCGTACTTCGGATCGCTCTTCTTCCAGGCATCGATGACCGCGTTGGTCGCAGCGATCATGTCATCGCCGTCGAGCGTGAGGAAGTTGAGCGTGACGGCCTCGCCGCCACCACTGGCCGGCTGCTCGGCCGGAGCCTCGCCACCACCCGACGGTGCCGCGGGTGCACCACCACACGACGCGAGAAGCAACGCGGCGATCATCGCCAGCGCGGCAACTGACTGCTTCAGCACATGAACCTCCTTGAGGGGATTCTTCACCGGTTCCGACGAGCGACTGACGTGAGATCCCGTGGCATTGGAACCTCGTTGCGGCCTCATCTGCCTCCTCTCTGGCGCGTGCGCGCCCTATCCCGCGATGATCTTGACCATCACCTGGCGCGTGCGCGGGCCGTCGAACTCGTAGAAGAGGATCCCCTGCGAGTGGCCGAGCACCAGGTCATGCCCTTCAATCAACACCGTCTCGGTGTTTCCGATGATCGACGCCTTGATGTGACCCGCAGCGTCCGACGGTGTGTCGAAGATATGGTGAAAGTCGGTCCGCGTCGGCACGATGCGCTTGATGTCGTCAACGATATCACGCGCCGTCGCGGGATCCATATGGCTGTTGATGGTGATCGCTGCCGTGGTGTGGCCCACGACCAGGAAGCAGATGCCGGACGCGACGCCGCTCTCCTTCACGATCCGCCGAACATCTTCGGTCAGGTTGACCAGTGAGTCGCCGACGCCGGTCGAGATGGTGATGGTCTGATACATGCGAGCCTCCGTGCCCGATAGCTGTCCGGCAAACCATGAAGCAGCAGGTGTGTCATGCTCCGAGGGTCGATTCGCGGGCCACCAGCCGCGCCTGGAACCGCAACGTCCGCGATTCGCCACGATGCTGGCCGTTCACCCGCTCGAGCAGCACGGCGATCGCCGCCTCACTCATCGCCCGGGTCGGCTGCTCGATGGTCGAGAGCGGCGGCGAGGCATGTGCCGTGAGCCCGATGCCGTCGAAGCCGATAATACCGAGATGTCGACCAACGCGCAAGCCACGCTCGTGAGCGGCCCGCAGCGCCCCGATCGCCATGATGTCATTGAATGCGAACAATGCGGTCGGCGGCTCGTCGAGGTCCAGCAGTTCGCCCGCGAGCCGGTATCCGCTCTCGGCATCGTATGCGCCGACCCGGGTGAGCCGCTCGTCGTGGGTGAGCCCGGCGTCGCACAACGCGTGCTGAAACCCGCTGATCCGGTCGCCGGTGAGTTGGGCGACGGTCGGGCCGGTGATGCAGCCGATCCGCCGGTGCCCGCGCTCGATCAGATGCGACGCCGCGTCGTATGCGCCACGCTGGTTGTCCAGGATGATCGCGTCGGCGTTATGTCCGATCCGGCCCTCCTCGAGCCAGACGACCGGTGCGTTGCGCCGCAGGATCGGCGCGATGTGCTCGGGAGTCATCGAGACGCTGATGCAGATCAGCCCGTCGACCCGCCGCGCGAGCAGATGGTCGAGATACCGCAACTCGTTGGCGAGCGCCCAGTTGGAGTTGCACAGGATGACATTGTAACCGACTTCGCTCGCCGCCATCTCGATGTCGCGCGCGTACCGCGCGAAGAACGGGAGCTCGACGTCCGGGACGATCAGGCCGATGGTGAGCGTCTCGCTCACGCGCAGGCTCCGCGCGACGGCGTTGGGCCGGTAGTTCAGCTTGACCATCGCTGCGACGACCCGCCCGCGCAGATCGTCGCTGACGACCCGCGTGTCGTTCAGCACGTGGCTGACGGTGGCGGTGGAGACACCGGCAAGTTGCGCGACATCCCGGATGGTCGTCACTCCGAACTCCGAACCTGCTGATGAGATGCATTGCGGTTAAACGATTACTTACCTCGGGTTAACGCGAGATTAGCAGAAGGAACCCCGGCTGTCAAGTATGGTGTTGCGGCGTTGCGGCTGCCCGAGGATGGTGTGCTCCGGGTGATGTCCGGCGGGCTGGCGTGCCCGGTGACGGGCATGCGCGACGTGCGTGGCACCGCGGGGCGCCGCGCCGGACGCCGGCGGCAACCGGGCGCCGGCGGTATCTGTTACAATCATCCAGACTGCCAGGATCAGGATCAGGACGCGGGGTCGAAGCAGCATGCCGCCGATCACCATTCGTGATGCACTCAGGCTCGCCTTGCCCCCCGGCGCGAGCGTCGTCGCCGGCGAGGCGCATCTCGCGCTGCATGTGTCGTGGGTGGTCACTCCGCGTGCGACGCCGCCCGCCTTCGCCAACCTGCGCGGCGGCGAACTGGCGCTGGTATCGCTGAGCGCCCTGGCAGCGCTGGATAGCCGGCTGACCTTGCAGGCGCTGATCGAGCGGCTGGCGCTGGTGCCGATCGCCGGCATCTGCGTGCAGGGAGCAATCGACGCGGCAGCACCGGATGCCGCCGAGGCGGCGCGGCTGCCGCTGATCCAACTGCCGGACACCGCGGACCTGCGCGATGTCGAGCGCGAAGTGCAGCGCCTCATCGGCGATTACGAAGCGCAGGTCGAGCGGCGTGCCGCACAGCTCGGCAGCCTGCTGACGCAACGGTCGCTGGCTGGCGCGAGCCTGCCGGCCATGATCGACCTGCTGGCCGAGCGCACGGGCCGGGCCGTGGCCTGCTACAGCGCCTCGGGTGAGCTGCGTGGCCTGCGCGCCAGAGGCCCGGCGCGCGTGGCGCTGCAGACGCTGCAGCCCGGCCGGGCGGGTGCGGCGACGCACCTCGGCCACACGCTGTGGATCCAGCATCTCGGCGCGAATGGCGAGCGCCTGGGGGCGCTGGTGCTCTGTGGCGACGGGCTCGATGAGTGGGATCGCCACGCGGCGCAGCAGGGCGCGGCCGTGCTGGCCCTCGAGCTCGCCAAGGAACAGGCGGTCCTCGCCGCCGAGGAACGCTTGCGCGGCGATTTTGTGCAGACGATCCTGGCCGGGCCGCCGGCCGACAACGAGGCGCTGCTGCAGCGCGGCCGCGAGCTGGGCTATGACCTGCGCCGCGCGCACTATGCGCTGATCTGCGCGCCGGCAGATCACGAGCTGCCGCCGGCCCGGATCATGAGCGCGGTGCACCATGCGCTCCATGCCATCGGCGCGGCTGCGCCGACGATGCGCCGCGCTGATGGCGTGCTGTGCTTCATGCCGGCGCGAGAGCGCGGACGTCATGCCCACGCGCTGGCCGAGCAACTGCGCGAGCGGCTGTGCGTCGAACTGCCTGGCCTGGTGGTCGCCATCGGCAAGGAGGCGGTCAGCGTGGCGAACTGGCCACGGTCGCTGCGCGAGGCCGAGCAGGCGATGCGCATCGGCCGGCAGTTGCTCGATGGCCGCCAGGTGCTCGACTATAGCGACCTGGGGGTCTATCGGCTGCTGATCGTGCTGCGCGAATCACCGGAACTGTGGGAGTTTTATCGCGGGACGCTGGCGAGCATCAGCGAGTACGACCGCGATCAGCGCGCCGAGCTAGTGAAGACGCTCGAGGCGTTCTTCGCCCATCTGGGCAATCTGGCGCGCACTGCCGGTGCGCTGCACGTGCACCGCAACACGCTGCTGTACCGCCTCGGGCGCATCCGCGAGATCAGCGGACTGGATCTGGGCGACCCCGAGGATCGGCTGGCGCTTTGGGTGGCGCTCAAGGCGCACCGCATGCTCAAAAGCCTCGATGACGGCAGCGTCCAGGCGCTGTGAGAGCGGTGCGGCCCGCTGCGCGGCGTGCTCGCGTTCTTGGCCCGCCCCGACTACGAGCCGCGCGGCGGCACGGGCGGCCGCAGAGCGCGCCTTGGTGCCGCCAACCGGCCAGGCTGCCCGCCCGGTGGCGGAATCGCCCATCAGGCCAGGGCATCGGGGCGGCAGCGCGCGGCGC
>JAGWYG010000176.1 GCA_018969485.1 Chloroflexota bacterium
CGCGCGCCGACCGCCATGATGTGGCCGAACTGCTGCAGGTGCTGAACCACGAACCGACGCGGCAGCGTGTCACCGCCGAGCGCGCCATGAGCCGCGCCCTCGGCGGCAGCTGCAACGTCCCGCTCGGCTGCCACGCCGTCCTCAACGGCGACCGCCTGCACCTGACCGGCTTCGTCGCCATGCCTGACGGCAGCCGCATGATCCGCGGCGAGACCGAAGGCGCCGCCACCGATGCCGAGGCGATCGGCCTCGACTTGGCCGAGCAACTGCGCGGCCGTGGCGCCGGCGAGGTGATGGCGCTGCTGGCCGACCACCTGAGCAGGCCGGCCAACTGATCCACGCACCGCGGGTCGTGGTCACCCGCCCGGCCGGACAGTCGGCCGGTCTGGTGTCGGCCCTGCGCGCGGCAGCGATGCAGCCGGTCGAACTGCCGCTGCTCGAACTGGTGGCACTGCCGCCTGCTGCCGGCGCAGATCTGCGTCGCGAGGCGGAAACGGCTGATCTGGTGATTGCAGTCAGCCCGAGCGCTGTAGCCTTCGGGCAGGCATGGTGGCCAGACGCATGGCCGCCAGCGTGCACAGTGGCGGGGGTCGGCGCAGGGACCGCGCGGGCATGGCGTGCGGCAGGGGCCGATCGCATCATTGAACCCGAAGGCGATGGCGACAGCGAAGCGCTGCTGGCGCACCCGGCGCTGCGGGCGGTGTCCGGGCAGCGCGTGCTCGTCCTGCGCGGCGAGGGCGGTCGCGACCTGCTCGGACCCGAGTTGCGCGCCAGAGGTGCGGCGGTCGCTGAGTGGCTGTGCTACCGCCGTCAGGCCCCCGCCGACCTTGCTTGGCGCGTCGCCGACCTGTTGCGCGACCCGCCTGCAGCATGGTGCGTAACCAGCAGCGAGGCGCTCGCCTACCTGGAGGCGGCGTGGCCGCCCGGGGTGCCCCGTGCCGCGCCACTCTTTGCACCGCACCCGCGCATCGCAGAGGCGGCGCGACAGGCCGGGTGGTTGACCGTCACCTGCTCCACCGGCGACAGCGGCTTGATGACGGCTCTGCAGACATGGTTTGATGATGCCGACCATGACTGAACCCGCCCCCTCCAACCCGTCCGCCTCCCAGGCCGACGCCGCGCCGGAAGCACGTCAGGACGCGTACGCCAACCCGCCGCGCCCGACCGCGCCTGCCTTCACCCCGACGCTTGCCCTGATCGTGGCGCTGGTGGCGGTGGCCGGCTGCGTCTGGTTGGCTTTCGACGCGGCGCGGAACCAGGCCAAGTTGCGCCAACAGATGACCGAGTACCTCGCACGTGGCGACCGCGCCAACGCCGAGACGCGCGCACTGGCAGACCGCGCCGAGGGCATCACCCGTACGCTTGACAGCCGCATGGAGGCGATCGAGCAGCGCCTCACCGAATGGCAGAACCAGCAGGCGGCGATGGAGGCGCTCTACCGCAACCTCGCCCGCACCCGTGACGAATGGGTACTCGGCGAGATCGAGCAGATGCTGCTGACCGCTGACCAGCAGTTGCAGCTGGCCGGCAACATCCACGGTGCGCTCAACGCGCTGCAGGCCGCCGATCAGATCCTGCAGCGCCAACAGCGGCCGGCGATGATCCCGTTGCGGCGCGCGTTGGCGAGCGACATCGATGCGCTGCGCAGCCGCCCACAGCGCGACGTGGTGGGCAGCGTGGCACGGATCGATGCACTGATCGGCGGCGTCGACGACTGGCCGCTGCGCCATCAGTTCCGCCTCCAGCCCCAGCCGGAAACGACTGGCAGCGCGCCAGCACGCGGCCTCGCAGCCCTCTGGGCCGATCTGCGCAGCCTGATCCGTATCCAGTACAGCGGCGACCGCGACCTCGCAGCAGTATCGCCCGACGGCGGCATCCTGCTGCGCGAGAACGTCCGTCTGCGCCTGACCTCGGCACGCCACGCCATGCTGCGTGGCGACGAGGTGCTGGCGTCGCGCGAACTCGGACTCAGCGCCGAGTGGGTGCAGCGCTATTTCAACGACCGGGCACCGGAAGTCCGCGCGGCCCTGCAGCAGATCGGCCAGTTGCGGCCCGGCACGACAGCGGTCGAGCCGCCACAGATCGCCGCGAGCCTTGAGGCCCTGCGGCAGACCCGGCGGACCTTCGAGCGACAGGGCTGAGCGTGCGCGCACTGCTCTGGGTAGTCACGCTGTTCGGCATCGCCGTCGGCATCGCAGTCCTGGCACAGGCGCAGCAGGGGATCGTCCAGTTCGTCTTCCCCTCGGTGCGGGTCGAGTTGGCGTTCTCGCTTTTTGTCCTGCTCCTGCTGCTGTTCGGTATCGTCTTTGGCACGCTGGTCCGGTGGGTACGCGCAGCCCTGAGTCTGCCGCGGCGAGTGAGCGCTCACCGCCAGACGGTGGCCGAGCGTCGCGCCCGGAGCGAACTCGACGCCGCGCTGCGCGCCTACTTCGAGAACCGCTGGAGCCGCGCCGAGCGGCACGCCGCCAAGGCCATCGACAACGCCTCCACCGGTGTGTTGGCGCAGATCGTCGCTGCACGTGCGGCCCAGGCGCAGCGGCAATACGCCCGCGCCGAGGACTACCTCGATCGTGCGACCGGCGCCAGCGGCGATGAGCGCTGGATGGGTCAGCTGGCGCGTGCCGAGATGCTGCTGCAGCGCAAGCGCTCGGCCGAAGCCATGCCGCTGCTGCAGAACCTGCGCAAGCGTGCGCCGACCCACTCCGGGGCGCTGCGCCTCGAGATCCAGGCGCAACTCAACGCCGGCCGCTGGCGCGACGTGCTGCGCCTGGCTGATCAGGCGGCAAAGCACGGTGCGCTCGACCCGGCGAGCCTCGCGCAGTACCGCGAGACAGCCACCGTCGGCGCACTTAGCGAGGGGGCAGACGCGGCCACCAT
>JAGWYG010000079.1 GCA_018969485.1 Chloroflexota bacterium
GCCTCGGCCGCTGCTTCCTGATACTGTGGTGTATGGCGGTGCGAGTCGGTGAACGTGACGGCCAGCCGGCCCAGCACGCGGCTGGCGGCGCTGATTGCGGCCCATGACTGCGCGGCTTCGCCCCAGCGGGCGAATGGCGTGTTGGTGCGCGGCGCCAGCAGGATCGAGAGGGCGATACCCCCAGCAGTCCGGGCGGTGCGAATGAGAGCGCCAGCACGCTCCATCCGAGTACGCTGGTCGCGAGATAGACTGCCGTCGCAGCCACGAGTGCGATGACGATCTCCCGCCAGACGTACCGGATGACGTTGCGCGGGTCGAAGTTGCGTTTGAGAATCATGGCTGATGCTCCATGGGCAGGTGAGACGAGCGGCGGCAACCGGCCGGGCATCGGACGGGGATGGCTGGTCTGGCCGCGGCCGGGTGGCCAGGGGCCTGCCCGGTGCGCTGCTGGCCGGCACGCCAGCAGGGTGCGCATGTGTCACCGACACATGCGCCACAGCGCGGTGGGCGGGCCCGGATCATGCGGTCAGCACATGCGACCACCGGGCGTGCCACGCCCGCCCGGGCCCGGCTGGTGCCGGCCCCGCTGCAGCCAGCGTGGCGGCATGCGTTGTGTGGCGGGTGATGCGCCAGACACACCCGGTACGGCCCCGCGACCGCTGGCGCGGTGCGCTGTGTCGCAGCAGGCTGGTGGGTGCCGCCAGCACACCCGCCGACCGGCGCGCGCGGCATGGTGGCGCGCCACTCCTCTGGCATCGACGACGAGCACTGCGCCTCGCAGCGCAGCTCCGTGCTGCGGGCGCTATCGGGCAGCGCTCCGGAACACCGGAGCATGCCACGCCAGACCCCGCCGCTCCGATCCGCACGCCCGGCGCTCCGGCGGCCCGCTCGCGGCCATCACCCGCCGAATGCTGCCGCCCGGCGACCAGGCGCCCATCGCGGCGGGCAAAGGGTGCGAGGCGCGGGCCGCGGATGTAGTTGGCCGTCGGCAGCTTGCGCGCCTCCTCCTCGGTCCAGAGCGGCTGGATGCGCCGGTCCATGAAGGCATCGGCACACGTCTCCTCTTCTCCTGGCCGGCATGGCATGGCTGGTTCCGGCTCGTTCGATGCGTTCGGCATAGCCATAGTGCGCCGTCCTGGAACGTATCTGAGAGGCGTGAGCGACGGGGAGGGGGCGCTGGGCGTCCCGCCTTGCATGCCGTTCGTGCGGCGCCCGCAGCCTGTTGTGGGAGGTGCGCGCGTTGTGCATGCCGATACAACCTTCCGTGTACCCCGACGACCGTTGTCGATCACCCTCCCCGGCCGATGACCAGCGGGAGGCGCACCAGGCCGCGCAGGGCAAAATTCGGCCGCCACACCAGCGGCTCGTCGGTCAGCGCAAGCCGCGGTGCCCGTTCCAGGAGCGCGCCGATGGCGATGCGCGCCTCGAGACGTGCGAGTGGTGCGCCGAGGCAGAAGTGTGCGCCATGGGCAAACGCCAGATGGCGCACATCGGCCCGCTGAACGTCGAGGATGTCCGGATCGGGATACCGCTGTGGATCGCGATTGGCAGCGCCGATGAAGAGCTGCACTGTTTCTCCCTCGGCGATCATCGCAGTACCGATGGTGGTGTCCTGCAATGCGATGCGTTCGGTATATTGCACCGGGCTATCATAGCGCAGCAGTTCCTCGACGGCATTGCCGAGCAATGTCGGATCCTGCTGCAGCAGCGCGAGTTGCTGCGGATGGCGCAACAACGACAGCATGCCGTTGCCGATCAGGTTGGTCGTCGTCTCGTGTCCGGCAACCAGCAGCAGGATGGCATTGGCGACCAGTTCGTCGGCGCTGAGCCGGTCGCCACCGTCCTCCGCCTGTGCCAGCGCGGTCAGGAGATCATCGCCCGGGGCTGCGCGCCGGCGACGCGCCTCGACGATGAAGTATCCGGCCATCTCGCGCGCCGCATCGCTCGCGCGCAACCAGACATCGGCCTCGGTCTCGGTGCTGCCGGCGATGAACGCGGCGATCGGCTGCGACCAGCGGCGGAAGAGCTCGAGATCGTCGTGCGGGATGCCGAGCATCGTGGCGATCACGGTCACCGGCAGCGGATAGGCGAAACGACTGATCAGGTCAATGTGACCATCGTCGAGCTCATCGAGCAGTTGCAGCACCAGGTGCTCAATCGCTGTGCGCATTCTATCGACTGCCCGCGGCGTAAATGCGCGGCTCACCAGCCCCCGAAGCCGCGTGTGGTCGGGGGGATTGGTGAACAGCATCATGTGACGACGCGCGTTGACGATTGGCTCAAGGCCGTACTGGGCCACTAGCGCTGCATCAACGTCGAGTTGCGTGGTGCCGAGGCCGGGATGCCGCAGCGCAGCCTGAACGTCGGCATGATGGCACAACATCCAGACCCCTTCAGTGTGAATGGCGCCTTCGATCGCAAGGAGTTGTCGGTATGCGGGATAAGGGTCATTGATGAACTGTTGATTCCACATGTCGGGCAGTGATTGATTCATCTGTCAAGCTCCATTCATGATGTTGATCGCTTGGTGCTTTCGTATGTCGCGCGAACGGTGACTGTGATGCAAGGTACGCTCAGCAGGCTGTGCTGAGCCATAGCGGCGCGTGCGAGGGCCAACGCCGGACGAGTGCCGACCCGGCGGCCGGCGTGCATCCCGCGCCATGCCCGCGAGCGTTGCCGCTGACCGGGTGCATGGCGTCAGCCGAACCGATCGCCGGCTGCGGCTCGCTGCCCCGGGCCTGATGCGCGGCGTGCGGCGATCGCCATCGCCGGCAACGGGCGCGCTGCAGCGCCCGCAATGCCATGGGCTACGCGCCGGTCGCGAGACGGCGCGCCTGCTGCCAGGGCATGATCGCCGACGCCACCGCATCGTTCGGGAGCGCGCTCAAATGTGCTGCTGATCATCGGCTCCCTGCGGCGATGATCGAAACGATCCGGTGAGCCGCGCCGCGAATGCCCAGACAACCGACGATCCGCGCGTAGCATCGTCCACGTCACCGGCGGCGGGCCGATCATTCCGCTGCGACTGCCGGCGGTCGCCGCGTGTGTCTGGCAGACGCACGCTGGGCGGGCAGCAGGAGCATGTGCGGTGGGATAGCCCGAACCGTCGCCGCTCAATGCATTGCTGCACGACAATGAATGTCACGCGTCGGCTGATGATCACTGGTGGCGCCAGCGATGCACCTGCGGCGCTTCGCGATCATTCAGCGCTGCTATACATCACACTCATCGGCATCAGGGGCGCAGATCTGCACAGCACGACCAGACGAGCGGGCTGCAGCGATCCATTCGCGTTGACGCTCTACAACGTCAAGTACATACGGGCAGGCATACGCCGGCGTGGTGAAATCGTCTTCGTTCTCAATAGGCCATGTTCAATCGCGCATCACTGCTGCTATCGGGGCGTCTGTGCGATCGTCGTGCGGAACCCGGCGGCGCTGACGAGCGCCGGTCTGCCCACGACCGTGCGTTCGTCGGCCGCGACCTCCGGGGCGCTCAGCCGGGCGCCAGCGCGACGGCCGGGGGCCGCGCTGCCGTCACCAGTATACCAGTGTGCCGCAGGCCCGGCAACAATCGCCACTGCCTGCCTGAGCCGATCGCTGACGCGCGGCGACGCCGTGCGGCGCTCGGCAGCCCCCAGATTGCGCTGCACCGTGGCGTGTGCCGGGATCGCGACGGCGTGACGACGCGGCGCTGGCCGGCGCAGGACCGGCATGATGCTGCTCCGTTGTGGTGGCCAGTGCGCTCGCCACAGCCGTGCTGTGTCGGCCGGTGCGCCTGCCGGGGTGCAGCGCACACGGCGCATCGGCTGTGGCGGCGGCCCGACGGATGACGCGTCCGCATGAGCCCGGACGGCACGATCGGCGCGCAACGCCGTCGCGGCGGTTGCTTGTGCGCACGCCGGGCGGCGCCGACACCATGCGTGCGCTCCGCGTGTTCGTGCGGGCAGCACGCGCCAGCAGCCGAGGTGCGGCGGCCCACGTGCGCCGGCCCGCCGCAATGCCCGCGACGCCACCACGCGCTGCGTCGCCGCACCGGACGACGCGCCCCCGCCGATCCAGGCGCGATCAGGAGCAGCCGGCGCACGGCGTGCAGCGACACAGCCCCGCCACATCATGCCGATGCCGCGCCCGGCGGCTGATGCCGAAGCGCTTCCTGCTGGATGAGCGCCCCGAGCCGTGCCGGCGTGAGCCACGCGACCACCGGGCCTGCGGGCGATTCGTCGGCGCCGCGGCTGGCACACCACCTGGCGACGATAGCACCGCACTCGGCAGGGCTCAGCGCGACCCCCGCTTCGACCGCGGTCGCTTCGGCGATGCTCAGCGCGATCGCCTCGGTCGTCGGTTCGTCGGCGCCGCTGATCGCAGAGAGCGCCCGACTGACCTGAGCGGGTGTGAGCCCGGCGGGGGCACGCCGCACGATCACGCCCGGCCCGAACTCCGCGATCGCGAACCCCCAGCGCTGCAGCGCCGCCGCCTGCGCCAGCAGCCGTGCGAGGCGGCGCTCGTCGAGCGGCAGCGTGAGCGCTGGACTGAGCGGTTGTGCCGCTGGCCCGCCGGCGCGCCACTGCGCCAGCAACGCCGCCCGGCGCCCACCGATGTCGGCGCCGCGCTGATCCATGATCGCCAGCCCCTGCTCCGCCTCGGCGAGGATGAAGCGCCCGGCATACTGGCCGATTGGCCGCCAACCCGTCGCGCCAGCATGCACCATCACCGGCGCCGTCGGCGCGGGAGACAGCGGCAGCACCACGCTGCGTCGTTCGGCGAGCGCCGCCCGGCTGGCGCGAAACACCGCCGCAGCGACGAATGTTTCGGCCTGCAGGCGGATGCCGCGGTGCATCGTCCGGCCGAGGCGATCGACGTCGGCAGGATCGATCGCGATGTCGAGCACCGCGATCGGATGCTCGCCGGGGGCGAGGATGCCGCGGTAGGCAGCCTCGATGACCGCGGGCAGCCGGCCGCGCGCCGCGATGGCATGGCGATTGAGCGACAGATGGATGCCATCGCGACCGCGTCGGCTGTAGCCGGGTGGCGCCAGCAGCCCGCGCACCTGTGGCGCGCCCGGCGTCGCGTGCTGGCCCGGCGCGACATCGATCATCGCACCGGCGACCGTGGCGCCATAAATCGCCGCCAGTGCCGCGCGCACCTGCCCGCAGCCGCTGGTCGCGAGCATGGTGCGCCCATCGACGACGACACAAAACGCGACCTGCGGCACGATCAGCGCGTAGTGCGTCGCTACTGCCACGACCGCCGCCGCCTCGGTTCCGGCACCGTGCAGGAAGCGCCGCCGCTGTGGCATGGTGTAGAACAGTTGCTCGACGGTGACGCTGGTGCCGACTGGCGCCGCATGCATCCGGTGATGCTGTATGGTGCCGCCCGCGAGGCGTAGCTCCGTTGCCGCCGCCGCGTCTGCGGTGCGGCTGCTGAGCGTCAGCCGGGAGACGGCGGCGATCGATGCCAGCGCGACGCCGCGAAATCCGTGGGTCGCGATGGTGGTGAGCTCGTCAAGGCTGGAGAGTTTGCTGGTCGCGTGGCGTGTGCCGACGAGCCCGATCTCGTCGGCGGCAATGCCGTGTCCGTCATCGCTGACGCGCAGCCAGTTCGTGCCGCCAGCCTGGAGTGCGATGGTGATGCGCCGTGCGCCGGCATCCAACGCGTTCTCGATCAGTTCGCGCGCGACTGCCGCCGGCCGGTCGATCGCCTCGCCGGCAGCAAGCTGACCGGCGAGCTCGGCTTCGAGGATGTGCAGCATCTGGCCCCCCCCACAACACCAGAACATATGTTCGATTATATCACGCCGACGGCGCCTTCGGGGACGGGATGTGCTATAATTGCGAGGAGAGGAGGCTGCACGATGCTCGATCGATCGCTGGTTCACGCCGAATTTGTGCGGCAGTTTGGCGATGTGCCCCAGGTCATCGTACAGGCGCCCGGCCGCGTCAACCTCATCGGCGAACACACCGACTACAACGAAGGTTTTGTCTTTCCCGTCGCCATCGACCTGGCGACGGTCGTCGCAGCGCGGCCGCGTGCCGATCGGCTGATCCGGGTGCGTGCCCACGATTATGGCGAAGACGACCAGTTTCTGCTCGACGACATCACGCATGATCCCACGCGACTGTGGTGCAACTACGTGCGTGGCGTGTGCCATGCGCTGCTCATGGCCGGCCACCAGATCGGTGGTGCCGACCTGCTGATCACCGGCAACGTGCCGCGCGGTGCCGGGCTCTCGTCGTCCGCGTCGCTCGAAGTCGCCACAGGGTATGGGCTCCAGGTGCTGAATCGCCTGAACATCCGCGGCGAGGCGCTCGCACTGCTGGCACAGGGGGCGGAATGCCAGTTTGTAGGCATGCAATGTGGCATCATGGATCAATTCATCGCGACGCTGGGGCGCCGCGACCATGCACTGCTGATCGATTGCCGCGACCTGCGGTATCACACGGTGCCGCTGCCGACGGCGATCCGGGTCGTCGTCGCCGACAGCCACATTGCACGCACGCTGGCCAGTTCGGCGTACAACCAGCGTCGTGCCGAGTGCGAGCGCGCCGTGGCGGCGTTCCGCCGGTACGATCCCGGCATCACGGCGTTGCGCGACGTGACCCCGGACTGGTTCGCGGCGCATGCGGCGGTGCTCCCGGATGTCGAGCGGGCGCGGGCGCGCCACGTGATCAGCGAGAACGACCGCGTCGTGCGGGGGGTAGCCGCCCTGGAGGCCGGCGATGTGCGGCAGTTTGGCCGGCTGATGAACCAGTCGCACATCAGCATGCGCGATGATTACCAGATCAGCACGGCCGAGATCGATGCGCTCGTCGCGGCGGCACAGCAGGCGCCCGGTTGCCTCGGCTCGCGCCTGACCGGCGCCGGGTTCGGCGGCTGCACCGTCAGCCTGGTCGAGGCGGACGCCGTCGATGCGTTCTGCGCGGCAGCCGCGGCAGCCTACCACGTGGCGACCGGGCGTACGGTGACGTGGCACGTGTGTCACGCCAGCGATGGCGTGGGCCTGCTCTCCAGCGCCGATCATTCCGCCACCTGACCCGAGCAACGAGAGGCGTGTCATGTCGACGATCCTGTTGGTAGAAGACGATGCGACGCTCGCCGAGACGCTGCGCTACAACCTCGAGCGCGAGGGGTATGCGGTGCTGCATGCCGGTGATGGCGTGGCGGCGCTGGATCGGGCGCGGCGTGAGCGCCCCGATCTGATCGTCCTCGACATCATGCTGCCGCGGCTGGATGGGTTCTCGATCTGCCGCATCCTGCGTCAGGAGGGCGATACGCCGATCCTGATGCTCACTGCCCGCCAGGATGAGATCGACCGCATCGCCGGCCTCGAGCTCGGCGCCGACGACTACGTCGCCAAACCATTCAGCCTGGGCGAACTGCTGGCGCGCATTCGCGCCATCCTGCGCCGCACCGATCGCCAGACGCTGGTGAATCGCGAGGTGCTCGATGCCGGTGACGTGCGGATCGACACCGGCTCGCGGCGCGTCTGGTGCGATGGGCGCGAGATCACGCTGTCGCAGAAAGAGTTCGACCTGCTCACCTGCCTGGTGCGCCACCGTGGCATGGCGCTATCGCGCGACGTGCTGCTCGAGCGCGTCTGGGGCTACGACTTTCTCGGCGACAGCCGCACCGTCGATGTTCACATCCGCTGGCTTCGCGAAAAGGTCGAATGTGAGCCGAGCCGGCCGGTCTACATCCAGACGGTGCGCGGGATCGGCTATCGCTTCGAGGTTCCTGCGACCAGGTGAGGCATGATGGAATGGGTGGTGCTCAGCGCCGTGGTGGCGCTGGTGATCGGGTTTGCCGCTGGCAGCAGAGCGTTCCGGCGTCGCGTCGTGCCGCCCGCCGAGCCCGCCGTGACGCCAGTGACCACGGTCGACATTCCGACGCTGTACCAGGCATCCGAAGCGATCGATGCCGGGCTGCTGGTCGTCGACGGCGACCATCACATCCTGCATCTCAACCGTGCCGCCAGCGGAATCTTCGAGGTCGATCACGCCGACGCGACGGGCCGGACGGTGATCATGGTCGCGCGCGATCACCAGGTCGATGCGCTCGTCGATGACGTGCTGCGCGACGGCGAGGCGCGCGATGTGGTCATCCAGCCGCCGCTGGAGGGACGGACGCTGCGCGTGCGTGCTGCTGCCATCGATCTCGCCGGCCGGAGCGTGGCGGTGCTGATCATTCGCGACATCACGCAGCTGAATGCACTGGAGCGGGCGCGGCGCGATCTGGTCGCGAATGTCTCACACGAACTGCGCACGCCGCTCGCCTCGGTCAAGTTGCTGGTCGAGACGCTGCAGTCCGGGCCGCCGCCGCGGGTCGCCGAGCGCATGCTGGGGCAGATGGCCCACGAGGTCGACGCGATCACCCAGTTGGTCGATGAGCTGCACGAGCTGTCGCAGATCGAGTCGGGGCGCGTCGCGCTGCAGCTTGGCCCGGCATCGCTGCGGGCGACGGCGCATCGGGCGCTGGAGCGCATCCGGCCGCAGGCCGAGCGCAAGCACATCCGCTGCACGCTGGCGATCGCCGATGACCTGCCGCCGGCATTGATCGATGATGGCCGGATCGGCCAGGTGCTGCTCAACCTGCTGCACAATGCGGTCAAGTTCACCACCGACGGCGGCATGATCCAGGTGGGCGCGGTGATTATCACCATCGATGGGCGCGCGCGCACGACCGATGCGGCGGTCGCGCTGCCGGCGGGGCATCAGCCCGGCACATGGGCGCTGGTGACGGTTCACGACGACGGGATCGGCATTCCCGAGCGCGATGTTTCGCGGATCTTCGAACGGTTCTACAAGGTCGATCGGGCGCGGACGCGCAACAGCGGTGGCACGGGGCTGGGGCTGGCCATCGCCAAGCATCTGGTCGAGGGTCATGGCGGCCGAATCTGGGTGACCAGCCGTGAAGGTGCGGGATCGACCTTTCACTTCACGGTGCCACTGGCCTGAGCATGGCGGAGCGATGGGAGCGAGCATGAGCGATCTGGCGAAGAAGATCAACGACCTGCACCTCGGCACCTACCGGCGGCACATCTTCCTGTGCGCCGACCAGCGCGAGGCGAAGTGCTGTGCCATCGATGATGGTCTGGCGTCGTGGGAGTATCTCAAGGATCGGCTGAAGCAGCTTGGCCTGTCGCTGGCCGATGGCGGGGTCTATCGCACCAAGGCCAACTGTCTGCGCGTGTGCGTGCGCGGGCCGATTGCACTGGTCTATCCCGAGGGTACCTGGTATCACTCATGCACGCCCGCGGTGCTCGAGCGGATCATCCAGGAGCATCTGATCGGTGGGCAGATCGTGGCGGAGTACGCCTTCGCCGCCAATCCGCTGCCGACACCCGCCGGACAGGCCGCGCAGGAGTGATGGCGGATGGCGTGGCGTTCGGGTGCCGTGGGCGCGTGCCGGTGCTGCGCGGGCGGATCACCAGGCGCAGTTGACCGGCGGGCAGCCCGCGGCAGCGCGACCCGGCGCCGCCGCCCGTGGCGCCATCCGCATCGCCGGGCGTCCGCGCACGCCGTGGTATGATGGGCGCCGGTCGCGCAGCACCTGGCGCCTCCACCGCTCGCCGGGCTCGATATCCGATACCTACCAGGGAGGCAACTCATGCCATCGGCTCTCTTCGTCTGGGGTGGCTGGGATGGCCACGAACCGCAGCAGTGCCGCGACATCTTTGTCCCATTCCTGCACGACCACGGCTACGAGGTCACCGTCTCGGACACGCTCGACGCCTATCTCGACCGTGAGCAGATGCACGCGTATGATCTGATCGTCCAGATCATGACGATGAGCACGATCAGCCGCGAGCAGGAGGCCGGCCTGCTCGATGCCGTCCGCAGCGGCGTCGGTTTCGCCGGCTGGCACGGCGGCATGGCCGACGCCTTTCGCCTGAACACCGAGTACCAGTTCATGGTCGGTGGTCAGTGGGTCGCACATCCCGGCAACATCATCGACTACACCGTGCAGATCCGCGATCACGAGCACCCGATCACCGCTGGTCTGGCCGATTTCGCGATGCATTCCGAGCAGTACTACATGCATGTCGACCCTGCCAACACCGTGCTGGCGACCACGACATTCAGTGGCGAGCACTGTGCCTGGATCGAAGGAACGGTGATGCCGGTCACCTGGACGCGCATGTGGGGCGCCGGCCGCGTCGCGTATTCGTCAGTCGGGCATGTCGCACGCGATTTTGACGTCCTCGAAGCCCGTACGATGGTCCAGCGCGGCATGCTGTGGGCCAGTCGTGCCGGGCGCTGAATCGAATGAGGCAACGATGACTCTGGCTCCGATCAACGTCGGCATCATCGGATGTGGCAACATCAGCGGCATCTACCTTGAGAATGGCAAGATCTTCGACGCATTCACCATCGTCGCTGTCGCCGACATCGAGATGGAGCGCGCCCGCGCCCGCGCTGCCGAGTATGGCGTGCCGCGCGCCTGCACCGTCGATGAACTGCTCGCCGACCCGATGATCGACCTGGTGATCAACCTGACGATCCCGGCGGCGCACGCCGAGGTAGCGCTCCGCGTCGTCGAGGCGGGCAAGTCGGTCTACAACGAAAAGCCGCTGGCGACGACGCGCGCCGATGGCCAGGCGCTGCTGGCTGCCGCCGCGGCACGCGGCGTGCGTGTTGGCTGTGCCCCCGATACCTTCCTCGGTGGTGGACTGCAGACCTGTCGCAAGCTGATCGATGATGGCTGGATCGGCCGTCCGGTCGCGGCGACGGCGTTCATGATGAGCCATGGCCCCGAGAGCTGGCATCCCAATCCATATTTCTTCTATCAGCCCGGTGCCGGGCCGATGTTCGATATGGGGCCCTACTACCTCACATCGTTGATTCACCTGATCGGCCCGGTGCGGCGCGTCACCGGTTCGGCGCAGATCACCTTCGCCGAGCGCACGGTCACCAATCAGTACAACTACGGCGATATCATTCCGGTGAACACCGCGACGCATGTTGCTGGTGTGCTCGACTTCGTCGGTGGTGCCGTCGGGACGATCATCACGACGTTTGATGTGTGGAGCTCGGGACTGCCGCGCATCGAGGTCTATGGTACGGCCGGATCGCTCAGCGTGCCTGATCCCAATACCTTCGATGGGCCGGTGCGCATCCGACGGGCTGGCGCGCAGGAGTGGTCTGATGTCGCGCTCAGCCATGGCTTCACGAAGAATAGCCGCGGGCTGGGCGTCGCCGACATGGCGTCGGCCATCCGCAGCGGGCGGCCGCATCGGGCGAATGGCGAGATGGCCTACCACGTGCTCGATCTGATGCACGCGGTTCACGACGCCTCGCACGAAGGCCGGCACATCGAGGTCGCCTCGACCTGCGTCCGGCCGGCGCCGCTGCCGCTCGGCCTGAGCCATCGCGCGGTCGACTGACGCGCCAGGCGCTCACAACCTCGGGGGACGGCGCCGATCCGTCCCCCGCCTCGCCTGCCAACCGCCGCTGGTCGCGGGGAATCGCTCAGGCGCCCGGTGGCGTCGCCGGCGCCGTCGGTGCGCTGCCGCGGCCAAACCACGTGCGCCACTCGCGATGCTCCCAGACCACCAGCAACTGGGCAGCATTGAAGATCGATGAGAATGTCCCGCTCAATAACCCGATCGTGAGGATGAGCACCAGATTACGGATGCTGACGCCGCCGAACAGCAACAGCGCCAGCAACGTGAAGAACGTGGTGAGTTGGGTGTTGATCGAGCGCGGCAGCGTCTGGACGATGCTGTGATTGACGATATCGGCAAATGACTCCCCCGGGCGCCGGCCGATCAGATTCTCGCGGATCCGGTCGAAGACCACGATGGTGTCATGCACCGAAAAGCTGATGATGGTCAGTAGTGCCGTGAGAAACAGTGCATCGACCTCGAGGCCGACGACCTGCCCCAGGATCGACGCGACGCCCAGCACCACCAGCACATCGTGGAGCATCGCCAGGATGGCGCACACGCCATAGCGGATCGGGTGCGGCGCGCGGCGAAATGCCAGCGTCAGGTACACGAGGATCACCAGGCATGCGCCGATCACTGCGATCACCGCGCTGCGCGTCGACTCCGCGCTCACCGTCGCGCCGACGCTCTGCAGGGCAGCCCGGCGCGTCTCGCCAAACTGGGAGCTCAGCGCGGCCATCACGGCGTCGATCTGTGCGCCGGGATCGCTGGCGCTCAATGCCGGCGTCCGCACCACCGCTGCCGCGACGCTCGTGCCATCGACCTCGGCAGTGGTGAATTGCACCTGGATGCCCTCGAAGCCGTTGGCGGCAAACACCTGCCGCACAGCTTCGGTGGTGACACTCCCCGGCTCCCGCGTGACGAACTGGAGATCCCAGAGTGCACCGCCACTGAAATCGATGCCGGGGCGCAGGCCGAACATCGCGAACGAGACTGCTCCGGGCACGATCACGAGGAGTGACAGCGCAAACCAGACATAGCGAAGCTTGACGAAGGACTGCATCGACCACTCCTCAGTTCAGGTGCGCGCCGGAGGCCCGGCCGTATCGGCACGGCGTTGCCCTGCGATCGAATCGACATCATACAACCACGGGTTCTGTACTGCCGCGAGGGGGAGCACCAGGCGCAGCAAGGTGCGCGTCACGACCACCGCAGTGAACAGATTGAGCAGCATGCCGAGGCCCAGCGTCAGGGCAAACCCCTTGATCAGGCTGACGCCGAAGCTGTTGCCGAACATGAACAGGATGATGCTGGTAATCAGCGTCGCCGCGCTCGAGTCGCGGATTGCCGGCCAGGCCTCGTGGAAGCCGGCTTCAACCGCCGCGCGCAAGCCACGACCGCGCCGCAATTCATCCTTCAGTCGGCCGAAGATCAGCACGTTCGCATCGACCGCCAGCCCGATCGACAGGATGAAGCCAGCGATACCCGGCAGGGTCAGCGTGATTGGAATGAGCTTGTAGATCGCGAAGCTGAGCGCAGTGTAGAGCAGCAGCGCCAGCACCGCCAGCACGCCCGGCAGGCGGTAGTACAGCACCATGAACACGATGACCACGCTCAGGCCGATGATACCGGCCCGCAGGCTGTCGTCGACCGACTCGCGCCCGAGCGTCGCCGACACGGTCCGGCTGGACTCGACCTGCAGCGCGATGGGGAGTGCACCGTACTTGAGCTGATTGAAGATGCGCTCGGCATCGTCCCGCGTGCTGGTCGTGATCTCGCCGCTCCCGCCCAGCAGCGTGGCCTGCACGACTGGGCAACTGAAGACGACGTTGTCGAGGACGATGCACATCGGCCGATTGATGTTTGCCGCGGTGAACTGCTCGAGCTTGCGCGCGGACTCGTCCTTGAAGGCGAATGAGACTGCGTACTGGTTGGAGATCGACTGACCGCCGCCGAAGCGCGGCTGCACCTGGCCGGTGTCGAGATCGGCGCCATCGGTGATGCTGGCGTAGATCGGCTTGGTCGCCGCCTCGGGATCATCGGCCAGCGCCGCCGGATCGGGCGTGCCACTCGTCCGGACGACGGTGCCGGCGGCGAGGTATTCACCGACCGTGTCGATGAACTCGAGCCGGCCGGTGCCGCGCAGCGTCTCGATGGCCTGCTCGGGATCGCTGACGCCGGGTAGCTCGACGATCACCCGATCGTCGCCGGAGAGCTGAATGACCGACTCGGCGACGCCGAGGCCGTTGACGCGCCGCTCAAGCACCCCGACGGCAACCTGCATCACGTCGGCGCTGACATCGGCAGCTTCCGCTCGCAGCAGAACCTGGGTGCCGCCCTGCAGGTCGAGCCCGAGGCGTACCGAGACATCGCGGCCAAGCCAGGTGTCGCCCGGGGCAACGTCGATCCAGAGCGCCAGCAGGAGCAGCGCCACGATGGCGATGAGGGATCGTGCATCTCGACTCACAGAACCTCCGTGTTCACTGCCAGAACCCGGCCTCGCCGGCTGGTGCTGCGATCAGCGACGCGCGGCTGCGTTCGCCGCGGCGCGGGGCGCCATCACGCGACGTCGGCGCCTCGCACCCGGCCGCTCGCCAGGGTCATGGCCAGTCTCTGTACAACAGGCGCATGACGCGCCCGCGCTCGCCGTGGGTGTCGGAATCTCACGCCGCGGATACTCGCGGCACCAGCATACCACACTCACAGCGGATGGCAGCGCAGTTCACGGCCGATGCGCGCGGCGACCGCCGATCGGACTGGCCGAGCGGGCAGCAGCCGCATGGTGCGCCCGGCCCACCAGCGATCAGCGCGCTGCATGCGCCCGCCGCGCGCCTCGCCGCTCCGGCAGCGGCGCCATCAGGGCTCACTGACCAGCCAGCGCCGCCTCGATGGCAGATTGGACCGTCGCGGCATCATACTGCTTGCCATCGATGACGAAGGTGGGTGTGCCCGGGATCTGCTGCGCCGCAGCCGAGGTGCCCGCCGCCTCGATCGCGCTGCGATGCGTGTCATCGGCCATGCAGCGCTCGAACGCGGTGCGATCGAGACCGATCTGCGCCGCGTAACCGGCAAACTGGGTATCCGGCGAGGCCAGGCCGGCCCATTGTCGCTGGTTGACGAACAGCATGTCGTGCATGCGCCAGAATGCGCCCTGGTCGCCGGCGCAGCGGGCTGCCTCGGCGGCGGGAACTGCGTTGGCATGGCCCTGGATGGGTAGCTCGTGATAGATCAGGCGCACCTGGCCCGACTTGATGTAGCGGGCGTCGATGGTTGGGCCGAGCCGCGAGGCATACTGGGCGCAGGCCGGGCACTGGAAATCGGCGAATTCCGTCACGACGACCGGTGCTGTGTCGGAGCCTTTGTAGTAGAAGCCCTCTGGCGTCTGGCCCTGGGGAATCGACTCCGGGACGAGCTCGACGACGCGTCCTGCGTCGGCAGATTGCCCGCCGCCGCTGGCGATCACCACGATCGCGACGATGCCGATGACGAGGATGCCCAGACCAATGAACACCCATGGACTGCGCGTCTCACGTCTGGCGCGCACCGCGCGACCGCGCGGCGCTGGTGATGAAGGGGAGGTCACGTTCGTCTCCTGCCCGGCATGCGCCGGGGATGCTCGCCGGCGCGCCATGCGCCAGGCAGCGGGTACTATGCATCCATTATACATACTGGATGACGCCGTCGGCATCATCGGACTGGCGGCGGCGAACCTGGTGCTGGCGCTGCAGTGGTGCTGGCCCGACGGCACGGCAGCGCACGCCTGCCGCGCAGCACGCCTATGGGCACTCGCTCGCCGGAGTGCCCCGGCGCTGCCCGTCTCCCTCGACGCCAAACTGCGCCTGATGCAGCCGTCGATACATTCCGTCGCGAGCCAGCAGTTCCTGGTGCGTTCCCTGCTCGCCGATCCCGTGCTCGGTGACCACCACAATGCGATCGGCACGCCGGATCGTGGCCAGGCGATGGGCGATGATCAAGGTCGTGCGCCCCTCGGCCAGTTCGGCCAGCGACTGCTGGATCGCCTGCTCGGTCTCGGTGTCGAGCGCTGAGGTCGCTTCATCCAGGATGAGGATCGGCGGGTTCTTCAGGAACATCCGCGCGATCGCGAGTCGCTGCTTCTGCCCGCCCGATAGCTTGACGCCGCGCTCGCCGATCGGGGTGTCGAGCCCGGCCGGCAATGACCGGATGAAGTCGTCGAGATGCGCACGCTGCGCTGCTTCCCAGATCTGCGCCTCGCTTGCCTGCAGGTCGCCATAGGCGATGTTCTCGCGGATGCTACCGAAGAACAGAAAGACATCCTGCTGCACGATGCCGATCTGCCGCCGCAATGATGCCAGCGTCACGCGGCGGATGTCATACCCATCGATGGTGATCTGTCCGCCGACGACCTCGTAGAAGCGGGGCAGCAGACTGCATAGCGTTGTCTTGCCGGCACCTGATGGACCAACAAACGCGACCGTCTCGCCGCGTCTGATGCTGAGATCGACACTCTGCAGTACTGGTCGGCGTTCATCATAACCAAATGTCACACGATGATACTCGATGGTGCCAGAGAGTCGATCGACGGTGATCGCCTCTGGGTGATCGGCGATGTCTGGCTCAGTGTCCATGATTTCGATGAATCGTCTGAAACCAGCAATGCCCTTGGGGTATGTATCAATGACGGCATTGATTTTCTCGATCGGCCGAAACAAGATATTCGTCAACAAAATGAAACTGACAAACTCGCCAGTACTGAGATCACCCTGTACGATGAACCACGCGCCAGCAAGCAAGACAAATAATGCGACCAATCGCATCAATATGTAGCTTGACGACGAGCTCCATGCCATGATCCAATATGCACGCAATTTTGCCTGACGAAATCGCTGGTTGTTCTGGGCAAACAATGTCGTCTCGTAGACTTCATTGGCGAATGCCTGAACGACCCGAATGCCGCCAATATTGTCTTCAACGCGTGCATTAAACTCGGCGATCTCGCCATACATCGCACGGAACGCCTGAGTCATCTTGTGATTGAAATGAATGCCCAGCCATATCATTCCTGGAACAACGATGAACGTCATGAGCGCCATAGGTACATGTACAGTCATCATGAGGACAAAAGCGGCAATAAGTGTCATACATGCAATAAATACATCTTCTGGACCGTGATGTGCTACTTCTCCAATATCCCAGAGATCTGTCGAGATTCTTGACAGAAGATGCCCTGTTTTGTGTTGATCGTAAAATCCGAACGATAGTTTTTGCAGATGGCCAAATAACAGGCGTCGCATATCAGTTTCTATATTGAT
Organism: Chloroflexota bacterium; assembly: GCA_018969485.1. Taxonomy (GTDB): domain Bacteria; phylum Chloroflexota; class Chloroflexia; order Chloroflexales; family Roseiflexaceae; genus CAIQIY01. The sequence continues at coordinate 16,677 of JAGWYG010000079.1, forward strand.
CCCGAGCATATGACCCCAATATGCCACAACAAATTGGAGAAATGCCGTAAACAGGTATACTCCCAGAAGTGCCATGCATGAAACGATGATAATCGTCCAATCCATGCCGGGAAGCAAGCGATCGATGAGATTATTGACAAATATCGGAAAACTAAGTTCGAGAATTGCTGCGATGACAGCACACATGAAATCGATTGCAAATAATCGTCGGTATGGTTGGTAATACGAGAAAAATCGTCGAATGAGCGACATCATGAAGTGTTATACGCTTTCGCTTGGTGATAGAGCAACAACAGTGCCGAACTGCTGCATCTCTTGGCAGCAACTTCTCGCCCTGGCACCTGCACGACATCGATTGTGCGACTGCCGCGCGCGACACGAAGGCCGATGGCCGAGCGCGACGACCAGCGCTGTCGCGCGTCGCGTCACTGCGAGGATGTCACGAGTGGCGAACTATTGTAGCGCAGATCGGCAGGGCTCACACGAAGACACGAAGGGCAGAAGGACGGTGTCACACGAAGACACGAAGACACGAAGACACGAAGGGCAGAGGGACGGTGTCACACGAAGACACGAAGGGCGGGGGGCAGAGGGACGGTGTCACACGAAGACACGAAGGCACGAAGGGCAGGAGGACGGTGTCACACGAAGACACGAAG
>JAGWYG010000009.1 GCA_018969485.1 Chloroflexota bacterium
TTCGGGCTTCATCTCGGTTGCCCCTGTCGTTGTGGCGCTGGCACGGTGCTGCGGTGCCAGCGCCAGGCTGGTGGATCGCCGGACACCGGACACGCCGACGCCCATCCCGCTCATTCTACTACAGCGCCGCGCGCCGCGCCGCCCCCACCGTCGCCTGCTTCCCGCTTGACATGCCCCGCCACCACGCTATAATGGGGTCATTGGTCAGACCAGCATGACAATTGGCCTGAGTATACCACAGCAGTGAAGAGAGGTCAACCCGATGCGACGCAGCAACGTCGTTGCGAAGCTCCGCGGGGGAGCATTCGCGCGATTCTCGGCGATGGGGCACTTCCTGCCCTTCTTCATCCGGCACAGTGCCGCCAGCGGCTACGACGGCATCTGGCTGGATCTCGAGCACCGCACGATGACCGACCGCGAAGTGCAGGCGATTCTGGCCTACTGCCAGCTCGCCGACATCGACTGCATGGTCAGGCCGCCGACGCGCGAGCACACGCGGCTGTACCGGTACCTGGAGGAGGGGGCCAGCGGCCTGATGATGCCACTGGTCGACAGCGCCGAGGAGGCGCGGCGCATCGTCGCGGCGATGAAATACCCCCCGGCCGGCAACCGCGGCCTCGACGGCGCGGGGATCGACGCGGGCTACGGGCTCGACTCATGGCAGGCGGGGAGCAGCTACATCGCCGACGCCAACCGCGAGACCTTCCTGCTGGTCCAGATCGAGACGCCGCGCGCCGTCGCCGCAGCCGACGAGATCGCGGCGGTGGCGGGGGTCGATGTGCTGTTCATCGGCCCGGGGGACCTGCGGCTGCGCTTCGAGGCGGCCGGCACCGATCCGGACGCCGGCATGGCGGCGGCGGTGGAGGTGGTCGCGGCGGCGGCGCGGCGCCACGGCAAGGCCTGGGGGATCACCGCCGGCTCGCTCGAGGTGATGCGGCACTACCGGGGGCTGGGCGCGCAGATCATCCCGTGGGGCGGAGATTTCGCGCTGGCGGCGATGTTGCAGCAGCGCGGCGCCGAGCTGGCGCAGCTCGACGCCGAGGGGGCCTGAGATGGCGCGGCTGGCGGGGCGGGTCGCGGTGATCACCGGGGCCTCGCGTGGCATCGGCCGTGGCATCGCGCTGTGCTTCGCCGAAGAGGGCGCCGACGTCGTGGTGGGCTATCGCACGCACCCTGACGAAGCCGCCGAGGTGGTGGCAGAAGTCACGGCGCTGGGGCGGCGCGCGATCGCGCAGCGCGTCGACGTGGCGGTGCGCGCCGAGGTCGGCGCGCTGATCGACGCGGCGCTGGCGGCGTTCGGCCGGATCGACATCGCGGTGGCCAACGCCGCCGCCACGAAGCGTCTGCCGGTCGTGGCGCTGGAGTGGCCCGACGTCGAGCGCACGCTCGCCGTCAGCCAGCACGGCGTGTTCCACACGGTGCAACTCGCGGCGCAGCACATGGTCGGCCGGGGGGCAGGCGGCAAGATCCTGATCATCAGCTCGATCCATGCCGAGCTGCCGGTCGCGACCAGCGCGCCCTACAACATGGCCAAGGCGGCGATCAACCATCTGGGCGCGACGCTGGCGCGCGAGCTCGCGCCGCACCACATCAACGTCAACGTGATCAACCCCGGCTGGATCGACACGCCGGGCGAACGCGCGTTCGCCAGCGAGGCCGAGATCCAGGCGGGCGCGCGCGCCCTGCCGTGGCGCCGGCTCGGCACGGCGCGCGACATCGGCCGGGCGGCGGTGTTTCTCGCCAGCGACGACGCCGACTACATCACCGGGTCGGTGCTGCGCGTCGATGGCGGCCTGATGGTCACGCTCGGGCTCAGCACGCCCGACCGGGGATGACGGGAGGAGCGCGATGCGCATCGTCGGCGTTCGCTGTCTGTTATGTCGTGCCACCAACCCTGCCGGCTACCAGGCCGGCGCAGCGCTGGTGCGTGTCACCACCGACGCCGGGGTCGTCGGCTACGGCGAGAGCCTGATGGGGCTGTTCTGTGGCGAGGTCGCGCGGGAGCTGGTGGCATATTACGAGCCGCTGCTGATCGGCGAGGATGCCGGCCGCATCGAGCCATTGCGGCAGCGCATGTTCGACTCGAGCGTGTGGTGGGGGCGTGGCGGCGCGGCGCCCAGCGTGATCGGCGCCATCGAGACCGCGCTGTGGGACATCGCCGGCAAGGTCGCCGGGGTGCCGGTGTACCGCCTGCTGAGCGCCACGCCGCGCGAGTCGATCCCGGTATATGCCAGCCTCGGCGCGGCGCCCGGGAACCCGGCCGAGCTCGTGGCGCTGGTGCAGGCGCTGCAGGCCGGGGGCTTCCGCGGCCTCAAGCTCGGCCTGCAGTTCGGCGCGATGGGCGACACGCAGTTCTTCGAGCCGCGCGGCGCCGAGCTGCTGACGCTGCTCGACGCGACCCTGGGCACCATCCGGCAGCACGTCGGCGACGCGTTCGTCATCGGCGTCGACGGCCACATGGGCGGCATCCCGCACCCGATCGGCCGCGACGAGGCGCTGGCCGTGGCGCGGGTGCTCGAACGGCACCGCGTCGACTTCTTCGAGGAGCCGCTCAGCTACCTGGACCCGCAGGGGTATGGCTGGCTGCGGGCGCGCACCAGCGTGCCCATCGCCGGCGGCGAGAGCCTGTCGTTGCGCGAAGGGTTCGCCGCATTCACCGCTGCCGCCGGGCTGGACCTGCTGCAGCCCGATGTCAACTTCGTCGGCGGCCTGGGGCCGGCGCTGGCGGTCGCCGCGCTGGCCCAGGAGCACGGCCTCGCGCTGATGCCGCACGCCTGGTGCGGTGGCCCCGGCTTCATGGCGAACGTCCACTTCGCATTGGCCGCGCCCGGCGTGGTCCGCCTCGAGATGGCCCAGACCCTGACCGACCTGCAGGCGGCGACGCTGGCGCAGCCGCCGGTGATGCGCGACGGGCTGCTGCATGCGCCCACCGCGCCGGGCCTCGGCTTCGAGCTGAGCGATGCCGTCGCGGCGCGGTTTCCGTTTCCCGCCGGGCTGGCCGAGCGGGCCTCCGGCGTGATGTGGCTGCCGCCCCGCCAGGAGGTGCGCGATGCCTGACACCTGGGGGCTGGCGTTCGACGCCGATCTGCCGCTGGACGATAAGGCCGCCCGGCTGCAGACGTTCCTCGGCGAGCGCTACATCCACCCGAGCGGGCTGATGTACTGCCACTGGCACTGGGGCGACGACGGCCTGCGGCCGTTCACCGCGGCCGACTACGCCGGCCAGTCGGTGGTGCGCATGCGCTCCGGCTTCAGCCCGGTCGGGCACTCCAGCGCCGAAAACTCGCCGTGGGTCGCCGGGCTGTTCCTCTGGTCGCAATCCCTGCGCTATCGCGTCACCGGCGACGGCGAGGCGCTCGCGTATGCGGCGCGGGCGTTCCGCTCGCTCGATCTGACGTTCGCGCTGACCGAGGCGCAGGGCGCGCGCGGGTTTCTCAGCAAGCCGTACGACTGGGCTGCCAGCGTCGAGACCAGCCCGGACCAATATGTGGCGGCGATGCTGGGGATGTGGGCCTATCGGCCGCTGGCGCCGGCGGCGGCGCGCGCGCGGATCGATGCGCTGCTGCCGGCGATGGCCGATTTCTGGCGCGAGCGCGATTACACCGTCACCTACTTCGAACGCCGCTTCCGCATCATGGATGATGCCTACCATGCGCTGACGATGGCCTGCCTGCATGCGCTCGCGGCGGCGGTGACCGGCGCCGGGCATTATCGCGACGAGGCGCAGCGCCTGATCGGGCTGGCGGGCGCGTGCGCGACGCGCATCGACGTCGAGCGCGCCCGCATGCTCGCCGAGCTGGCCGGCACCGCGGCGGCCGTCGACGATATCGCGACGAAGCAGAGCAACCGCGCGCTGGGCGATGCCGTCTACGATCCGGCGCGCGCGCCCTATGTGGTGCGCAACACCGAGAACCGCGCCGCGATGTGGATGATGGTCGCCGCACTCGACGAGCTGGCCGATCATCAACTGGTCGCGCCGGGCCTGCTGCAGCAGGCGATCGCCCGCTTCTACGACCACTGCCGCCTCGGCCTGCGGCCCGACTGGCTGTCGCACTACGTCATCCAGATCGATCTCGAGCGCGGCACCTGGTATCCGCTGGAGCGGCCGATCACGCCCGAGCGGCGCGCCTGGGCCGAACAGACCGGCCTGTCGCTGTTCGTCGCCTACGACTCCCAGGTGTGCTGGGGCGATGCGGCGGCGCGCATCGCCGATATCGCGCTGATCGGCGCGATCCGGGCACCGGCGCTGTGTGCCGGCGCGCAGCACACCGCCCACACGCTGCTGGCGCGGCTCGACCAGCAGCGCCTGCGCTGGATGATCGACCCCGACGGCCGGCAGGTGCTGCCCGAGCTGCGCTACATGACCGCATCGCTCAGCTCCGATGTGCCGGCGTTCACCGTCCTGACCTACTGGCGGGCGCGGCTCGCCGGAATCGCGCTCTGAGTGTCGCCTGAGGAGACCAGGGATGCAGGTGCTGATCTCGGCCGGGAAACCGGAACAATGGACTGATCTGCCCGATGGGATCACGGTGCGCTTCTGCGGCCTGAGCGCCGCCGAGGTCGATGCCGCCATCACGCCCGACACCGCCGCGCTGGTGACGGATGCGCTGCCCAGCGACCCGACGCGCTGCGGCGGGCTGCAGTGGATCCAGTTGCTCTCGGCCGGCGCCAACCAGTTGCTGGGGCATCCGCTCGCCGAGGCGCCGGTGCGCGTCGCCAATGCCGCCGGCATCGGCGCCATCCACATGGCCGAGCACATCCTCGGCCGGCTGCTGTATCACCAGAAGGCCTTCGGCCAGTGCGACGCGCTGCAGCGCGCCCGCCAGTGGCCCGACCGCGTCGCGCTGGCGCGGCCCGGGCTGCGCGGCCAGTGCGCGGTGATCGTCGGCTATGGCGGCGTCGGCCGCGAGACCGCCCGGCTGCTGCGGGCCTGTGGCGTGCGCGTCATCGCCGTGACCAGCGATGGCGTCCGTCGGCCCTACCACGGCTTTGTGCCGGCCGCCGGCACCGGCGATCCCGATGGCACGCTGCCCGAGCAGGTGGTCGCCAGCACCGCGCTGGCCGACGCCGCCGCCGCCGCCGATGTGCTGGTGATCGCCGTGCCGCTCACGCCGACGACGCGCCGCATGGTCGATGCCGCGGTGCTCGCCGCGCTGCGCCCCCACGCCATCCTGATCAACGTCGGCCGCGGCGCGGTGCTCGACACCGCCGCGCTGCTCGCGGCGCTGGACGCCGGCCGGCTGGCGCATGCGTACCTCGATGTGTTCGAACAGGAGCCGCTGCCGGCGGAATCGCCACTGTGGCAGCACCCCCGCCTCGGGCTCACACCGCACATGGCCGGCGTGCTGCCCGATGAATCGCTGTACCGCGAGCTGTTCATCCAGAACCTCGCCCGCGTTCGCGCCGGCATGCCGCTGCTCAACCAGATCGACCCGCGGGCGTTTCGCGCGCGCTGACGCCAGCCATCGGAGGCATTCGCATGCAACTGCTCGATCATGGCGTGATCTACGACGCCGCCGCCGCCCCGCTCCACGAACGTTTCGCCAGCTTCAGTCAGCTTGAGCGCCGCGCCGACGGCCGGCTCGTCGCCTCGTTTCGCGTCGGCAGCAGCAAGGATTCGGCCGACGAGGACGTGCGCGCGATGCTGGGAGATGCGTCTGGCGCCGCGTGGCACCCGATCTGCCATGGCTTCGGCGATGTCCCGCCCGGCCGCGGCCGCATGCGCGGCTTCGGCGTCACCCGCACTGCCACCGGGCTGCTCGCGGCGCTCACCTGGATCGACCGCAGCGATGCGACGCGCCCGCTGGCCGATCCGCTCACCCAGGGCCTGCTCGATTCGCAGGTGATGGTGGCCCACTCGGCCGATGGCGCCGGCTGGAGCACGCCCCGGGCGCTGGATCTCGCGCCCTACGCCGGGTGTGTCACCACCGGCGCGGCGCTGGTGCTGCACGATGGCCGCATCGCCGTGCCCTATGAGTCGTGGAAGGCCTGGGGTGATACGCGCCGCGGCGAGCATCGCGCGGCGCTGGCGCTGCTGCATGCGGCCGATCAGCGCGTCGCCGAGATCGCCATCGTCGCCCACGACCCCACCGGCCGCGTGCTGTACTGGGATCAGCGCGTCGCCGTCGCACCCACCGATGGCCGGCTGGTGGCGATGTTCTGGAGCCATGACCGCGATGCCGGACAGGACCTGCCGATCCACATCGCCTGGGGGACGCCCGATGGCCGCACGTGGAGCGCCCCGCGCGACACCGGCATCGTCGGCCAGATCTGCACGCCGCTGCCGCTGCCCGACGGCCGCCTGCTGGCGCTGTACGTCCATCGGCATGATCCCCCCGGCCTGCGCGCCATCCTGAGCGATGACGGCGGCCAGCACTGGGATCACGCCGGCGAGCTCGAGTTCTATCGCAAGCAGCGCGCCGAGACCGAGAGCGGCATGGGCGGCAGACGCGGGTTCGGCGACTACTGGGCCGACATGAGCATCTGGACCTTCGGCCATCCCGTGGCGCTGCTGCAGCCCGACGGCACCGTGCTGGCGGCGTACTACGCCGGCGATGCGACCCATCTCGCGGTGCACTGGGCGCGGCTCGCGCTGTAGCGCCACAGCCACCACAGGAGGAGTTCCGTGCTCAGGTTCGCCGAATTACGCGCGATGATCGCCGGGATCGACGACGTCGCCTACTTCCAGACCAGTGGCTTCTCACCCAAGCCGGCGCCCGTCCTCGACGAGGCGATACACTGGATGCGCTTCCAGGCGCGCGGTCCGGCGCTGCCCGCCATCGCCGACGCCTGCGTCGAACTGGTCGAACAGACGCGGGCCGACGTCGCCGCGCTGATCAACGCCGCACCCGACGAGGTGATGCTCAACGAGAACGCGACCGTCGGCATCAACATCGTCGCCAATGGCATCGCCTGGCGCCCCGGCGACGTGGTGCTGCTGAGCGACCACGAACACCCGGGCAACCGCGTGGTCTGGTACGAGATCGCACGGCGTCACGACGTCCAGCTACGGTTTCTGCCGCTCGACGGCGAGGATGACGACCAACTGCTGCGTGCGGCCGCCAGCGCGCTGAACGCGCCGGTGCGCATCGCCAGCCTGAGCCACGTCTCGCGCCGCAGCGGCCGCGTCATTCCGGCACGGCAGCTGAGCCAGCTGTGCGCGCGCGCCGGCGTGCCGCTGCTGCTCGACGGCGCCCAGGCGTTCGGCGCCATTCCCGTCGACGTCGCCGCGCTGGGCTGCGATTTCTACGTGCTGAGCGGCCACAAGTACATCCTCGGGCCGCAGGCGACCGGCGCGCTGTACGTGCGGCGCGACCGGCTCGACTGGCTGCGCCCAAGCTGGCTCGGCTCGCGCTCGCAGCAGACGATGGACCAGCACGGCGGGCTGGTGCTGCAGCCCACTGCGCGCCGCTTCGAGTTCGGCACGCGCAACATCGGCGATATCGCCGGGTTCCGCCGTGCGCTGCAGCTGATCGAGGCCATCGGCCGGCCGGCCTGGTTCGCCGGCATCGCCGAGCGCGTCGCCGCCACCGCCGCGGCGCTCGCACCGCTGCCCGGCGTCGTCATCGAGACGCCCGGGCCGGCCGCGCAGCGTGGCGGCATGGTGTGTCTGCGCGTCGCCGGCCTGACGGGCGGCGAGGTGTATCACACGCTGCTCGAGCGCGAGCGCATCCTGGTGTCGCCGTTCGAGCCGGGCACCGCCACCGTGCGCGTCTCGCTCCACGGCTTCATCACCGACCACGAGATCGGGCGGCTCGCCGGCGCCATCGCCGCGCTGACGCCCGCCACCGCCGCCATCTGAGGAGGGATCAATGACGATCGACCCCGGCACCCGCAAACACGTCTTCATCGACTGGCAACTCATCGAGCCCGGCTACGGCGTAGCCTGGGGCGGCGCGCCCACCAGCTGGCAGATGCCCTACGGCCTGCAGCTCGCCGCACATGCGCCAGTCATCGACCCGACCCCGCTGGTCGTCCCGGAGCATCCCTGGGAAGACTTCATCAACGTCTACTGCACCATGCTGGACGACGACGGGCGCTTTCGCCTGTATTACGAGACCCATGTCCACAAGACCGATGGCTCGACCGACGATCTGAAGGCGATGCTGGCCTACGCCGAATCCGACGATGGCATCACCTGGCGCAAACCGATGCTGGGTCTGCTCAGCTTCCGTGGCTCGACGGCCAACAACCTGGTGTATGGCCTCGAGGCCGCCCGCGGCCGCGGCGCGCACGGCGTGACCGTGTTCCGTGATCCGGCTGCGCCGCCCGACGAGCGCTACAAGCTGGTGCACATGGGCCGCGAGGACGGCGTCTACCGCGTGTTCGGCGCGGTCTCGCCCGACGGCCTGCGCTGGCAGGCGCTCGATGCGCCGCTGCTCGATCGCTACATCAGCGACACCCAGACGATCATCCGCTACGATGAGCGGCGCGGCGTGTATGTCGGCATCTTTCGCAGTTGGACCCATCTGGCCCATGCGCCGGGCGTGCACGGCCGGCGCGCCATCGCCTACGCCGAGACGCGCGACTTCCGCCACTGGCCGACGCCCGAGACGATCGTGGTGCCCGAGGCCAGCGATGCGCCCGATGTCGACATCTACACCAACAGCTACACCCCCTGGCCCGGCACCGATGACGCCCATCTCATGTTTCCGGCGTACTACCTGCGCGCCCGCGACACGCTCGAGGTGCACCTGCTCACCAGCCGCGACGCGCGCCGCTGGGAGCGGCCCTGGCGCACCCCGCTGATCGGCTCGGGCGAGCCGCTCACCGGCCGCGAGGGTGGCGTCTACGCCGGCTGTGGCCTGATCGCCACGCGCTCCGGCGCGTGGTCGCTGCCGATCGGCCCCAAACGCTGGACGCACAACCAGAGCCACTTCGCCGAGGGACGCGTCAGCCCCGACGCCGGCCTGCTGCAGCGTGCGGTGTGGCGGCCCGACGGCGTCACGTCGCTCGAGGCCCGCCACCACGGCGCCTGCTCGACCTTCGCCATGCGCTGTGGCGGCAGTCAGCTGTGGCTCAACGCCTGGACGCAGTTCGGCGGCGCGATCCGCTGTGGCTTCAGCGATCCCGACGGCACGCCGATCGACGGCTTCACGCTGGAGGCGTGCGAGCCGGTGCACGGCGACCAACCCGCGGTGCCCGTGCGCTGGAACGGCAGCGCCGATCTCGGCGCGCTGCGCGATCGACCGGTGCGGCTGCAGCTGCAGCTGCAGCGCGCCCGCCTCCACGCCCTGCAGTTCATGGCGTGAGACCATCGCGGAGGGCAGCATGCTCGAACAGCTGATCAACCTGGCCGACGTCGAGGCGTGTGCCCGCGGCATGGTGCGGCCAGGCGACTGGGACTACATCGCCGGCGGCGCCGAGGACGAGCTCAGCCTCGGCTGGAACATCGCGGCCTTCCGCCGCATTCGCCTGCGCCCGCGCGTGCTCGTCGATGTCCGGCGGCGTGATCTGGCGACCACGCTGTTCGGCCGGCGCGTCGCGCTGCCGCTGCTGATCGCGCCGACCAGCCATCAGCGCATGGTACACCCCGACGCCGAGTTCGCCACCGCCCGCGCCGCCGCCGCCCACGGCATCATCGGCGTCTTCGGCACCGGCGCGCACTACGCCATCGACGAGATCGCCGCACACGGCGGCGGTGGGCCGCTCTGGTTTCAGCTGTACTGCTACGCCAGCCGCGAGGTCGTCACCCGGCACATCCGCCGCGCCGAACAGGCCGGCTGCGAGGCGATCGTCGTCACCGTCGACGGCGGCCACTACCACGCGCGCCGCGAGCGCAACCTGCGCAACGGCTGGAGCATCCCGGCCGGCGTCGAACTGCGCAACCTGCTGGGCGTCGGCCTGCCCGAGCACCTGATCGCCAGCGATGGCTATCCGGCGTTCCTCGCCGCCGTACCGGCGCTGCCACCGACCTGGGACGACATCGGTTGGCTGCGCGCGCTGACGCGCCTGCCACTGCTGCTCAAGGGCATCATGACCGTCGAGGATGCCTGCCGCGCGGTCGACTGCGGCGTCGACGGCCTGATCATCTCGAACCACGGCGGTCGCCAGATCGACGGCACCGAAGCGCCGATCGAGGTGCTGCCCGCGATCGCGGCAGCAGTCGGCGGGCGCACCACGCTGCTGCTCGACAGCGGCGTGCGCCGCGGCACCGATGTCCTCAAAGCCCTGGCGCTCGGCGCCAGCGCCGTGCTGATCGGCCGGCCGCCGCTGTGGGGCCTCGCGGCCGGCGGCGAGGCCGGGGTCGGCCGGGTCATCGAGATCCTGCGCGACGAGCTCGAGACCGCGATGATCCAGCTCGGCCGCCCGACCATCGCCTCGATCGACCGCTCGCTGGTCGTGCTGCCGTCGTGAGACGGAGAGAGGAACTGCAGCCATGGCATCGCTTCGCATCGGAATCCTCGGCAGCGGCTACATGGGCGCGACATACGCCGAATGCATCGCCCGCCACAACCAGCGCGCGACGCTGGTCGCCATCGCCGGTGGCAGCCGCGCGCCGGCGCTCGCCGCCACCTACGGCGTCGCACATCTCGACGACGACGCCGCGCTGTTCGCGCGCGATGACATCGACGCCGTCCTGATCGCCACGCCCCACGCGCTGCATCACGACCAGACGGTGCGCGCCGCGGCCGCCGGCAAGCATGTGCTGCTCGAGAAGCCGATGGCCCCGTCGGTGGCCGAGTGCGACTCGATGATCGCGGCGTGCGAGCGCGCCGGCGTGACGTTCGAGGTGATCAAGACGCTGCGCTTCCGCGGCTCGATCAGCCGCGCGCTGCAGCTGATCGCCGACGGGGCGATCGGCCGCGTGCGCATGATCAACGGCCGGACGCTCGCCGCCGGCACCGGCATCGAGGAGAAGCACTGGGCCGCGCGCCCCGAGAGCGGCGGCATGCTGCTCGACATGGGCTGCCACAACTTCGATATCATCTGCGCGTTCGCCGGCAGCGAACCCCGGCGGATCAGCGCCTGCGTCGAGACCTTCGCCGCCCCGGCCCACCGCCGCCTCAGCGCGATGTCGCAGATCAGCTTCGCCGACGGCGCGATGGCCCAGATGTGGATGAGCTTCGAGATGCCACGCCCCAGCCTGCCCGACCACGTCCACCGCTATCTGGTCGTCGGCGAGACGGGCACCCTCGACATCGATGGGTATGGCGCGCTCGCGCTCGGCCGCGATGGCGAATGGCGCGAGATCTGGCGCCAGCCGCCGATCGACTGGATCAATCGCCCGTTCGAACCGGTGCGCCTCGAGGCGTTCTTTCGCCAGACCCAGAGTTTCATCGATGACATCCTCGACGGCCGCCCGGCGACGGTCGCGGCCACCCAGGGGCGCCGCGCGGTCGCGATGGTCGAGGGCGCGTGGCGCTCGGCGCTGACGGGTGCCACGGTCGAACTGGATACGATCTGAGCAATGGAGCGCACCATGACGATGAGCGATGTCCTGATCCTGGGCGGTGGCGTGACCGGCCTGAGCACCGCCTACCACCTCGCGCGCCGCGGCGTGCGCCGCATCACCATCCTCGAGAAGGGGCCGGTCGGCGATGGCTCGAGCAGCCGCGCCGGCGGCATCATCACCGGGCTGCTGTGGAGCGAGCCCGGCGTGCTGGCGCGGCGGCGGGCGCTGGAATTGTTCCGCGAGCTCTCCGATGAGCTCGATGGCTACACGTTCGGCGCCGTCGGCTGCCTCAATCTGTTCGATCCGGCATCGTGGCCCGATCGCGCGCGCCTGCTGCCGCTCTACGACCGCTGCGGCGCACCGTACGAGATCCTCGACACCGATGCGCTGCGCCGCCGCTGGCCTGCGCTGGTGTTCGCCGATGGGCTGACCGGCCTGCACGATCCGCTCGGCGGCTACAGCGAGCCGCACGAGTATGTGCCGGCGCTGGCGCGCCGCGTTCGCGAGCTCGGCGTCACCATCCGCGAGCACACCACCGTCACCGGCATCGCTACCGCCGGCGGGCGCGTCGTCGGCGTCCAGACCAGCGATGGCGCACTGGCGGCCGATGCGGTCGTCGCGACGGTGTATGGCTGGACCAATCTGCTGCTGGCGCCGCTCGGCCTGCCGCTGCCGGTCAAGTCGTTCGTCCACCAGCGCTATGTCAGCCGCCCGCTCGCCGCGCCGCCGGCGCTGCCGGCGATCAATGCCAACCACCTGATGGGGTATGTGCGCCCGGCGCACGGCGGACGCCTGCTCGCCGGCATCGAGAGCGCCGATCGCGCCGAGTGGCGCGTGACCGGGACGAACTTCCGCCTGACGGAGCTGCAGGCGCCGCCGGGCATCGATGCGGTGCTGCACGACCGCTTCAGCGGCTTTGTGCCGGCGCTGGCCGATGCCCCATGGGAGAGCGCACATGTCGGCCTGCTGACGTTCTCGAGCGATGGCGAGCCGGTGCTCGGGCCGGTGGGCGCGCTGCCCGGCTTGTTCGTCGGCGTCGCATTCCACTCGGGTGGATTCGCCTATAATCCGGTGAGCGGCATGCTGCTGGCCGAATATGTCAGCGCCGGTCGGACGAGCATCGATGTCAGTGCGTTCTCGCCCGATCGTTTCGCGGCGTCGGAGACGGCCCAGTATCTGAATGAGACGGTGCCGCAGCGCGATGTGGTGCGCCGCCGCCACTGAGGTGCGCTCCGGCCGGCGGGCGGCGGGGGCAGGCTGCTGCGGTGCCCCCGCGGCGGCGCGTCGGGCGCAGCCGGCATGCGCGCTGCTGCGGAAACCCCAGACGACGGGTTGCACGGACAGGAGGCCGATTCGATGAGCCGATCCATCGCTGTCGCGCCGGCAGGCCAGGAGGCCGAGCCATCTCTGCTGGAGCAGGACCACGCCCCGGCGCGGGCTGGGGCGACGCTGGCGGCTCCGCCGCTGACGCGTGACCGCCATACACCGGCGTCTGGATCGGTGCGCCGGGCGCCTGGCGTCCTGGCGCTCCAGCGCGCCCTGGGCAATCAGGCCGCACAGCGGCTGCTCGGCCGGCAGCGCGCAGGCGCGGCACCACCGACGACTGCCAGCCCGGTCATCCAGCGACGGGCGCTGATCGGGCCGACGCTCGCAGCGCCGTCGGCCGACGCGCTGGCCGATGCTGCGGTGGCCGCGCTGCATCAGGATGCCGACGTGCGCCGGTTCGCCAGCGAAGCCGAGCTGCAGCAGTTCGCCACCCAGCACCTGCCGGGCATGGGCATGCTGCCGGGCACCACCGACTGGGTGCGGCTCGACGCGCCGATGACGGTGCTGGGCGAGGATCACGGCGATCCGCAGGCGCCGGCGATCCTGCAGGCGACGCGCATCCGCAACTACCGCTACGAGGGATACACCCATCACTCGAAGACACGCCAGGACAACAGCCCCGCGCTGCGCGCGCGGATCGCTGCGGGCGAGGCCGCCATGCACACACGCATGGGCCTGGCGCAGTCCGCCGATGAGCCGACCCATGACGCCGAGCATGCGCTGGCCAAATATGCACGGGTGCTGCCGGATGTCCAGGAGTTGATCGCCAGACAGGGGCGCGGTGGCGCGGCTGCCGCCGTCGGCGACGTCTCGGTGACCGCCGGCGCTGCGCTGGGCGGCGCGTACTCGCTGGCCAAAGCCTTGCTGGGCGGCCTGCTGAACGCCCTGGTGTACGCGCAGTCATACGGCGGGAAGTTCTTTGGGCATCGCCTGAAGACGTTCTACACGGAGAACCGTGCTGCCGTCGATGCGGCCATTGTGCAGCTCAGCGCCGACCTGAGCGCACATCCGTCGCCGCTGGTCACCGATTTCGCCGCCCTGGCGGTCACGCCGCGGCTGCCCGCGCTGGCGGAGGCGTACGAGGCGCTCGCGCAAGACAAGCTTGGCATGACCAAGCCGGCCACGCGCGAAGCCTTCAAACAGTCATTGGGGCCCGGTGCGCCAAAGGTGGCGTTGACCGATGCTGCCGAAGAGCTGGATTTCTTGCGCGACAAATCAATGTTTGACACGATCAAGCAGGCTGCCCGCGCGGGCGATCGCCTGTTCGTCATCGGTGATGCCCATCGGCATAAACTGCAGCCGCTGCTGGACGCCGAAGGCATCGTCGCCATGCGGGACGATGCCTTCATCGACCAGCAGAAGCGATTGAACCGCGATGCCGGCGGCGGCGTCACGGCCGATGCCCGCGAACAACTGATCACGACGGCGGGCAAAATCAATCCGAAGCCCAGGCCTACGGTGATCGGAGCGACGTTCACGCTGGAGACCCCGCCTGGCTGCCAGTGGGTTGTCACCGGAGCCACGGCGGCAGACGGGGCAGGATCATATACGACGACCAGTCCGAACGTGACTCTCAAGCTGATCTGGACCGTGAGTGGGATTCCTGAGACGGTTCGGGAGATTTCGTACACCAATCTGCGCCGCCGTGAGCCATGACGCCCGGGACACCGCCGGTGCTGCCCGTCGTTCGCCGTGCGGCGCGCCGCACGGCCGGCGAGCAGCGACGGCTGGCCGCGTGTCACCATCAAGGCACACACATTCCGGCTGATCCGGTCAGGCTGACGACAAGGAGGACTACAATGGCGATGCAGATCATCGCGCCGAACGAGACGATCGACTTCAAGGAGAACCAGCGGCTGCTCAACCGCTACCGCTTCATCGAGCACGCGCTGGTGCGGGCGCTGGCCGGCTGGCTGCCGGCGACGCCGGCGATGGAGATCAAGCTGACGCTGGGGCGGCTGCTGTGGGAGGATGCCCAGCACGTGCAGCAGTTGTACCTGCGCCTGCGCGAGGTACAGCGCCCGGCATTCCGCGCGCCCGAGGATGACGCGCTTGAGCACCTGATGGCCGAGCTGTTGCACGCGCCCGACGCGGCATCATTTCTCGCCGGCGTGTTTCACGTCGTCAAGCCGAGCCTGGTGGCGGCGTACGAGCGGCATCTCGCCGAGACGTTCGCCAATCCCGACGCGCCGACGCGCTACTACCTGAGCCACACGCTGCTCGACGAGCGCGAGCAGCAGCGCTGGGCCGCGCAGCAGCTGAGCGCCACCGCCGACGGCTCGTGGCTCGAGTACGTGCGCGCGCTGCTGGCCGCCGCCGGCGGAGCCGATGGCCACGGCGCGCGCGGGCCAGCCCCCGCCGCGCCGGCGTGCCGTCGCACGTTCACTGCGCCGCGCGAGGCGGCCCGCGACGGGCGCTTCAGCACCGACATGTCGCGCATCCAGCGCCCGGCCGCCGACGACCGCGCCGGCCAGCGCTTCGACGAGTTCCGCAACTACGCCCAGGAAGTACTCGCCGCCGAGACCTGCGCCCTCGTCCTGTTCCTCACGCCCGACATGCCCTGGGAGTTCACCTACGATCTGGCGCGCCACTGCTACGACGAGACGCGCCATTGCTGGCTGGGCATCGAATGGCTGGCACGTCACGGCTACGACTACACCACGTTCCCACAGAATGTCCGGGTCTACGCCTGGCGCAGCCAGTACGATCCGGTGATGCAGTATGCGCTGCTGACGATGGGCAACGAGAGCCATGTGTTCGAGTTCCGCCGCGGCCGGAAGCGCGAGTACCAGGCGCTCGGCGATCGCCTGTCGGAGCAGTTCGTCAGCTACGACATGGCCGACGAGCGCCAGCACGTGGCGTTCGGCCACAAGTGGCTGCCCGAGTTGCTCAGGCACGCCGGCGACGCCCGGCCGGTCGAGGCGTTCGTCGATGATGCGGTGGCGCTGTGGCAGCGCGAATACGTCAGTGGGGCGATGCCGGTCCATTCGGCGTGATCTGACGGCGGCACCGGGGTGGGCGTCGGCCGCTCGCCCCGGCGCCGCCCGCGGCGCCCATTGTGTCTGCGTGTGAGCAGCAGACCAGCCCCGATCGCGGACACCGCCGGCCCATGGAGCCCAGCGGTGTCCGTGCCTGTTCGGGGCGCGTGGCGAGCGCTCACTCGGCAGCAGGCGGCTGATCCGCGTCGAGCGGTGGGCCCTCGCGCTTGCTCTGCCAGATCGCCCAGACCAGCGCCAGTGCACAGGCGATGATCAGCGCGACCACACCCGCCCCCAGCGGCTCGCCCGGCCGCACCATCGTCACCACGATCGGCGCGATGATCAGCGCCACCAGATTGATCACCTTGATCATCGGGTTGAGCGCCGGGCCAGCAGTATCCTTCAACGGATCGCCCACCGTATCACCCACGACCGCCGCCTTGTGCGGCTCACTGTGCTTGCCGCCAAAATTGCCTTCCTCGATGTACTTCTTGGCGTTATCCCACGCGCCGCCCGCGTTCGACTGGAACACCGCCAGTAGCTGGCCGGAGAGAATGATCCCGGCGAGGAAGCCGCCGAGCGCTTCGACGCCCAGCAGGAAGCCGACGATGATCGGCACCGTCACCGCGATCAGTGCCAAACTGACCAACTCCTTCTGTGCCGCCGACGTCGAGATCATCACCGCCCGCGCGTAGTCGGGCGCCACCGTGCCCTCCATCAGGCCGGGGATGCGGAACTGCCGCCGCACCTCGTTGACGATCTGGGCCGCCGCGCGCGACACCGCGCGGATCGTCAGCGCCGAGAACAGAAACGGCACCGCGCCGCCGATCAGCAGGCCGATGAAGACCGCCGGTGCGGCGACGTTGATGCCGGTCAGGCGGTCGGCCTCCTGCAGCACTCCCGACGCGATCAGCGGCTCCTGCATCCGCCCGACATCGGTCAGGTACGAGCCGAACAGCGCCACGGCCGCGATCACCGCCGAGCCGATGGCGATGCCCTTCGTGACCGCCTTGGTCGTATTGCCGACTGCATCGAGGTCATCCATCACCTGCCGCGCCTGCCGGTCGAGCCCGGCCATCTCGCCGATGCCATTCGCGTTATCCGAGATCGGCCCGAAGCTGTCCATCGAGATCGTGTTCCCGGTCAGCAGCAGCATGCCGATGCCCGCCAGCGACACCCCATACAGGATCGCGGTAAACGTCACCGTCGGATCGCTGGAATAGCTACCGAAGATCAGTACCGAGCTGAAAATCGAACTGGCGATCACCAGCACCGACCAGACGCTCGATTCCATGCCGAGCGCCAGACCCGACAGGATCGTCGTCGCCGCACCCGTCTGGCTCTGCTTGCTGGTCTCGCGCACCGGGCCGAAGTGCGTGCTGGTGAAATACTCGGTCAGTTTGTCCAGCACGATGGCGAGCAGGACGCCGGAGACCGTCGCCAGGAAGGGGCGCCAGTCGACGGCGCCGCTGGCGGCATCGCGCATGAAGACGCTGCTGGCCACTGCGCTGGCCGCCACCGCGATCGCCGCCGCGATGTAGAACCCGCGGTTCATCGCAGCCATGGCATTGCGTCGCTGCTCGTCGGTCGAGACAAAGGCATTGCCGATCACCGACGCGATGACGCCGATGCCGCGCAGCACCAGCGGGAAGATGACAAAGCTCAGGTCGTACTCACCGTCGAACAGCGCACCACGCGCCGCATCGCCCAGGACCAGGCCGAGGATCAGCGCCGAGACGAGCGTGACCTCGAAGCTCTCGAAGACGTCGGCGGCCATGCCGGCACAATCGCCGACGTTGTCGCCCACCAGATCGGCGATCACCGCCGCATTGCGCGGGTCGTCCTCGGGGATGCCCGCCTCGACCTTGCCGACCAGGTCTGCGCCGACATCGGCGGCCTTGGTGTAGATGCCGCCGCCGACGCGCATGAAGAGCGCGATCAGCGACCCGCCAAACCCGAAGCCCAGCAGGGCGTCCGGTGCGGCGATGCCGAAGAACAGGAAGATCAGCGTGCCGCCCAGCAGCCCGAGCCCGACAGTCAGCATGCCGGTGACTGACCCCGACTTGTACGCCACCTGCAGCGCGGCATTGTAGCCGACACGGCTCGCCGCGGCGACGCGGACGTTGCCTTCGACGGCGACGCTCATGCCGACGTAGCCGACGGCGTACGAGAACAGCGAGCCCATCAGGAATGCCAGCGCGCGCCCGATGGCGACGACGACCGTGGCGCTGTCGCCGAAGACTTCGGCAGCTTCGCGCGTCGGCGGGACGACGAATACGCTCGCCGCCAGCACGATGGTCAGCACGGCGATCAGCACGGCGATGACCCGGAATTGACGACTCAGGTAGGCGTTGGCGCCGGCCTTGATGAACCCCCAGACCTCCCGCATCTTCGCGGTGCCGGTATCCTGTGCGAGGATTTGGCTGCGCAGGACGAACGCATACCCGATGCCGAATACCGAGATGGCCAGGACCGTCCACACCGCGATTTGCTGAAGGCTGCTCAGATCTGCCAGTCCGTGAAGCATCGTACAACCTCTTTGTTGTAGCCGGCGGAACCACGCCGTGCGCCCGCAGATGCCGATGCACAGGGGCACCCCCGCCTCACTTGGCGGTGATGCGCCGATCGGCTGCATCCTGCTCGCTCACGCCGCGGCATTCTATCACTCGTCTCACGCTGTGTAAAGCGCCCGCCCCCCCCACGCGGAGGCGGGCGGTGTCCGGCGGCATGGGATCGCACGCGCGGAGAATTGGCACAGCATGGCTCCGCCCACGCGGATGTTGCCCGGTGGTGACACGCGCATATGCGCACGGAACGGCATCTGATCGCCCGCATCGGGCGTCACGCCAGCGCCGGCCGCTGCGTATGCCACGACGTCACGCGCTGGTATGCATCGCCGACGCGCAGCAGCGTCGCCTCGTCGAACGGCCGGCCGAGCAACTGCAACCCGATCGGCAGGCCATCATGCTGGCCGCACGGCACCACCAGCCCGGGGATGCCGGCGAGGTTCGCCGGCAGGGTACAGACATCCTCGAGATACATCGCCAGCGGATCATGCTGATGCTCACCGATGCGAAACGCCACCGACGGCGTCGTCGGCGCAGCCAGCACATCGACCTGGCCGAAGACCTGCTCGTAGTCGCGGCGGATGAGCGTACGCACCTGCTGGGCGCGGCGGTAGTAGGCATCGTAGTAGCCCGCCGACAGCGCATAGGTGCCCAGCATGATCCGGCGCCGCACCTCGGCGCCGAAGCCGGCGCCGCGCGTCTGCTCGAGCGCCGACCAGTACCCCGGCTCGGCGCCGCGCACGCCGAAGCGCACGCCATCGTAGCGTGCCAGATTGGCGCTCGCCTCGGCCGGGGCGATCAGGTAGTACACCGGCAGCGCATACTGCGAATGCGGCAGCGAGACCTCCGACACCGTCGCGCCGGCATCCCGCAGCACCGCGATCGCCGTGCGCACTGCCGCCTCGACCGCCGGCTGCATGCCCGCCACAAAGAACTCGCGCGGCACTCCGACGCGCAGGCCGCGCACATCGCCGACCAGCGCCGCGGTGTAGTCGGCCGGTGCGACTGTCGCCGACGTCCCATCATGTGGATCATGGCCGGCAATCGCCGACAGCAGCAGCGCGCAGTCACGCGCCGTCCACGCCATCGGCCCGATCTGGTCGAGCGAGGAGGCAAACGCCACCAGGCCATACCGCGAGACCCGGCCGTAGGTCGGCTTGAGGCCGGTGACGCCGCACAGCGCCGCCGGCTGGCGGATGCTGCCGCCGGTATCGGTGCCCAGCGTGCCGAGCGCCAGGCCCGCCGCCACCGCCGCCGCCGAGCCACCGCTCGAGCCACCCGGCACGCGCTCCGGATTCCACGGATTGCGCGTGACAGCGAAGGCGCTATGCTCGGTCGACGAGCCCATGGCGAACTCATCGCAATTCAGCTTGCCGAGCACCACCGCGCCGGCGTCGTGCAGCCGCTCGATCACCGTCGCATCATAGACCGGCGTGTAGTTCGCCAGCAGCCGCGAGCCGCAGGTCGTCGTCACGCCACGCGTCGAGATGACGTCCTTGATGCCGAGCGGGATGCCCTCGAGCGGCCGGGCCTGACCGGCACGGCGGCGCGCGTCGGCGGCCTCGGCCTGCGCCAGCGCGCCAGCGCCATCCACCGCGAGATACGCACGGATGCCGGGGTCGATCGCCGCGATGCGCTGGAGCAGCGCCCGCGTCAGCTCCACCGCGCTCAGGGCGCCGCGCTCGAGCGCCGTCAACGCCTCGGCGATCGTCAGGGACCAGGGTTCCGTCATGAGCATCCTCCGTCGTGACGCCGGACAGGCCGCGCGGTCATGCCCGCATCGCGCCCCATGTCCGTCGCCGGCAGCGCCGTCGTGTCAGTAGCCGGTGTTCTTGCCGAACACGATATCGATCACCGTCTTGATGATGATCTTGCAATCAAACAGGAGCGACCAGTTCTCGATGTAGTACAGGTCATACCGCGTGCGCTCCTCGATGCTGGTATCGCCGCGCAGGCCATTGACCTGTGCCCAGCCGGTGATGCCGGCCTTCTGCTTGTGCCGGCGCATGTAGCGCGGGATGCTCTGGCTGAAGCGCTCGACCCACTTGGGCTGTTCGGGGCGCGGCCCCACGACGCTCATCTCGCCGCGCAGCACATTGACGAACTGCGGCAGCTCATCGATGGAGTAGCGCCGCAGGAACGCCCCCACCCGGGTCACCCGCGGATCGCGCCGCGTCGTCCAGCTGGCGAGCGTCGGGGCGTCGACGCGCATGGTGCGGAACTTGAGCGTCGGGAATGGCTGGCCATCGAGGCCGACGCGCTGCTGGACGAAGAACACCGGACCGCGCGATTCGAGGCGGATGATCAGGGCGATCAGCAGCATCCACGGCGAGCACAGCGTGAGCACGACGCTCGCGACCACGAGGTCGAGGCCGCGCTTGAGCAGCTGGTTCACCGGGTTGTCGAGGGCTACGTTGCGGATGCTGATCAGCGGCAGGCCGCTCACATCGCCCACCGAGATGCCGTTGTTGGTCACCATCTGGAAGGCATCGGGATAGAGCTTGATCTCGACCGATTCGTCCTCGGCGAGCGCGACCAGATCGAAGATCTCGCCGGAGGTGCGCCCGGAGATCGCGATGATCACCTCATCGGCGCGCGTGGCGCGCAGCACGCGGCCGAGGTCGGCGATGCGGCCGAGGACAGGCATGCCGGCGATCGCCTCGCCGATGGACGCGCTGTCGGAGAGAAACCCCTGGACGCGGTAGCCGAGCTCGGGCAGGCCACGGATGCGCGCCAGCACCGCCTGACCTGGCTCGCGGGCGCCCACGATCAGGACGCGGCGCGTATCGATGCCGTGGGCGCGCAGCCAGGCGATGCAGCGCCGGTGCAGCATGCGCACGACGAAGGTGAGCGCCGCGCCGCCGATCCAGCCGAACAGCAGCACGCGCTCGCTGAAGGGCAGCGCATCGCGGCCGAACTGTGGTTGTAGGGCATTGATGATCAGAAAGCCGAACGTGCCTAGCGACACGCCAACCAGCACCCGGAATGCATGGTCGATGCCCGAGACGCCGCGGCTCAGGCCATACAGGCCGCTGCCGAGGAATGCGCAGATCATCGTGAGATTGAAGAGCACCACCGCATTGACGATCGAGTCGCGGCTCAGCGCCGCGAGCGCCGCCTGCAGCACCGGATTCTCGCCCAGATGCCAGCGATAGATCGCGGTGAACGCCAGGTTCACCGCCACCGCATCGCCAGCCATCAGCACCAGCGTGATCGCTGCTTGCAGCCACCAGCCGCGGACGCGCTCAGTTCGCCGTGCCGGCGCGCGGTCGCGCGGCGGGGCGGAGGGAATTACTGCCAAGGCTGATCCATTCCTTCAGGGTGATGCCCGCCTCGATCAGAACATGCATGGGCCATGGCGTCGTCGCCGCGTAGTGCTTGCGGTAGAAGATGCGCATCGCATCGTGAAAGGCATGAATGGTCGGCACCGGGCGCTGGCTGCTGGCAGCCCGCTTGTGGTGGTGAACGGTGACATGGGGCAGGTACCATACGCGCCAGCCATGCTGCTTGACGCGATATGCCCAGTCGAGGTCCTCGCCGTACATGAAGAACGCCTCGTCGAGCAGGCCGATCTCGCGGATGATGGCGGTGCGCACCAGCATGCAGGCGCCGACCACCGAGTCGACTTCGGTCGCCACGTTGGGGTCGAGATAGGTCAGGTTGTAGCCGGCGAACCGCGGATCGTGCGGGAAGATGCGCGCCAGGCCGAAGAGTTGGGCGAATGCGCGCGCGGGCGTGGGGAACAGGCGCCGGCAGGCCAGATCGAGCGTGCCGTCGCGCAGCAGCAGCTTTGGCCCGACCATGCCGGTGTCCGGGCGCCCGGCCAGCGCATCGACCAGCGCGTCGAGTGCGCCGGGCGGGACGGTGGTGTCGGGATTGAGCAGCACCGTGTAGGCCGGTGCGTCGCCGTCGGCGATGATCGCGCGCAGCGCCAGGTTGTTGGCATGGGCGAAGCCGCGGTTCTCGTCGTGGGCGATCAGCCGCACGCCGGGGAAGGTGGCACGCACCATCGCGGCGCTGCCGTCGCCCGACGCATTGTCGACGACCCAGACCTGCGGCGTGCGCCGCGAGCCGCCCTGTGCGATGGAGTCCAGGCAGTCACGCAGGAGCTCGCGCGTGTTGTAGTTGACGATGACGACCGCGAGCTCGGCCATGACGTGCCGCCTCCCATGCACTGACCACTGTAGTATACCATACGCCGCC
This sequence comes from Chloroflexota bacterium, assembly GCA_018969485.1. Classification (GTDB taxonomy): domain Bacteria; phylum Chloroflexota; class Chloroflexia; order Chloroflexales; family Roseiflexaceae; genus CAIQIY01. Next base: position 22,470 of record JAGWYG010000009.1, read on the forward strand.
CGCGCCGATGACGCGCGGGTCAGCGCTGCAACGGCGCCAGATCGCGCTCGATGCGCGGATAGAGCGTCGCCACCGCCACCAGCCCGAAGAGCACGCCGGTGATCATGCGCAGCCAGAAGTTCGGCGAGCCAATGTCGTCGGCGCCGCCACGCAGCGTTCCGCCGAGCAGGTCATCGAGCAGGTGGCTGCCGCCATCGAGCAGGATGGGCAGCGTGAGCAGCAGCGCGACGCGCACCGGCAGCGGCGGAACGTGCCGCCGCACCAGGCTGAAGCACATCCCGCCGAGCGCGATCGTCGTGTACAGCGCGACGTCCCGATGACAATAGGCGACCTGCTGCCCCAGCCAGAAGAACGACCGTCCGGGGTCCTGGTGGCATAGCGCACCATACACCGCGAAGATCAGCCGGCCGAGCAGCGGAGCGCCCAGCGCGTGGGCCAGCGGCCCGAGCCAGGGCAGCGCAGCGTAGCCGACGAAGAACAGATTGAACAGCGCCAGCCAGTGGCGCAGACACCAGCGCACCATGCGCTCGAGCGGCCCGACCCATGCAGTCATTGGTTCCTCCGCGCGGATCGCCGCCCCGCGCCGGCGATACCGTCTATAATGACATCAGGTCTTTCGGCTGAGGAGGCGACATGCATCCAGTGACGACGACGCTCACCGCCGGACGCACGCCCGTCGATGGGCTCGCACGCCTGCACGCCCTCGACCTGCTGCGCGCGTTCCGGCTGGATCGCGGCGGTCGGCTGCAACCATTGCTCGACGCGCTGGCGCTGTGGCCGTCGCGGCGCCTGGCGCGCCAGATCCTCCAGTTCGACGCGCTGGTCGGCAGTGCTGGCCTGCCGGGGGCGGGCGCCTGGCTGACCGAACGCTTCACCCGCAGCCTGACCATCAGCGGGCAGCAGCACATCCCCGCCGGCGGCCCGCTGCTCGTCGTCGCCAATCACCCCGGCATGGTCGACGCAATGGCGCTGTGGGTCGGCGTCGGGCGGCGCGACCTGCGCGTGCTGGCGGCCCGGCGCGAATTGCTCAACCATCTGCCACATACCAGCCGGCACCTGATCTTCATCGCCGACGGCGAAGCGGCCTGGTTCGGCGCGGCCCGCAACGCCACGCGCCACCTGCGCGCCGGCGGCGCGCTGCTCACCTATCCGGCGGGCGCCATCGAGCCGGATCCGACGGTGCGCCCCGGCGCACGCGCCGCCCTGGAGCGCTGGACGCCGAGCACGTCCCGGTTCGCCCGCATGGCCCCCGAGACGCTGGTCGTTCCGGCGCTGGTGGGCGGGGTGATCTCGGCGAGCGCCCAGCGCAACCCGCTGACGCGCTGGCTGCCGACCCAGCGCGAACGCGACTGGGCGGCGGCGACGCTGCAGGTGCTGCTGCCGCGCTATCGCGATACCGACACGCAGGTGCGCTTCGGCCCGGGCATTCCGGCCGCACAGCTCAACGAACTGTCGCCCGCCGCGGCCCAGGCGGTGATCGTCGCACAGATGGCCGCACTGCTCGCGCCGACGATGCACCAGTGAGCCGGCCGCGGCTCAGCCGCTCGAGAGCGCACCGATCGTGCTCTGCTGCCGCCGCGCCTCGATGACGTCGCGCATCCGGTTGAGCTTGTCGAGGATCGCCGTCAACTGCGCCAGGCTCTGTACCCGCAGGATGGCGAGCAGCACCGCCCGGCCGGGTTTGCGCGTCTGGACCTGCTCGACGGCGTCGATGTTGATGCCGTCGTCGGCGACGGCGCCGGAGATGTCGCGCCACAGGCCGACGCGATCCCAGGCTTCGATGCGCACCGGCACCGGATATCCCTGGTGCGGCGTGGCGATGCCCCAGGTGACCTCGACGAGCCGGCCGCGGTCATCGGCCTGGATGTTGATCATCGTCCGGCAGTCTGAGCGATGCACCGTGACGCCCCGGCCGCGGGTGACGAACCCGACGATCGGCTCGCCGACGACCGGGTTGCAGCAGCGCGCCAGCCGGGTGAGCATCTGCCCCTCGCCCCGCACCTGGATGCCCCCCGCGTCGGTGCGCGGCGCCGGCGCCGGCGGCGCCACTGGCGGCAGCCCGGCGAGGTCGTCCGCATCGACCGGCGTCCGCTGCGCCAGCATGCGCTGCACGATCGTGCGCGCGGCGATGTCGCCATACCCGATCTGGGCGAACAGCTCCTCGGCGCTGCGCAGCCCGGCGACGCGGACGATCTCCTCGAAGGGCGCGTGCAGGCCGAGGCGCTTCATCTCCTTGTCGAGCATCTCGCGCCCGGCGGCCACGTTCTCGTCGTGGTGCAGGCGCTTGAAATAGCGTCGGATATGGTTCCGCGCCCCCGACGTGCGGACGAAGTTCAGCCAGTCACGGCTCGGGCCGCGCGGCGTGCGGGTGGTGATGATCTGGACGATCTCGCCGCTCTGCAGTTGGTGGTCGAGCGGCACCATGCGGTTGTTGACCTTGGCGCCGACGCACGAGTTGCCGACTTCGGAGTGGATGCGGTAGGCGAAGTCGACCGGCGATGAGCCGACGGGCAGGTCGATGATCTGCCCCTTGGGCGTGAAGACATAGACCTGCTCGTGCAACTCGTCGTCGCGCAGCGAATCGACGAATTCGCGCGCCGTGAGCTCGCGCCGCCACTCGACCATGCCGCGCAGCCAGGCCAGTTTGCTCTCGAAGGTCGGATCGTCGCGCTCGAACCCCTCCTTGTATCGCCAGTGCGCCGCGATGCCCAGCTCGGCGACCTCGTGCATGTGCCAGGTGCGAATCTGGACTTCGCACGGCTGGCCGCCGGGGATGACGACGGTGGTATGCAGCGACTGGTACATGCTCTCTTTCGGCCGGGCGATGTAGTCGTCGAACTCGCCGGGCACCGGCGTCCACAGGGCATGCACCAGCCCCAGCACGCGGTAGCACAGGTCCTTCCCGCGCTCTTCGCGGCGGCGCTCGCCCTCGCGGCGCCGTGGCCCATCGTGGTCGGCGCGCGGCTGACGGCGGCCGGTTCGGCGGGCGGCATCGGCGGCGTCGGTCGCTTCGGCCGGTTCGGCGGCCGGCTCGGGCGGCACGCCGACGATCACGCGCACCGCAAGCTGGTCGTAGATCTGGTCCAGCCCGACACCCTTGCGTTCCATCTTGCGGTGGATCGAGTAGATGTGCTTGGGCCGCCCGGTGATGTCGGCGGCGATGCCCTCGCGCTCGAGGGTGGTGCGCAGCCGCGCGATCACCCGCTGGATGAGGCGCTCGCGGAAGTCGCGCTTCATCGCCAGTTGGCGGCTGATCTCCTGGTATTTGTCCGGGTTCAGGATCGCAAACGCACGATCCTCCAGCTCCCACTTGAATTGCCAGATCCCCAGACGATGCGCCAGCGGCGCGTAGATCTCCAGCGTCTCGCGCGCCGTCCGCTGCTGGCTGGCCGGCGGCTTCGAGGCGATGGTGCGCAGGTTGTGCAGCCGGTCGGCGAGCTTGACGAGCACCACGCGCGGATCGCGCCAGATGGCGAGAAACATCTTGCGGAACGAGCCGGCCTGGACATCTTCCTTGGTGCGCGCCTCGAGCTGCGATAGCTTGGTGACGCCGTCGACCAGGTGCGCGATCTCTTCGCCGAAGCATGCGACGACCTGCTCGCGGGTGATGCAGGTGTCCTCGAGGACGTCGTGGAGCAGCGCCGCGGCGATCGATGCGGCGTCGAGATGCAGCCCCAGCAGCAGCTCGGCCACCGCCAGCGGGTGCTCGATGTAGGCCTCGCCCGATTGCCGGCACTGGCCCGAGTGCGCCGCATACGCGACGGCATATGCGGCGCGGATCGTGCGAATCTGCGACTCGATCCCGGTGCGGTCGCGGCGCGAGCCGGCAAACCGCTCAGCCAGGCGGTCGGCGACGCTGCTCTCCATGACCTCGCGGTCGAGCAGCAGCTCGCCGGCGCGCGGTGTGGTGGTTCCCGGCAGGACACCCTGGCTGAGATCAGACGTCATCGGGCGTTCCTAGTAATGCACGATCACCGGCGTGCGCAGCGACGCCCATTCGTAGAGCCACTGCGCATCATCGAGATTGAGGTTGATACAGCCATGCGACATGCGCGTGCCCGTTCCCCACCGGTCGTGCCAGTAGGTTCCGTGCAGCGCGACGCCGCCGTGAATGAATTGCACCCACGGGATCCTGGGGACGTACCAGCTCTCGCCGCCGGCCGAGCCGCGCATGTCCTGCATCGGCGTGCGGTGATAGATCTCGAAGGTGCCGACCGGCGTGTTGAAGCCATCCTTCCCGGTGGCGACCGGTGCATGATAGACCGGCAGGTCGTTCTCGTAGGCGGTGAGGCGCTGCTGCGTCAGGTCGATCTCGATCCGGCGCTCCCGCGGCCCGTCGATCCAGTCGAAGGCATCGGGCAGCGCCGCCTGCCGCTGGGCCACCACGCTGCTGTCGCGCAACGCCAGCCGCCCGTAGTCGGTCAGCCGGATCTCGCCGAGTGCCGCGAGCAGGATGCCGTTGGCGCGCTCGCGCTCCTGGTAGTAGGGCGGCATCGCCTCGGGGATCCACTCCATGCGCGCCCGCTCGAAGTACTGCGTCAGCCGCACCGTGCCGTCGATCGGGCTGATCTCCTGGAATGGCTCGCTGATCGGATAGCCGAAGATCGCCAGGCCGCCGAACTTCTCCCAGAACCGCAGGAACTTGCCGCGCAGCGTGTGGCGGGTGAGGTCGAAGTACACGGCACCCTTCGCCGGCGCGCCATCGGGAAAGTCGCGCCCGAGCGTGAGTTGGCTGCCGAGCAGGGTCAGCAGGACCTGCCCGGCGCCGGTGGCGGCATCGACGTGGTACTCGAACCGCGCCCGCTCGAAGTACTGCACGAGCAGGCCTTCCTCGACGACTTCGCCGCTGATCGGCAGGCCGAAGATGCGCTCGCCACCATGCTCGAGCCAGAAGCCGAGAAACCCGGCGCGGTCGCTGATGTGAAACCCGGTGGACGAGACATAGACGGTGTTCACTGCCGGCAGCGCCAGCCCGTCGCTCAGCCGCGCCGGGAAGAGCACCGGCGCGCGCGGCGCCTGCGCGATGCCCGCCGGTGGCTCGAAGTCGGCGACGCCGACGTCGGGCCGGCTCAGGATTTGCTGCGGTACCGTGCTGATGATGACCAGCACGATGATGACCAGTCCGATGATCCCGGTGGCATACGGTCGACGTTGCATGATTCCTCCCGCCGCTCGCCGAGCTGGATCTGCCCGGCCATTATACTCGATCCGCCGAACCTCGTAGGTGTGTCGTCGCGTTCAGGTGGGGGCCCGCGCCGTCGACCGGCTGGCTGCTGCGCCTGCACGGAATGCAGCGGCGCGGTCCTCGGGCCGGCTGCCCCGCCGGCTGGTCGCACCATCCAGTGACAGATCTGCGCCCGAGACGCACAGTGCACGCTAACTGGGCCTGACGCCGTCAACCGGTGCTGTCCGTCGCCTTCGACGCTGTTGATGAGCATCAGACGTGTGCTCCTGCCACAGGCGATTCAACAGACCGTTGCATCGGACGGTGATGCCTGATCGGATGGTTGAGCACGACGCGCGACCAATCGCCGCGAGTGTGATGATACAACGCAACAACTGACAGTCGCCAGTATAGCACGATGCTGCGTCCATCGATGCGCCTGGCGGCGTCGAACCAGCATCGCTGCGTGGTGATCGCCAGCCTGTGCGACACGGCCCTGTGCCGCGTCGCGGTGGGCGCTGCGCGGCTGTCGGCCCGGGAGCCGACCGAACGTCGAGGATGCGTGGTATGCTGGAGCAGGCGATGGCGACGTGCTGACCGACGCCGGATAGCGAACGGACCGATGCGATGGAACCGGATGGAGCGGTGCTCAAACGACGGGCCGCCGAGGCAGCGCTCGGGCAGGTCGCCGACGGCATGGTGCTCGGGTTGGGGAGCGGCAGCACTGCCGAGGCGTTCGTCGCGGCGCTCGGCGCACGCATCGCCGCCGGCGAACTGCGCGATATCTGCGGCGTGGCAACCTCGGAGCGCACCACCGTGCTGGCGCAGCGGGTCGGCGTGCCGCTCACCACGCTCGAGCGGCAGCCGCAGCCCGATCTGGCGATCGACGGCGCCGACGAGGTCGATCCGCTGCTGACGCTGATCAAGGGGCGTGGCGGCGCCCTCCTGCGCGAGAAAGTCGTCGCCGCCTCGGCGGCGCGGTTCATCGTGATCGTCGACGGATCGAAGCTGGTGACGCGTCTGGGCCAGCGCACCGCGCTCCCCGTCGAGCTCGTCGCCTTCGCCACGCCGCTGGTCACGCGGCGGCTCCAGCAACTCGGCGGCAACCCGGCGCTTCGGCGCCACGCCGACGGCAGCCCGTTCATCACCGACGAAGGTCACGTCATCCTCGACACCCGGTTTGCGGCGATCGACGCCCCCGACGTGCTGGCGTCGCAGATCGCGGCCATCCCGGGCGTCGCGGCCCATGGCCTGTTCGTCGGCCTGGCCGGCGCCGCGATCGTCGCCAGCCACGACGGCATCACCTGGCGGCGCCGATGAGCACGCCACCGCCGCCGCGCTATGCCGCCGTGCGGCATCTCTACCTGCACATCCCGTTCTGTGCCCGCCGCTGCGCCTACTGCGACTTCAACACCTATGCCAACCTCGAGCACCGCATCGCGGCATATGTCGCGGCCCTGTGCGACGAACTGGCAGCATGGCGGGCGCTGGCCGATCCCGCACCGCCGCTGCAGCGCGTCGCGCGGGCCCTGATGCGTGCCGATCTGCCGCCGACGATCTTCTTCGGCGGCGGTACACCCAGCCTGCTGCCGCTGTCGGCATTCGAGCGCATCCTCGCCGCCAGCGACGCACTGATCCCGCGGCAGCACGCCGAGATCACCGTCGAGTGCAATCCCGGCACGCCCCTCAGCCGCGACTACCTCGCCGGATTGCGCTCGCTCGGCGTCAATCGCATCAGCATCGGCGTCCAGACGCTCGACGACCGCATCCTGCGCGTCCTCGGCCGCACCCACACCGCCGCCGATGCGCGGGCCGCCTATGATGCCGCCGTGCAGGCCGGGTTCGACCGGATCAATGTCGACTTCATCTTCGGCCTCCCCGGCCAGACGCCCGAATCCTGGCTGGCCACGCTGCACACCCTGGTCGAGTGGCAGGTCGACCACTGCTCGCTCTATTCGCTGATCCTCGAGCCATCGACCCCGCTGGCGGCCCAGGTGACCGGCGGACGCATCACGGTGCCCGACGACGACGACACCGGAGCGATGTACGAGGCGGCGCTCGACATCCTGGCGGCCGGCGGCTACACCCAGTACGAGATCAGCAACTGGGCGCGCCGGCTGCCGGGTGATGCGGCACGCCTGGTGCCGGCGAACGCGTGCCACCACAACCTGGCCTACTGGCTCAATGCCGACTATCTCGGCGCCGGCGCCGGCGCGCACGGCCACATCCCGCCCTACCGCACCAGCCATGTGCTCGCCGTCGACGACTACATCGCAGCCGTGCGGGAGCACGGCATTCCGCTCGCCGACCTCGTCCCGCTCACCGGGCGCGATCTGTTCGCCGAGACGATGTTCATGGGCCTGCGGCTCAACGCGGGCGTCAGCCTGGCGCACATCCGCGAGCGCTGCGGCGTCGCGCTCGATGCCATCGCCGGCGAGACCGTCGCCGAGCTCGTCGCAGCCGGCCTGCTCGAGCGCGATGCGCATGCGGTGCGCCTCACCGACCGCGGCCGGATGTTCGGCAATCAGGTGTTCGCGCACTTCGTCTAGCCGCTGCCCGACGGTAACGTGCTGCAGTGCGCAGAAGCATGCGGCGGGCGATTGCGATCTCCGCGCCGCGAAGCAGCGGGCGGAAAGCCGTTCGCAGGTGGCGAGCGTGCCGCGGCCGCATCGCCCGGCCCTGGATCCCTTGCCCTCACTGAGCGCGAGGCAGTCGACGGGCACACCTTCGGCGGTGAACCGGGCCATTCGCGAGATCGGGCAGCGCAGCGGCGATCTGAACGCGGCGGCCGTCGCCATCGCCGGCACCTCGGGGAATCGGAGTCGCGTGCGGCCCGCTGGGTCGGGAACGACGGGCTGTGTGAGCGCACGGGCACGAAGCGCGCGACCTGTGGCCCGGCGCGAGGGGATCGCCCGAGATGCGCCGTAGAACTGAGCTCGGAGCGCCGACATGGCGCGCCCAGGACGGCGATGCCTGGTGGGGCGCGCGATGACCACCAGACGCCGTGCGTCCGGATCAGGCTTGTTGCTCGTCGCTGTAGGTGAGTAGCAGCGCGGCCGCTCCGGTCAATGCCGCACCTGAGCCGAGCTCACCCTGTGCAACCGGCGTTGCCGCGCCGCGCTGCACCTCTTCCGCGAACAGGTCGGCTGCACCGGAGATGCCGCCCAGCAGCAGCATACCGGCGCCAGACGGCTGGGCATACGGACGGATGAACTCGCCCAGCGCCGCTGCCGGCGTCAGGCGGCAGCGGCCACGGCGGCCTGACGACTCATGCCTGCACCCTGTTGTACTGATGGGGTTGACACGCCCCCTGTTCCATGCTATGCTCCGTGCAATTGCACAGCATACGTGCAATTGCACGGAGCATAGTAAGGTTCTGAGCCATGAGTACTATAGATCAGCGATACCTGCTGGCACAAATCGGCTCGATGTACTACGAGCAGGATATGACGCAGAGCCAGATTGCCGAGCGCCTTGGTCTTTCGCGCGTCAAGGTCTACCGCCTGCTGAAGGAAGCGCGCGCCGAGGAGTTCGTCCAAATCGTGATCAACTGGCCGACCAGCCGCGATCACCAGAGCGAGCAAGCCGTACGGCGCGCATTCGGCCTCAAGGAGGCGCTGGTGCTTCAATCGGGGCAGTCGGGCGCCTCACCGATCCTCAATCAGCTTGGTCAGCTCGGTGCCCGTTACCTGGAGCACCTGCTCCAGGACGGCATGACCATGGCCGTCTGCCTTGGCCGCTCTACCTACGAGGTCATCCATGCGATCCGGCCCGGGTTCCGCGCCAGGGTTCACGTCTCGCAGGCGATGGGCACGATGCCGTTCGCACTCCAGGAGCTGGACAGCGCCTCACTGGCCCGGCATCTGGCCGCCAAGCTAGGCGGTGACGTGCGCTACCTGTCGTCGCCGCTGATGGCGGATAGCCCGGAGGCCGCCGATGTGCTGCGCGCCCAGCGCGATATTCGTGGAACGCTCGATGCGGCGCGTGCGGCCGACGTGGCGCTCGTCGGCATCGGTAACCTCGACCCGGCTCACTCGGGGTTCGTCAAGGCCGGTTTCATCGCGCCGGAAGATATGGTGCAGCTGCTCGCCGCCGGCGCCGTCGGCGACATTGCCGGCCAGATACTGACCGCCGACGGGCAGCTGCACCGGTGCGACTACAACCGGCGGGTGATCGGAATCACCCTGGACGAACTGCGTCATATTCCGACGACGATCGCGGTGGCCGCCGGCCTGGACAAGGCACGGGCGATCCTCGCGGCGCTGCGAACCGGCGCCGTCAATGTGTTGTGTACCGACGATGCGACCGCCGCAGCGGTTCTGGAGCAGCAGTGATGCATGTGCCAATCTTCAAAGGCGAGGGGGTGCTGTCCTACGAGGCGCGGCCGGTTCCGCGCCTGGACGCTCCCGACGACGTGCTGGTGCGGATCGAGGCGTGCGGAATCTGCGGGACTGATCTGAATATCCTCGCGGTGCCGCCGGCGCACAAGGCCACCCCGGGGATCATTATCGGCCACGAGGGTGTTGGCCTCGTCGAGCGCGTCGGCGCCAGCGTGCGCGATCTGAAGCCCGGCGACCGGGTCGTCGTTGCGCCGCGCCTGACGTGCGGTCGTTGCGCCTACTGCCGGCGCGGGCTGGACAACCAGTGCACCGACTACCAGACGATCGGTACGACGCGTGATGGCGCGTTCGCCCCTTACCTCCTGGCGCCCGCGCGGGCGTTGTTCCGTATTGATCCCCGGGTGCCGCGCGACGACGCGGCGCTCTTCGAGCCGCTCTCCTGCGTCGTGGGTGCGGTACGCCGCGCGCCGATCCAGCCGGGCGACGCGGTGCTGATCATCGGCGGCGGACCGATGGGGCTGCTCTTCGCGCAGACCTACCGCGCCATGGGTGCCGGGCAGATCCTCATCGCCGATGTGTCGCCGTATCGCCTGGCATTTGCCCGAGCGATCGGAGTCGATCTGACAGTCGATGTGCGAGCGGAGGATCTGAGGCAGGCGGTTCACGATGCGACCGGGCTCGGGGCGGACGTCGTCGTGGACGCGGTCGGCAACCAGCTCGGCACCGCCATCGGCTGCGCGCGGCGTGGCGGTCAGGTTGTGCTCTTCGGTCTACGGCCTCACGACTTGCCGGCGGTGAGCCAGTACGCCATAACGCGCCATGACCTGACCGTCCACGGGGCGTTCGTCGGGTTGCATCCCTTTGCACAGACCATCCGGCTGCTGGAGAGCCGGCGCGTGCAGCCTTCGGCGCTCGTCACCCACCGGCTCCCGCTGGCGGAACTGGCGGAAGGCGTCCGGCTCATGCGCGAGCAGCAGGCGATCAAAGTGATTATCGAAGCGGAGTAGAGGAGCGACACAATGACCGACACCATTGGCAAGGTGCAGCAGCGCTGCAAGATCGCCGCCGGACTCTTCTGGGCCGACTACGCAGTGCTTGGGGCGCAGGTGCAGGATCTCGAGGCTGCCGGCGTCGACTGGCTGCATATCGAGGTTCGCGACGGCAAATACATGGACTTCGGGATGCCGCGCGGCGGGTTTGACATCATCGAGGGCGTGCGCCGGAGCACGTCGCTTGAGATCGAGGCGCAGCTCCAGATGGTACGCCCGTCGTTTGATGTGTTCAACCAGCTGGCCGAGCTTGGCGTGAACCTGATCAGCCTGCCGATCGAGACGATGGGCGAGACGATGATGCAGAGCATCACCTATATCAAGGAGAAGCTCGAGCTGAAGGTGGGCGTCTGGGCCTGGCAAGGAACGCCGATCGTCGCCTTCGAACAGTACATCCACCCGTACGTGGACGTCATCGAGTACGAGTGCCGGGCACCGTTCTGGGTGAAACCGCAGGCCGGCAAGAGCCCGCACACGATGGATCCGATTATGGTCGGTAACGTCCGCCGGCTGCACGAGATGATCGCCAATGCGGGCATGGAAGACCGGATCGAGCTGATGGAGGACGGCGGGCTGAACGCCGGCAATGTCGCGGAGTTCATTGCGGCCGGCATGACGGTCGGCGAGTTCTCCTCGCCGCTGCTCAAAGGCCCCGGCGGCAAGCTGGCTCCCGGCACGGGCGAGATCGGGGCGGCGGTGAACCGGCTGCGCGCGGTGATGGACGAGGCAAGCGAGCGCTATCGTAGCGACCATGGCCTCCGGCAGGAGCGAACAGGAGAGTCAGTCCCATGATCCAGCATACCGGCATCGCAATCATCGGCTACGGTGGGATCGCGCGCCTGCACGCGCTCGCCTACCGCTCGATCCCGTTCCACTACGGCCTGCCCGCAGACATGCTACGGATCGTCGCCGTGGTCAACCGCACCCGCGAGAGCGCCGAGCGTGCTGCCCGCGAGGCGCAGGCTGCCATGTGGGCGACCGACTACCGCGAGGTGCTGGCGCGGGAAGATGTCCACGCCGTGGACATCTGCACCCCCAACAATACGCACGCCGAGATCATCGCGGCCGCCGCCGAGGCCGGCAAACACATCCTCTGCGAGAAGCCGCTTGCGATGAATGCGGCCGAGGGGCGGCGCATGGTTGAGGCCGTGGAGCGGGCCGGGGTGAAGGCGCAGCTCAACTTCAACTTCCGCTTCTTCCCGGCTGTGGCGCGGGCGCGCCAGCTCGTGGAGCAGGGCTTTCTTGGGCGCATCTTCTCGTTCCGCGGCTGCTTCTACCGCTCCAGCTACATCAATCCCGACAAACCACTCTCCTGGCGGCTGCGGAACGATGTAGCCGGCGGTGGCGCCCTGTTCGACCTCGGCTCGCACGTGCTCGACTTGATCTTCTACCTGCTCGGCGACTTCGGCGCGGTCTCCGCGACGGTCGAGACGCTGATCAAGGAGCGCCCGGTGGCACCCGGCGCGAGTGAGAAGGCCGCCGTCGACGTGGATGATCTGGCGTTGATGCAGCTCCGGATGGCGAGCGGCGCGCTTGGCTCGGTGGAGGTCTCGCGCATGGGGACCGGAGCGACGAACAATCTGGCGGTCGAGATCTACGGCGAGCGCGGGTCGCTGCGCTTTTCGGCGGAAGACCCGAGCTGGCTGGAGGTGTTCGACGTGCGTGATCCGGATCAGCCCCTCGGTGGGATGAGCGGCGTCCGCAGGGTGCAGACCGTGGGCCGCTACGCCGGCCAGAAGGCACCGGACTGGTCGATGGCGCCAGGGTTCGTCGGGACATTCGTCGAGAGCCAGTACACGTTCCTGCGTGCCATCGCCGAAGACCGGCCGGCGACGCCTGGCCTGCGCGACGGACTCGCCGTGCAGGAGGTGATGGAGGCCGCGCTGCGTTCATCTGAGCAGGGGCGCTGGGTCGAGGTGGCCGAGCTGCGCTGAGCGCTGCGCCCCACCCATGGGTGTGACGAACGTGGATACCGCCTGTGCAATTTCACTGCACGTGTGTAACTGCACAGTGGTTTGATCGATCGTGCCGCTGCCAGAGTGTTCCGGCGGCTCAGCCGGTAACGATCGCGCTCAACAATCTCTCAGGCTCCTGTTTGGTGGGTTGGAACGTTGTCATGCCAGGGCAGCGGTGGCGACCCTGCCTGCGGTGCTCGTCTACATCCCCCCTGCGGGGTACTTCGTGAGCGGACTCCTGGCGGGATCTGTGGAGGGATGACCATGGCTCTTCACTACGACATCATCATCATCGGTACGGGCGCAGGCGGCGGAACGCTAGCCTACGCGCTGCGCGACGCCGGGGCGCGTGTGCTGCTGCTTGAGCGTGGCGATGTGCTGCCGCAGGAGCCGCAGAACTGGAGCCCGACCGCCGTGTTCGACCAGGGGCGCTACAAGAACGCCGAGACCTGGCAGGACACGCAGGGCCGCCCCTTCCATCCCGGTGTCCACTACTATGTCGGCGGCAACACCAAAGTCTATGGCGCCGCGCTCCCGCGTCTCCGCCGCGAGGACTTCGGCGCTCTCGAACACGAGGGTGGCACCTCGCCGGCCTGGCCGATCAGCTATGAGGAGCTGGAGCCCTATTACGCCGCTGCCGAGCGGATCTACCGTGTCCATGGCGAGCCGGGTCAGGACCCGACCGAGCCGCCGCGATCCGGGCCGTTCCCATTCCCGGCGGTGCCGCACGAGCCATATATCGAGGCGCTGTGTGCCGACCTGCGCCGCCAGAGGCTGCACCCGTTCGCACTCCCGATGGGGATCGATCTGCGCGAGGGCGGCCTGTGTGTCCGCTGTAAGACCTGCGACGGCTTCCCCTGCCGGGTTCTGGCAAAGAGCGACGCTGATGTATGTGCGGTCCGGCCCGCCCTGCAGCGTCCGAACATCACCCTCTGGACCGGCGCGTACGCACGCCGTATCCTGACCGATGCGGGCGGCCGGCGGGCGACTGCGGTGGAGGTGGAGCGCGGCGGCGAGCGGCAGGTGGTACCTGCCGACGTGATCGTCGTTGCGTGCGGGGCGGTCAACTCGGCAGCGCTGCTCTTGCGCTCGGCGGGCGGCGCACATCCGAACGGTCTGGCGAACGGGTCTGGGCTGGTGGGCCGTAATTACATGGTCCACAACAACACGGCACTCATGGCTGTAGCCCCGCTGCGGCGCAATCACACCGTCTTCCAGAAGACGATGGCCGTCAACGACTTCTACCTCCGCGGGCCGGGATTTCCCTACCCGCTGGGCAATCTGCAGTTGCTCGGCAAGCTCCAGGCCGGGATGCTCACCGCCGCCCAGCCCCTCGTCCCCCGGCCGCTCCTCGCCGCAATGGCCGACCGCAGCGTGGACTGGTGGGTGATGTCCGAGGATCTTCCGGACCCGGAGAACCGCGTCACGTTCGCGCCCGATGGCGGCATCCGCATTCACTGGCAGCCGAACAACCTGGAAGCGCACCGACGCCTGATCGCCGCGGGGAGCCTCATGCTACGTGAGGCGGGCTACCAGATCGTCCTGACGCAGCGGATGGGCATCGCGACAAACTCGCACCAGTGCGGCACGCTGCGCTTTGGCCATGACCCCGCCACGTCGGTGCTGGATCCACTGTGTCGCACGCACGAGGTGCTGAACCTGTACGTGGTCGACTCGTCGTTCTTCCCATCCTCCGCAGCGATGAACCCGGCGCTGACGATTGCCGCACAGTCGCTCCGGGTTGCCGAGCACCTGGCGGGGCAGCCCGCCGCGCGTCTCGCAGAGTCGGCGCCAGTGTCAGCCGAAACGCCGTTGAACACGGAAAGTGAGTGAGCGATGCGCCAGAGCTACCAGATGTCCCACGCCGATGCGGTGCGGGTAGTGGAGGCGGTCCGGATCGAACTGGAGCGAACCGGCAAGGCGGCAGCGGTTGCCGTCGTGGACGCGCAGGGTGAGCTGCTGGCCTTTCTGCGCACCGACGGGTGCCTGCTGCCGTCAATCAACAATGCGATCAACAAGGCGTATACCGCAGCCCGGCAGCGCCAATCCACGGGCGCGATCGGCGAGTCTTCGCGTACGAAGGGCTGGCCGCTCACGAACTTCGGCGACCTGCGGTACACCGGCTGGGGTGGTGGCGTTCCGATGATCTACGCTGAACAGCTCGTCGGTGCCGTCGGGGTCAGCGGGCTGTCGGAGGCAGAGGACGAGACGCTGGCGCGCCTGGGGGCGGCGGCAATCGATGCTTGAGGGACAAGCCAGGACGCAGAGGGGGAGATCATGGAAGAGTGGGCCGTCGGTGTCGACCTGGGCCGCACGAAGATCGCGCTGGGCTTGATCGACCCGCAGAAACGTATCGTTCGTCATCGTCGCTTGCCGACAAACGCGGACGCCGGCGCCCAGTCCGTCGTAGAACGTATCGCGCAGAGCGTTGATGAGCTGCGCCACGAGTTGCCGGCGACCGCCAGGATCTGCGGGCTCGGGATCTGTACGCCGGGGCCGGTGGACCACGAGACCGGCGTGGTTGGCGAAGTCCATGAGATGCGCGGGTTGCACCACGCGCCGCTGCGCGCCATGCTCGCCGATCGCCTGGGACTGCCGGTAAGCCTCGATCATGACGCCAAGGCCGCCGCACTCGGCGAGTACCACTACGGCGCCGGCAGGGGCGAACCGGCAATGGTCTATGTGGTGGTGGGCACCGGCGTCGGCGCTGCGATCGTCGTCGATGGGCAGGTCTACCGTGGGGTGCGCAACACGGCCGGAGAGATTGGCCACATCACGCTCAATCGCGACGGCGCGCTGTGCCCGTGCGGCTCACGCGGCTGCGTCGAGACCTATACCAGCGGGCCGTGGCTCGCGCGCCGCTACCAGCACCGTTGTGAACGGGCCGGGATTGTCGAGACGGCCACGGCACCCGCCACTGGCGAGTCGGTAACGGCGCGGGCTCGGCAGGGCGACCCGATCGCGCTACAGGTGCTGTACGAAGCCGGCCAGGCGCTCGGCGTTGCAGTCGCCTCGGTAGCGATGATCCTCGATATCGAGCTGTTCGTCGTGGGCGGAAGCGTTGCTAAGGCAGGCGACCTCCTGCTGGCGCCGGCCCGCCGGACACTCCTGGAATACTCGTACCGCTCGGTCGGCACGCGCGTGCGGATCCTGGCTAGCGAAATGGGTGAGGACGCGCCGATTCTTGGCTGCGGCTGGATGGCCTGCGAGCGGCGCCCGTGATCCTGGGCGCCGTCGCCCGCACTCCACTCCGGCGGCGCTTCGTCATACCCCACGGAATGTGCTTATCATCTCGACTACCCTCAACACCATCCGCAGGTGTGCTTATGTTGTTGATCGTCCCCAGATATTGTAGGACATGCGGATTTTGCCGTCTACTGCAGAGGGATGATATCGTTCGGCATCGTTCAATGCAATTTGCAATGCAACTTGATAGAATCCGGGTTTTGCGTACAGGAGGCGCCCCAGTCCATCAGGAGCTGCCCACAGGTTGATGAGAGTGGCGCGTTGTTGTGCGCAATGCGCGATCAAGGCCCGAACAAGTCCGGCGCCAATCCCACGACGGTGGTATTCTTGCCGGACGTACATGCGCCGAAGCTCAATGTGATCACCCTTATCCCGGGTGCCCACATACCCGGCCGGCCGATCACCCGTCCAGGCCAGCCAGAAGTTGCCTCGTGGTATCCTCTCCGAAACCGCTGGGTATACCAGGGTGGCTTGACAGCCGGCACGACCTGTGCTATGGTATGTGCAATTGCACAATACATGTGCAATTGCACATCGTGGAGATACTCCATGGCAAGCGCAGTCATTCTGCCAGCGTTTGGCAACTCGGCGGAGAGCGCGATGATTGCCCGCTGGCTGAAGCAGCCAGGCGATCGTGTCGAGGCAGGCGAGCCGTTATGCGAGATCGAGACCGACAAGGCGACGGTCGAGGTGGCGAGTCCGGCGGCGGGAGTCATACTGGAGCGATTTTACGGCGAGGGCGAGGGCGTGCCGGTACAGACGGTGATTGCGGCGATCGGCGAGCCCGGCGAGGATGTCGCGCAGTTACGTCCGGGCGGCGTCGGGCCTACCGCAGTCGCTGCTCCCACAGTCCCACCGAACGCCGCAGGGCGCGTTTCTGCACGTATCAACGCGACGCCGCCGGTCGGCATCTCGCCGCGCGCCCGGGGTCTGGCGGAACGGCACGGCCTCGCGCCCGCGAGCCTGACCGGCTCCGGCCCGGGCGGGCGAGTGATCGAGCGCGATGTCCAGGCCGCCATACGGGCGCAGCCGCGGATGACCCCGCTCGCCCGTGCCATGGTCGAGCGCGGCGGGTTCGTCGCTCCAGCGGCCGGCACAGGTGCCGACGAGCGCATCACCGCGCGGGACCTCCAGGCGCCGGCGGTCCCCGCCCCCGCGGCAGCCCCGGCCCGTGACGAGGATGTCGAGGTCGTGCCGCTCACCGGCGTGCGGCGGATCATCGCCGAGCGGATGCTCGCTTCGCTTCAAACAACCGCCCAGTTGACGCTACATACCTCGGCGGACGCACGGCGGCTGCAGGAATACCGGGCACGGCTCAAGTCCAGCCCGGAGGAGTTCGGCCTGCGCAGCATCACGATCAACGACCTGTTGCTCTTCGCCGTCTCCCGCACGCTGGCGGAGCACCACGAGCTGAACGCCCTGTTCGCGGAGAATACCATCACGCGCTATCGGCGCATCAACCTCGGCTTTGCGGTCGACACGCCGCGCGGCCTGCTGGTTCCAGTCATCCGCAGCGCCGGCGCGCTCAGCCTGCAGGCGCTTGCCCGTGAGGCCGCCAGGCTCGCCGCGCTCGCCCAGCAAGGCCGCGCCGCGCCGAATGATCTGCAGGGTGGGACGTTCACCGTGACCAACCTCGGCAGTTTCGGGATCGAACGCTTCACGCCGATCCTGAACCCGCCGCAGGTCGCGATCCTCGGCGTCGGCGCGATCGGCCTGCACCCGGTGGAATCCGACGGTACGATACGCTTCCAGCCGCGCCTCGGCCTCTCGCTGACGGTCAACCACCAGGTGGTGGACGGCGCACCGGCCGCCCGGTTCCTCCAGGCACTGGCGCGGAATATCGCCGAGCTGGATCTCTTGCTCGCGAATTGAGGAACAGCCATGCCCAAGCAGATGCCAATTGACCCGACCGAAGTCCGCCGGGCAGCGGTGCTCACGAGCCCGGAGATCCCGATCAACGCCTACATCCCCAACCCGCAGATCGAGGCGGCGCTGTACGGCAGCGCGAACCTGGTGCGGATGTACCACGATATGGTCACCATCCGTGAGTTTGAGACCATGCTGGACCGGCTCAAGAAGGAGGGCGTCTACGAGGGGGTGGCGTACAACCATCGCGGCCCGGCGCACCTCTCGATCGGCCAGGAGGCCGCCGCCGTCGGCCAGTGCTACCACCTGACGCCCGACGACATGATCTTCGGATCACACCGCAGCCACGGCGAGATCATCGCCAAAAGCCTCTCGGCAATCGCGAAGCTGTCGCAGGCCGACCTGCTACAGATCATGGAACACTACCTGGGCGGAGCCACGCTGCGCGCGGTCGAGCGCTTCAGCTCCGGTGACGCGCATTCCCTCGCCGTCGACTATGCACTGTATGGGGCACTGGCCGAGATCTTCGGCCGCGATACGGGCTTCAACCGCGGCATGGGCGGCTCGATGCATGCATTCTTCCCCCCGTTCGGCGTCATGCCCAACAACGCGATCGTAGGCGGCTCGGCGCCGATCGCCGCCGGCGCAGCGCTCTTCAAGCGCGTCAACCGCCGGCCCGGGATCGTGATCGCCAATATCGGCGATGCCTCGATGGGGTGCGGCCCGGTCTGGGAGGCGATGATGTTCTCGGCGATGGACCAGTACCGGACGCTGTGGGGCGAGCATGTCGGTGGGCGGCCACCCATCCTGTTCAATGTCATGAACAACTTTTACGGGATGGGCGGCCAGCCCAGGGGCGAGACGATGGGCTTTGACGTACTGGCGCGCGTGGGCCTGGGGGTCAACCCCGAAGGCATGCACGCCGAGCGAGTGGATGGCTACAACCCGCTCGCCGTTGCCGACGCTGTCGCCCGCAAGCGCGCCATCCTGGAATCCGGGCGCGGCCCGGTGCTGCTCGACACGGTCACCTACCGCTTTTCGGGTCACTCGCCCTCCGATCCATCCACCTACCGCGACAAGGAGGAGATCGACCGCTGGCGCGCGCATGACTCCCTCGAGCGCTTCGGCAACTACCTTGTGGAGTACAGCCACGCAGATCGTGCGCGGCTCGAGCGCATCCAGAGTGAGGCGCGCGAGCGTATCACGGCTGTCCTCCGTGCCGCGGTCTCGCTGGATATCTCGCCGCGTATCAGCGTGCAGAGCGACGCGATCGGCGATCTCATGTTCTCCTGGCAGCGGCGGAACCGACCCACGGACGCCGAGCCGGAAGTGCTGCTTCCGTTGGGAGAGACCCGATTGGCCCAGACGCGGGCAAAGCACCGCTTTGGCCTGGATGCCGACGGCAGGCCGTTACCGAAGCTCAAGACCCTCACCTATGCCGAGGCCCTGTTCGAGGCCATGATCGGGGAATACTACCGTGACCCGACGATGGTGGCCTACGGCGAGGAGAACCGCGATTGGGGCGGGGCGTTCGGCGTGTACCGTGGCCTTACCGAGGCGCTACCCTATCACCGTCTGTTTAATACGCCGATCTCCGAGGCGGCGATCGCCGGTACTGCGGTGGGCTACGCTCTGTGCGGCGGTCGCGTGGTGGCCGAGCTGATGTACTGCGATTTCATGGGCCGCGCCGGCGACGAGATCTTCAACCAGATGGCGAAGTGGCAGGCGATGTCGGCCGGCGTCCTCCAGATGCCGCTCGTGCTGCGGGTCTCGGTCGGATCGAAGTACGGCGCACAGCATTCGCAGGACTGGACGGCGCTGGTGGTTCATATCCCCGGCCTCCAGGTGATGTTCCCCGCCACGCCGTACGATGCCAGGGGCATGCTCACCCTGGCGCTGCGCGGGACGGATCCGGTGGTCTTCTTCGAGAGCCAGCGCCTGTATGCCGAGCCGGAGACGCTTGTCCCGGGCGGCGTGCCGCTGGATGACTACGAGGTGGAGCTTGGGGAACCGGCGCTCCGCCGCTCCGGGCGCGACGTGACGATTGTGACGGTCGGCGCGACGCTCTACGTGGCGCTGGCGGCGGCGGAGGAACTGGATCGGCTCGGCATCTCGGCCGAGGTGATCGACGCGCGCTTCATCAACCCGCTCAACTATGGGCCGATCGTCGACTCGGTGCGTAAGACCGGCAAGGTGCTGCTGGCGTCCGACGCGTGCGAGCGCGGGAGTTTTCTGCACACGATGGCATCGAACATCAGCCAGCTCGCGTTCGATTTCCTCGATGGGCCGGTGGCGGTGGTGGGTGCGCGCAATTGGATCACGCCACCGGCGGAACTTGAAGAGGCGTTCTTCCCGCAGAAGGAGTGGATCGTCGACACGCTGCACGAGCGGGTTCTGCCCATCTCCGGCTATACCCCGCGTACCCGCCAGGGTGTTGCGGAGCTCCTGCGGCGGAACCGGTTGGGGATTTGAATTGCACCACACAGACCTTCCGGCCTGGTGGGAGGGGCGTTCGCGGTTTACCGCCGCCTTCGCACGCGCGGTCCGGATGCAGGCGGCGGCAGCGTGAGCTTCGCCCAATGCGCCAACGGCATCCTGAAGGGCGCGGCTCCCAGGGCCAGGGCCGCCGACGCGGCCTCCTGCCACCGCCCACGGCAGGCGGGCTGCGCGGCGATGGAGCCAGGGGGTTGCCCCGTGCGGGGGCTCTGGGGACGGACATCTGATGCGGCCAGCGTGCGTCCCGGCGGCGCGGGCGCCGCGGGTGGCAAGGCGCGCCGCGCCACAGCGGCGTGGTGCGGCGCCCGCCGACAAACCGCTATGCCGCAGTGCGGTCGCGACGGTGCGCGCTGCGCTGCGGCATCCCCTGGAGCGTGCGCCGCCAGCGCGACCTGGTGGGCGCCGCCCAAGCCCGACGCGTCACGTCGCACCCTGCCCGGCGCCGGCGCTTGCGGCGCCATGCCGGCGCTGCTATGATGGGCGCGTGCGATGCTGACGAGATGAACCAGTGAAAGTGAGCGCCCGACATGACCGCGATCGAGACTGATGTCGCGCGACCTGGCCGGTTTGGCCCGTATGGTGGCAGCTACGTGCCCGAGACGCTGGTGCCCGCCGTCGCGGCGCTGCGCGATGCCTACGCCGCGGCGCAGCGCGATCCGGCCTTCTGGGACGCGCTGCACCAACTGCACCAGCGCTACACCGGGCGCCCGACGGCGCTGAGCCATGCCGCCCGGCTGAGCCGCGAGCTCGGCGGCGCCCAGATCTACCTCAAACGCGAGGATCTGGCGCACACCGGCGCGCACAAGATCAACAACGCGCTCGGCCAGGGATTGCTGGCACAGCGCATGGGCCGGCGGCGCATCATCGCCGAGACCGGCGCGGGGCAGCATGGCGTCGCGACCGCGACTGTGTGCGCGCTGCTCGGGCTCGAGTGTGTGGTCTACATGGGCGTCGACGACATGGCGCGCCAGGCACCAAACGTGTTCCGCATGCGCCTGCTCGGCGCCGACGTCCGCGGCGTGACCAGCGGCTCGCGCACGCTCAAGGACGCGATCAACGAGGCGATGCGCGACTGGGTCACCAACCCGGACTCGTACTACCTGCTCGGCTCTGCGCTCGGGCCGCACCCCTACCCCACGATGGTCCGCGATTTCCAGAGCGTCATCGGCCACGAGGCGCGCGAGCAGATGCTGCGCCTCGTCGGTCGCCTGCCGGACCTGGTGATCGCGTGCGTCGGCGGTGGTTCCAATGCCATCGGCATGTTCCACGCGTTCCTCGATGACCAGAGCGTGGCGCTGCGTGGCGTCGAGGCGGGCGGGCGCGGCCAGACGCTCGGCGAGCATGCGGCACGCTTCAGCGGCGGCCGGCCGGGCGTGCTGCAGGGCACCTACACCTACGTCCTGCAGGACGGGGACGGCCAGATCGGCCTGACCCACAGCGTCTCGGCCGGCCTGGACTACGCCGCCGTCGGCCCGGAGCATGCCGCCCTGCACGACCGTGGCCGCGCGCAGTACACCGCCGCCGACGACGCAGCCGCGCTGGTGGCGTTCCAGCGGCTGGCGCGCACCGAGGGTATCCTGCCGGCGCTCGAGAGCGCCCATGCCGTCGCCGAGGCCATTCGCCTCGCGCCGTCGATGGCGCCCGACCAGAGCATCCTCATCAACCTGTCGGGGCGCGGCGACAAGGACATCTTCACCATCGCCGACCTGCTCGGCGTCACCCTCAACGGCTAGCCGACGCGGCCGGGTCGCGTCGTCGCACGTCATTCATGCGCTGCACGGCTGTGTTGCGGCGCCGGAGCGGGAGAAGCCAGGGATGGAAGTGTTGTTCTGTCTCGTCGGAATCGCCGTCGTCGTGGGGCTGGTCATCCTCGTGATGTACAACGGGCTCATCGGCAAGAAGAACGCCGTCGACCAGGCGTACAGCAGCGTCGATGTGATGCTGAAGAAGCGCTACGATCTCATTCCCAACCTGGTGTCGGCGGTGCAGGCGTACCTGTCGCATGAGCGCGGCCTGCTCACCGAGCTCACCGAACTGCGCTCCCGTGCGATGGGCGCCACTGCATCGCCGGACGCGCGGGTGGTCGCCGAGAATCAGCTGAGCAGCGTGCTCGGGCGGGTGATGGTGGTCGCCGAGGCATACCCCGACCTGAAGGCCAGCGACAACTTCGTGCAGCTGCAGGCGAGCCTCAACGAGATCGAAGAGCAGCTGTCGGCGGCGCGCCGCGCCTACAATGCGGCGGTGACCGATCTCAACAACGCGATCGAGATGGTGCCGACCAACATCATCGCCGGCATGATGCAGCTGCGCCGCCGCGAGCTGTTTGCCGCCGCCGAGACCGAGCGCGCCAATGTGAATGTCGGGCAGCTGTTCGGGAACGGCCGATGAGCACGACTGAGGCAATCTATGCGGCAGAGCTCGCGCCGGTCTTCGCCGAGCTCGATCAGCTGCGGCAGTCGGTGTTCCGCCGACTGCTGATCAGCGGCGGCATCGCGCTGGCGATCGTGGTGGTGGTCGCGGTCGTGTCGGTGGGGTGTCTGGCGCTGCCTGCACTGATCATCGCCGGCATCGCCGTGTGGTGGCTGAACCGCGAGTCGCTCGCCACCTACCAGTCGCAGTTCAAGGAGCAGGTGGTCGCGCGGCTGGTCGGCATCATCGATCCCACGTGGCGCTACGACGCGCGCCAGGGCATCGGCGAGGACGAGTTTCGCGCCAGCCAGATCTGGGATACGTCGATCGATCGCTACGCCTGTGAGGATCTCATCGCCGGCGAGGTCGGCGCGACGGCGTTCCGCTTCTCCGAGGTGCATGCCGAATACAAGACCCGACGCACTGATTCGCAGGGTGAGCGCACGACCGAATGGCATACGATCGTTCGCGGCGTATTCTTCATCGGCGACTTCAACAAGTCGTTCGGCGGACGGACCTTCGTCAAGCCCGATGCCGCCGAGTCCATGCTGGGCGGCATCGGGCAGGCGCTGCAGGGCCTGACGGCGTCGCTCAGCCACCACGGCGCCGAGCTGGTGAAGCTGGAGGATCCCGAGTTCGAGCGGCTGTTCGTGGTCTATGGTACCGACCAGATCGAGGCGCGCTACATTCTGTCGACCAGCCTGATGCGCCGGCTGGTTGAGTTTCGCCGGACCGTCGGCAGCGATATCTGGTTGTCGTTCGTCGATTCGCGCGTGCATCTGGTGATCAGCCATGCGGGGGATCTGTTCGAGCCGCCGCCCGTCTGGCGCACGAAGCCGATGGATCTGGCGGACGCCCAGGCGTATCTGCGGGATGTCGCGCTGGCACGGGACATCATCGGGGAGCTGAACCTCAATCTGCGGATCTGGTCGAAGCAGGCGTGATGCTGCGAGGCTGACGGCGATGACGCATCGGGACGCGCTGGATGACCGTACGTATGCCGAGCTCGCCCCCGTCCTGACGGAGATCGATCAGCTGCGGCGTGCGGTGCTGGCGCGCGTGCTGGGCATCGGGATACCGGTGATGGGCATCACGCTGGTGATCGGCGCGCTCGCGCTGGTGCTGCTGCCGCCGGCCGCCTGCTTCGTCGTCGTCGTCGGGCTGGTGGTGTGGAGCGCGGGCAGCGCCCAGGCGATGCGGCTGTACCGCCGGGAGTTCAAGCAGCGCGTGATCGGGCGCCTGGTCGCACTGCACTACCCCGATCTGACCTATCAGCCCGACGCGGGCATCGACCGTGCGACCTTCAGCCACGCGGGCCTGTTCCGCGGCGCGATCGACGTCTACACGAGCGAGGACCTGCTCAGCGGCACGCTCGGCGCCACCACGTTCCGCTGCGCCGAAGTGCATGCCCAGAGCGAAACCGAGGACGTCGACAGCGATGGCGACCGGACGACGCGCCGGCAGACGATCTTCAAGGGTCTGCTGTTCATCGGCGACTTCAGCAAGCACTTCGCTGGCCGAACCTATGTGGTGCCGGACGTCGCACAGGCGGCGTTCGGCGGGCTCGGCCAGACGCTGCAGCAGGCCACCGCCGGGCTGCAATTCCCCGGCACGGCGCTGGTGCAACTGGAAGACCCGGCATTCGAGCGCTGGTTTGCGGTGTACGGCACGGATCAGGTCGAGGCGCGCTATATCCTCTCGACCAGCCTGATGCAGCGCCTGACCACCTTCCGCGAGGCGATCGGCGCGAGCGTGTCGCTGGCGTTCATCGACGGGCAGGTGGTGGTGGCGATCAGCCGCGATCGCGCGTGGTTCGAACCGCCGCCGCTGTGGCGCGCCGCGCCGCTGAAGCCCGACGATCTGCGTGCCTGGCTGGCTGATGTCAGGCTGGCGCAGCAGATCATCGATGACCTCAATCTCAATCTGCGCATCTGGTCGCGCACCTGATCTGCCGCACCCCGATGGCGCATGGCAGCAGAACGAGCCCAAGCCCCATGCGCATCACGTTACGGGGCCCTGGCCCTGGCGGCCGTGCCCTGCGGCGGCGCGCCATCGGGGGAAACTCCTCGGCTCCATCGCAGCGCAGCACGCCTGCGCGGGCTCTGGGTTGACGAATGGCGTAGCGCTCAGGCACGCTCAAACGGTCTATCCGGCATATCAGCCAAGCCAGCCATGATAACCCAAGGAGTACACCACAATGTCACAGCATCATTCCACCTGATATGGTCAACGTGGGAACGCATGCCACTGATCAGTCCGGCACCCCGCCTCTATCGCGCTCGGATGCCAACCCCTGGCGCTCGGTGGCGCCGCCGATCACGTCCATCTGCCCGTCTCATTCACGCCGACCACCACCATCGCACGTCTTGTCGGCGAGATCGACGGTGCCAGCCCGCACCTCATCACCCGCGAGATTCAGCCGGGCCAGTTGTTGCGCTGGCAGGGCTCACATGGCGCATGCACCGTCAGCCGGACAGCCCTTGCTCAGGTACGCGCATCCATCCTCCACCAGAAGCGCCATCATGATTACGACGCGACGCTCCCTGAGCTCGAGCCATTTTCACCAGGCCGCGTCGGCAGCCCTGGCCCTGGCGGCCGAGCCCTGCGGCAGTGCGTCGTCGGGGGGCGCTCCCCCGTAGGGGACACGCCCCCGGCACGCCGTGTCGCCTGTGCGGCGCCCCGAGCCGCCGGCGATCGGCCATGGCTCACGCCCGCCGCGCCACGGCGGCGCCCCGATCACTGCGCGTGCGCCTCGGCCTCGGCGCGCGCCACGTCGACGCGACTCAGCAGCGCGAAGCCGACGACGAAGAACACCATCAGCGACACGATGGCGACGCGGTAGCTGTCGGTGAACTGCAGCGCCAGCCCGAACAGCAGCGGCCCGATCCAACTCGTGCCCCGCTCGCTGACCTCGTACAGACTGAAATACTCGGCCTCACGCCCCGGCGGGATCATGCGGGCGAACATCGAGCGGCTGAGCGCCTGACTGCCACCAAGCACCAGCGCGATGATGGTGGCCAGCAGGTAGAACTGGGTCGCATCGCCGGCAGCCATCACATAGCCAAACACCGTCGCGCCGACCCACACCACCAGCGAGCCCAGCACCGTATTGCGCGCCCCGAAGCGCTGCGCGACGCGCCCGAGCGCCAATGCGCCGAACAGCCCGACGAACTGCACCAGCAGGATGCCCGAGATCAACGTGCCCTGCTCGAGCTTCAACTCCTCGGCGCCGAACGTCGATGCCAGGCCGATCACCGTCTGGATGCCATCGTTGTAGAGCAGGTACGCCGCCAGGAACAGCAGCGTCTGCGGGTACCGCCGTGCCGAACGGATCGTGTCGCCGAGCTGGCGGAACCCGACGGTGAGCAGCCGCTCGCCGCTGGCGAGCTGCCGTACCGGCGCGCGGCGGCGCAGCCGGCTGAGCGGGATGAGCGTGAAGAGCGCCCACCACGCACCGGCCGACAGCAGGCTGATGCGCACGGCCTGGCCGCCGCTGAGCCCGAACGACTCGGCGCGCTGGAACAGGATCAGGTTCAGCAGGAGCAGCAGGCCGCCGCCCAGGTACCCCAATGCCCAGGCATGCGACGAGATCCGGTCGTGATCGCCGGACGGCGCGATGTCGGGCAGGAATGCGTTGTAGAACACGATCGATGCGCCGAACGCCAGGTTGGCCAGCACGAACAGCCCGCCGCCGAGCTGATAGTTGCTGCCCTCGAGGAAGTACATCCCCATCGTCGCCGCCGAGCCCAGAAACGCGAAGCAGAACAGCAGGTCCTTCTTGCGCTGGGTGAAGTCGGCGATCGCACCCAGGATCGGCAGGAACAGCACCTGGAGCAGCACCGAGAGCGAGATCAGGTACGGAAAGTAGGCCGCGGCGTCGATCGGCAGCCAGCCGCCGAGCGGATAGACGTGGCCGGTCGCATCGGCAGCGCTGCGCGCGATGCCGGTGAGATACGGCCCGAGGAAGACGCTGACCACCGTCGTCGAGAAGGCCGAGTTGGCCCAGTCGTACCAGTACCAGCCGATCTGTTCGCGACGGTCGTAGGATGTCGTGGTGCTGCCAGCCGAAGTACTCATCCTGCTTCCTCCCAACACTGTCAAACGAGCCGCGGTCGACGACGGATGCCCGGCGGCCCGATGGCGCGCCGCCAGGTCGGGGAGTATGCGCAAGGCCGCTGACGCGGCGCCCGGTCAGGCGCGTGACTGCTGGTCATGCGATTGGCGGCACAGCTCACCACACCACCGGCACCGCGGCGCCCAGCGCCAGGCCGCTTCGGTCGAGCTCGCCGGCATGCCCAAGAATCTCGACGCCGGCACCGGCGGCGGCGTCGAGTGCCGCCACGAACGCCGGATCGATGGCATGGTTGATCACGATACGCGATGCGTGCCCCTGTGCGACGAACAGCACGGCGGTGCGCAGGCCGGCCTGGCGATGCCCGGCGAGGTGCCGCAGGTGCCGCGCGCCACGCGCCGTCGGTGCGTCGGGAAACCAGGCGACGCCATCGAGGATCAGCGCCGCCGACTTGACCTCGAGCAGGCAGGTGCCCGCCGCGCCGTCGAGCGCGACATCGAAGCGGTCGTCGCCGATGCGCGCCTCGGCACGGATGCGCTCGTAGCCGGCGAATGCCGGCAGGGCGCCGGCGCGCAGCGCCGCCACGACCAGGCGGTTCGGCAGCAGCGTGTCGATGCTGGTGCGCCGCTCGCCGACCAACGCCACCGCCGCCTGGTAGCGGGTGGCGCGATGTGCGCCCGGGCGCTCGACCAGCCAGACCCGCGCGGTGGGGACGAGCGTCTCGCGCAGCCGGCCGCGATCGGCGACGTGCGCCGCGACGGCCGCGCCGTCGAGCTCGACGGTGACGACGAAGCGATTGGGACGCGCCAGGAACTGGCCCTCGTGGACGGCGCCACCACCGGCGAGCGGCACGCGGACCGGGATCATCGGCCGCTCCACTGTGGCGCACGGCGTTCGAGAAACGCCCGGGTGCCCTCGCGACCGTCGTCGCTGACGCAGCGTTCGCCGAAGGCGCGGGCCTCGAGCGCGCACGCCGCGTGCAGGGGCATTCCGGCGCCGTCGCGGATGAGCTGCTTGATGGCGACGAGCGACTGTGGCGCGCGGCCTGCCAGGCGCTGTGCCAGCGCCTGGGCCTGTGGCAGCAGCTCGGCGCCGGGCACGACGCGCTCGACGATGCCGAGCCGCGCCGCCTCGGCAGCGTCGACCGGCTCGCCGGTCAGGCACAGCCAGCGCGTCGCGCCCGGCCCGATCAGGCGCAGCAGCCGCTGGCTGCCGCCCCAGCCGGGGATCAGGCCGAGCTGGATCTCGGGCAGGCCGACGCGCGCGTGCTCGGCCATCAGGCGCAGATCGCAGGCCAGGGCGACCTCGAGCCCGCCGCCGAGCGCCACACCATTGAGCGCCGCGATGCTCACCAGCCGCGACTCCTCGATCCCCCGCAGCACTGCCTGCGCGGCCTCGCACCATGCGGTCGCCGCGGCGGCATCGGCCAACTGGCGGATCTCGCCGATGTCGGCACCGGCGACGAACGCGCGCTCGCCGGCGCCGGTGAGGACCACCACGCGTACTGTCGCATCGGCCTCGAGGCGCGACCACACCGCGCCGAGCGCCGCGATGTGCGCGGCGTCGAGCGCATTGCGCACGGCAGGCCGGTCGATCGTCACCGTCGCCACCGCGCCATCAGCCACCAGCCGGATCCCGTCCGCGTCCATCGCCGTCGCTCCTTTCACACCACGACATCGAGCGCGCCGGGCAGCACCGCGACGCGCACCTCACGGGCATCGGTGGCCAGCACCTCGCCGTCGGCCTGCACCGGCATCGGCGCCTGGCAGCGGATCTCGATCGCCGCGCCACGGCCCATCGTCACCTCGCGCAATGTGGTGTGGCTGCCCTCCATCAGCCGCGGAATGTAGCGGATGATCTGGTCGAGCCGCAGCCTGTCGACCAGGCACAGATCGAGCAGCCCGTCATCGAACGCGGCGTCCGGCGTCATCCAGAAGCCGGCGCCCTGGCAGCGGCCGTTGGCGACGTTGGCGAACATCAGCCGGCGCCGCAGCCGGCTCTCGTCATAGACGACCTCCATCGGATGGGCGCGGTAGTTCGCCAGCGCGCGGATGATCGCCGTCAGGTACACGGCCAGGCCGCGCAGCCGCGTGATCTTGAGCGCCTCGGCGGCGACCTGGGCGTCGAAGCCTATGCCGATGGCGTTGATGAAGTGGCGCGGTGCCGCATCGCCGACGATGATCTGCCCCAGGTCGATGCTGCGCGTCTCGTCGGCGGCCAGCCGTGCGACGGCCGCCGCGACATCGTTGGCCGGGATGCGCTCGAGCATCTTGGCAAAGTCGCTGCCGGTGCCCAGCGGAATGATGCCGAGGCTGGCCCGGGGTGCGCCCGTCGCCTCGGCGCCCTTGATGCCGTTGACGACCTCGTTGATCGTTCCGTCGCCGCCCACCGCGACGACGCGCCGTGCGCCGCCCTCGATCGCCTGCCAGGCCAGCTCGGTGGCCCCTCCCCGCGCGTGCGTGATGACCAGCCGTGCATCGATGCCTGCGGCGCGGCAGGCCTCCTCGATCTCGCCGCGCCGCGCGCCGGCGGCGCCACGACCGGCCCAGGGGTTGAGAATGATCACCGTGTGGCTCATGCGCTCCTCCCAACACCGATGCCGGTGCCGATCACCGGCTGTGTCCTCTGCGGCGCGTCACTGGCGGGCTACGAGCACGGCGAGCAGCGTGTGGCCGTAGGCCTCGGCGGCAGTGCTGCCGCTGCCGCTATGCCGCCCGGCGCGGCAGCGGTAGCCCGCCGCGCCGCGCTGGAGCTCCAGCGGCTCGTGCGGCGCCAGGTACCCTTCGATCGCTTCGCGCAGCTGGGCCTCATCGGGCAGCCAGACCACCTCGCTGTGCAGCACGTGGTCGAGCGCCCACTCGCTGGCGCCGTGGAACGCGATCGCCAGCTCGCCGTGGAGCATCACCAGCGAGGCGGGCATCTCGGCGATGACGAATGGGACGGCGTCGCCGTCGCGACCGATCACCGCGAAACGGTCGAACTCGGCTGGTGTCCACGGCAAGCCGGCGCGACGCAGGGCTGCCGCCAATTCGACGCTGATCATGAACCCCCTCGTGTGTGCCCGAAATCGCTGCGGAATTGGTCGAGCGCTGCGGCGACGCTCAGCTCACCGGTGACGACCCGCCAGTGGTACAGGGCGAGCCAGGTGCTGAGCTGCGGCTGGGCGCTGCAGAACTCGTCGTAGATGATCCAGGCGGCCGCGCCGACCGCGAAGAAGCCGCTCCGGGCGAATGCCCGGTCGGTGGCGGCGCGATCGTAGGCGATGCGCACGATCTGCGCCTGCCAGCCACGCCGGCCCCAGGCCAGCCGGGCATAGCTCGCACGGTGGTCGCCGTCGAATGGCATGCCGACGGAGCCGGCATTGACGACCAGCGTGTCGTCGATGGCGCGCACCAGCGGTACGTGCGTGTGGCCCACGGCCAGCACGGCCGGGGCCGGCGCAATCTGCTCGCGCAGCTCGGCATCAGGCGTGCTCTCCAGGATGTTGTCGCGGTCGTGGCGCATCGAGGCGTGGACGATGCGCACCTCGCCGCCATCGGGGGCGCCCAGGCTGATGCCCGCCGGCAATGCCGCCAGCGGCGCCACGTCGCCGAGCTGCCGGCACGTCCAGGCGATGCTGCGCCGGATCTCTTCCTCGAGCCCCTGACGCGGCTGGTGCGCCCCGGCGACGTCCAGCACATACCCCTCGTGGTTGCCGCGCACCACCAGCCAGCCATGCCGGCGGCGCTGCTGGATCAGCGCGAGACACTCGGCCGACTGCGGCCCGCGATTGACGATGTCGCCCGCGACGACCACCGCATCGGGCGCCCAGCGGTCGATGTCGTCGGCGACCGCCTCGAGCGCGGCCAGATTGCCGTGAATGTCGGCCAGCACTGCGATGCGCGCGGCCGGCGCGCCGCCGGGCGTCATGCCGGCGCCACGCTGTTGGCGAGATCGCGCAGGCGGGCGGCGGCGTACTCGGCGGTGATGTCGCGCTGCGGCTCGCCGAGCATCTCGAAGCCGACGAGGAACTTGCGCACGGTGGCCGAGCGCAGCAGCGGCGGGAAGAAATGGGCGTGAAGCTGCCACGCGGGGTGTGCCGCGCCATCGCAGGGCTGCTGGTGCAGGCCCATCGAGTACGGGAATGGCGCACCGAAGACACGATCGTAGGCGGCGGCGACGCGCCGGATGACCTCGGCCAGATCATGGCGTTCGGCCGCATCGAGCACGCCCAGCGCGCCCGCCGGGCGCCGGCCGATGATCATCGTCTCGAATGGCCACACCGCCCAGAACGGCACCAGCGCGACGAACGACGCGCCGGCCCACACGATCCGCGCGCCGTCGGCCTCCTCGGCGGCGAGGTAGTCGCCGAGCAATGTGCGGCCATGGGTCGCGAAATAGGCGCGCTGCGCCTGGTCCTCGCGCGCGACGATGGTCGGCAGGTGCTCGGTCGCCCAGATCTGGCCGTGGGGATGCGGATTGCTGGCGCCCATCATCGCGCCGCGATTCTCGAAGATCTGCACCGAGCCGATCGCCGCACGCGCGCCGAGCTCGTCGGTCTGTGCCGCCCACAGGTCGACGACGGCGGCGATGCCGGCGGTGTCGAGCGCGGCGAGCGACAGGTCGTGCCGCGGCGAGTAGCAGATGACGCGGCAGATGCCGCGCTCGGCATGCGCGCGCATCAGCCCCGTGGCGTCGCGCTGCTGCGCCGCCGGCACATCGGGCAGGAGTGCCGCGTAATCGTTGTCGAAGACAAAGGTGCCGGTGTAGGCGGGATTGCGCACGCCGCCGGCGCGCGCGTTGCCCGGGCACAGGTAACACGTCGGATCGTAGGGCGCCGCCGCCGCGCCGGCTACCGCCTCGACCTGGCCCTGCCAGGGGCGCAGGGTGCGGTGCGGCGAGACCAGCACCCACTCGTCGAGCAGCGGGTTGTAGCGTCGGTGCGGCACATCGCGCAGCAGGTCCATCATCGCCTCGTCGTCGTGATCGCGCATGCCATCCTACCACGAGATGCGCCGGTGCGGAACGCGGGTTCTGCCCGGGGCGCCGTCAACGTCAACGGTCCAGCGGATGCTGTCCGCGAGGAGCGCCCGACGGGATCGCCTGCATCACGGCCCGCACGTGCGACTGGCGCATCGGCCACGGCTGCGCTCGTATGTATCGGCGTCGACCGATGCTGACGGCGCCCGGCTTCCCCCGTCGCGCATCGACAGATCGCCGCCGTTCGGGTAGGATGGCGACAGCGGCGCCCGCAACCATCGTGAGCGTGCAATGTCCGATCTGCCCGACATCGATATCGCCATGTGGCACCCCGACCTCGCGCAGGCGCCCCGCGTCGCCGCGCCGCCCGGCTACGCCATCCGCGGCTTCCGCGCCGGCGACGAGGATACCTGGGTGCTGCTCCAGTCGCACGACCCGTTCTTCGTGCCGACGCGGGCGACATTCGCCGCGGACATGCCCGGCGACGCCGCCACCCTCGCGGAGCGCGTCCTGTTCCTGCTCGATCCCGCCAGCCGCGAGATCGGCACCATCACCGCGTGGCGCACCCGGTTCCGCGACGCCTGGATGGGGCAGATCCACTGGGTCGCGCTCGTCCCGGCCGTCCAGGGGCGCGGCCTGGGGCATGCGCTGCTCAGCGCCGGCTGCGCCCGCCTGCGGCACCTCGGCGAGCGCGAAGCCATGCTCGCCACCAACATCCGACGCGTCGCGGCGCTGGGGTTGTACCTGCGGGCTGGCTTCGTCCCGCAGCCGCAGAGCGCCGCCGAGCAGGCGGCCTGGCTGACGCTGCTGCCCCGCCTGCGCCTGCCCGCCGCGACGCACGGCGCCGTGGCTGACGCCTTGGCGTGCTGGTCCGATGACAGGGAGGGTTGACGATGACGCCGGTGATGCTGGCGCATGAGACGCACGGCAGCGGGCTGCCGCTGGTGCTCGTGCATGCCTACCCGCTCTCGCGCGCGATCTGGCGGCCGGTCGCCGCCGGGCTGTCCGGCGCGGCCCGGCTGGTGATGCCGGACCTGCGCGGCTTCGGGGCGAGCCCGGGCGGCCCGCAGCCCGCCACCTTCAGCGACTATGGCGATGACCTCGTGGCGCTGCTCGATCGGCTGGGCCTGGCGCGCGTCGTGCTGGCGGGCGTCTCGTTCGGCGGCTACATCGCGCTCGACCTGGTGCGGCGCCATCCCGGGCGCCTCGCGGGGCTGGTGCTGTCGAACACCCGCGCGACCGCCGACACGCCGGCAGCGGCGGCGGCGCGCGCGCAGCAGGCCACGCTGGCCGAGACCCACGGTGCAGCCGCGGTGGCCGAGCAGATGCTGCCGCGCCTGCTGCGCCCCGACGCGCCCGACGATCTGCGGCGCATGGTGCGCCAGATCATCGCCGCCAACGATCCCGCCGCCATCGCGGCCGCCACGCGCGCGATGGCAGTGCGCCCGGACGCCACCGGGCTGCTCGGGCAGATCACCGTCCCGACGCTGGTGATCGGCGCGACCGACGATCCGCTGATCGCGCCGGCCGACACGCTGGCGCTGCATCGCGCCATTCCCGACAGCACCCTGCTGATCAGCCGCGCCGCCGGGCACCTCAGTTGCCTCGAGCAGCCCGCCGGCTGGTGTGCCGCCGTGGCAGCGCTGCTGCGGCGCGTCGCCGCCGGCTGAGCCGCGGCTCAGTCGCTGCTGATCGCCTGGCGGATCGCCGTCGAGGAGAGGTCCACGCGGAACAGGCTCTCGGGCAGTTCGATGAACAGATCGTCGGCGCTCGCCGGGATCGGCAGATCGCGCATCGTCGAGAACGTGTCGCCGCGCAGCCGCCCCGCGACCAGAAACCGGCCACCATGCGCGCGCACC
This sequence comes from Chloroflexota bacterium, assembly GCA_018969485.1. Taxonomy (GTDB): domain Bacteria; phylum Chloroflexota; class Chloroflexia; order Chloroflexales; family Roseiflexaceae; genus CAIQIY01. The sequence continues at coordinate 55,885 of JAGWYG010000009.1, forward strand.
ACCGCGAAGGCCGCGTCGCGACCAGCCGCACCGCCATAGTAGCGCGGCTCGACCAGCCGCGCCGCCGTGTCGTAGCCCACGACGAACACGCAATCGGGGAACAACCGCGCCTTGTCGACGAACAGCGCCGCCCGCGACAGCACGACCGGGAAGCGGAAGGCGAATTGCTCGACCCGCCGTTCGATGGTGGCATAGTCGAGCGGCGGCTTGTCGGCATTCAGCACCGGTAGCTCGAAATGGACCGGTTTGCCCAGCAGGACTGCGGCGGCGTGCGCCATCCGCTCGTGACCGGTATGCAGCGGATTGAAGGAACCCGAGACCAGCGCATGCGGCTGCGGCCGGGGATCGGCGATCGAGCCATCGCTCGCGATCACCACGTAGCCCTGCTGGCCTTCGAGCAGCATGGCGATCGGGTCGGGGGCAGCGACGACGCGCTCCTCGAGCTGTTCGCCGTCGGCGAGCTCCAGCGGCACCTCGAGCGACAGCCCGCCGGCGCGCGCCAGCGCATGCAGGATCATCAGGCTCACCAGCCGCTCCTCGGCATGGCGGTCGCGCTGCCCCTTGACGAGCGTCAGGCCCGACAGCCGCACCTCGTGGCTGTCCTGCACCGCGATCCAGCAGCCATGATCGCCGCGCTTGGCGCGATCGGTGGCGATGGTGGCCGTGCAGCCGATGCCCAGGCAGCGCGTCCCGCCGCCCGTCAGCCGCATCGCCCGGCGATACGCCCGCGAGGCCATCGCCGTCGCCGTCTCGGGCGAGACGTATTTCTCCGGCACCCGGCCGATCAGTTCGGCGAGCGCCTGCGGTGAATATCGGTCGGATGCCTCGACGACGGTGCGCGATGATCCGGCGACGTGATGCAACCAGTACAGCGCCAGGCTACCGGCGCCGGCGAATTCGAGGACGAGCTTCACCGGCAGATGGTGTATGCGCTCGACCAGCGTGTCGATGGCTGTCTCGTTCATTGCCGCCTGTGTCGGTATCGGTGGACGCGCCGCGAGCGCCCCGGCGCATGTGTGCCGACGCGGCCGCCGCTGCTCATGAGGGCGAATTATACCATGCCCGCGCGACGGGGCAACCGTGCCCCGCGGCATGTGGCATTGACGCGCCACGCCCTGGCATGTAGCATAGGGAGACATCGATCCACTGAACGAGAGGATGATCCTGTGCCCGATGTGATCTACTCGATGGTGCGCGTCGGCAAAGTCGTCCCACCCAATCGACGCGTCCTCGAGGATATCTCGCTGTCCTATTTCGCCGGCGCCAAGATCGGCGTGATCGGCCTGAATGGCGCCGGCAAGAGCACCTTGCTGCGCATCATGGCCGGCATCGATACCGACTTCCAGGGCCAGACGGTGCTCGCGCCGGGGCACACCATCGGCTACCTGCCGCAGGAGCCACAGCTCGACGACGCGCTGACGGTGCGCCAGGTCGTCGAGCAGGGCATCGCGCCGGTGGTGGCGCTGATGCAGCGCTTCGACGCGGTGAACGAGGCATTTGCCGATCCGGACGCCGACGTCACCGCGCTGCTCGAGGAGCAGGCGACGCTGCAGGAGCAGATCGACCACGTCGACGGCTGGAACCTGGAGAGCCGCCTCGAACTGGCGCTGGATGCCCTGCGCTGCCCGCCCGGCGATACGCCGGTGGCGGTGCTGTCGGGCGGCGAGCGCCGGCGCGTAGCGCTGTGCCGCCTGCTCCTGCAGGCTCCCGACATCCTGCTGCTCGACGAGCCGACCAATCACCTGGACGCCGAATCGGTCGCCTGGCTGGAGCGGCACCTCCAGCAGTATCCCGGGACGGTGATCGTCGTGACGCACGATCGCAGCTTCCTGAACACGGTGTCCGAGTGGATTCTTGAGCTTGAGCGCGGCCGCGGCATCCCCTGGCGCGGCAACTATGCCTCGTGGCTCGAGCAGAAGCGTACCAAGCTGGCCGAGACCGAACGCACCGAGAGCAACCGGCAGCGGGCGCTGGCGCGCGAGACCGAGTGGATCCGCGCGTCGCCGCGCGCGCGTCAGGCCAAGAGCAAGGCGCGCATCAATGCCTATGAGCAGCTCCTGGCGCAGAGCCAGGGGTCGGCCGAACGCGACGCCGAGATCTTCATCGCCCCCGGGCCGCGGCTCGGCGACATCGTCGTGCGCGCCGAAGGCCTGCGCAAGGGATATGGTGACCGGCTGCTCTACGATGATCTCAGCTTCGACCTGCCGCCGGGCGGCATCGTCGGCGTGATCGGCCCCAATGGCGCCGGCAAGACGACGCTGTTTCGCATGATCATCGGCCAGGAACGCCCCGACGGCGGTCGCCTGACGGTGGGCGAGACGGTCCGGCTCGGGTATGTCGATCAGGCGCGCACGCTCGATCCCGACAAGACGGTCTGGCAGGAGATCAGCGGCGGTGATGAGGAGATCCGCATCGGGACGCGCCTCATCCCATCGCGGGCGTACGTCGGGCGCTTCAACTTCGCCGGCTCCGAGCAGCAGAAGAAGGTCGGGCTGCTGTCGGGCGGCGAGCGCAATCGGGTGCATCTGGCGAAGCTGCTGCGCGCCGGCGCGAATGTGCTGCTGCTCGACGAGCCGACCAACGATCTTGATGTCCATACCCTGCGCTCGCTGGAGGACGCGCTGCTCGACGTTGCCGGCTGCGCCGTCGTGATCTCGCACGACCGCTGGTTCCTCGAGCGCGTTGCGACGCATATCCTGGCGTTCGAGGGCGACAGCCGCGCGGTGTGGTTCGAGGGAACCTACAGCCAGTACGAGGATGACCGGCGGCGGCGGCTGGGCGCGGCGGCACTTCAGCCGCACCGGGTGAGCTACCGGCGGCTGACCCGCGACTAGGATGCGCTGTGCGCGGCGTGGGGTGTCGCCGGCACGCCCCACGCCGCGCCGCCGCAGTGTAGAATGGTGGCGACGCGCTTCGGACGAGAGGAGCTGAGCGATGACCGAGCACGAACGGCGCGCTGCCGCAGAGACCCCGGAGCACATCCGCTGCGCGCTGATCACCGTGAGCGACACCCGCACCGCCGCCACCGACACGAGTGGCCAGGCGATGCGCGCGATACTCGAGCAGCACGGCCACGCCGTCGTCGCGCAGCAGATCGTGCGCGACGAGATCGCGCAGATCACCGACGCCATCCGGGCCGCCGCGGCGCACTGCGACGTCATCATCACCAGCGGGGGCACCGGCATCACCCGCCGCGACAGCACCTACGAGGCGGTGCAGCAGTTGCTCGCGAAGGAACTCCCGGGCTTCGGCGAGCTGTTCCGCATGCTGTCATACCACGAGATCGGCGCAGCGGCAATGCTCTCCCGCGCCACTGCCGGCGTCTTCGGCGGCAGCATCGTGTTCTGCCTGCCCGGCTCCACCAACGCGGTGCGCCTGGCGCTCGAGCGCCTGATCGTGCCACAGATGCGCCATCTCGTCTGGGAGCTGCTGCGCCAGTGAGCGCTGACCATTGCGGAGGGGCACATGCTGCGTCGCATCGTCGTGACGCCCATTCGATTCTACCAGCGCTTCATCTCGCCGATGCTGCCGCCGAGCTGTATCTACACGCCCACCTGCTCGCACTACGCTGCCCAGGCGATCGAGCGCCACGGCGTCCTGCGCGGCATCTGGCTGGGCATCCGCCGCATCGCACGCTGTCATCCGTGGGCGCGCGGCGGCCACGATCCCGTGCCATGATCCATCGACGAGGCCACGATGAGCATCCCCGCCACACCCGCACACATCCTGATCGTCGAAGATGAGCCGGAGATCGCCGGCTATCTGCGCCGTGGCCTGGCATTCGAAGGGTTCAGCGTCCAGGTGGCGGCCGACGGCCACGCCGCCATCGCCGCCGCGCGCGACCGCACGCCCGATCTGGTCGTGCTCGATGTCATGCTGCCGGGCATCGATGGGCTCGAAGTCGCACGCCGCCTGCGTGGCGCGTCCAGCGTGCCGATCATCATGCTCACCGCGCGCGACGCCGTGCCCGACCGGGTGGCCGGGCTCGACGCCGGCGCCGATGACTATCTGGTCAAGCCGTTCGCCTTCGAGGAACTGCTGGCGCGCATCCGCGTCCAGCTACGCCGCCAGCGCAGCGAGCCGGCCACCATGCTGCGCTTCGGCCCGCTGAGTATCGATACCGGCGCCCATGAGGTGCATATCGGCGAGCGACGCATCGAACTGACCGCCAAAGAGTACGACTTGCTCGAGTTGTTCCTGCGCCACCCTAATCACGTCCTCACCCGCGATGTCATCTTCGATCGCGTCTGGGGCTACGATTTCGGCGGCGAGAGCAACATCATCGAGGTGTACGTCCGATACCTGCGGCAGAAGCTCGAGGCCGCCGGCGAACCGCGCCTCATCCACACGCTGCGCGGCGTCGGCTATATTCTGCGCGAGGAGCCCTGACGCGCGACCGGGCGGGCAGCGCATGCCGTCAGCGCCGCCGGGCTTTCTTGCCGTTGGGCGTGCGGCGGCGCCCGTCCTGCGCGTCTGCGGGCTTGCGCGCACCCTGCACCGCGCCGACCAGCAGCGTCGCCGCGGCCAGCAGCAGCACGCCCGGCACCCAGAGCTTCGTCAGCGCCACCACGCCGATGCCGACCGTCCAGATCCCGGCGATCGCCGTGGCCTTCCAGCGGCCCAGGGCGGCCGTGCGCGCGACCACGAACGCTCCGACGACGAACATGATGCCGGGCCACCAGAACCGGGTGAATGCCAGCACGGCCAGGCCGACCAGCAATCCCGCCACCATCAGGCGGTCACCGGCGATGGTGAGCCGTGGCGGCTCCGGGGCGCGCGGCTCAATGGCACACGCATGATCGCGCGCGCCGGGTTCGTCGAGCATCACGCCGCAGCGCGGGCACGGTGCGGCGATGCGGATGGTGGCCGCTGTCGCGACCGGCGGCGCCGCCATGCGGCTCGCCCGGCCACACTCGATGCAGAAACGCGCCTCGGGCGGCAGCGCCACGCCACAGTCCCCACAGCGATCCATCACACCCTCCACGCGCCGCCGACGTTCAGCGGCGCGACCACGCCGCGTCGGGCGCGGTGGCGGGCGCGCGCGCACCGCTCGCCGACGGCTGCGCCAGCACCGCCGCGCCGAGCAGCACCAGCAGGATCCACACGAGGTCGGCGAGCAGCAGGTGGACCAACTGCATCCACACTGGCGCCGCGAGCCAGACGTTGACGCCGCCGATGATCAGCTGCACCACATACAGCACGCTCAGCCCGAGCGCCAGCCGGCGGGTGTCGCCGGTCGGCGCCGCGCTGTGGATCGACCAGGCCAGCACGACGGTATAGCAGCCCGCCAGCACCGCGATCAGCGGGTGGAGCACCCGCAGTTGGATCAGCGTCTGCGCGAACGGCGACAGGTTCTGGTGCAGGCCCTGGCGCAGCTCCTCGACGGGGAAGAGCGTGTCGCCGAGCGCCGTGATCGCACCGCTCATGCCCACGAACAGCAGCGCCACCGCGGCGATCAGCAACTGCCCGATGCGGCGCCGGTCGGGGTTCGGCCGGGGCGCCGGCGCCCCGGCCGACCACCACGCGGTCAGCGACATGGCACCGACGAGCAGGAAGGTGTTGGCCAGATGCAATGCCATCGAGACGGCCCGCGTCAGCGATGCGTTGTGGGCGACCAACTCGAACAGCACCAGGGCGGCGCCGAGCAGCGCCTCGATGATCATGAAGACGACCGAGGCGCCAGCGCCCCGACGGACGATATGGCCGGCGCTGAACGCGCGCCGCGCCCAGACGTACATCACCACCACCCCGATCAGCGCGATGCCGCTGGTGATCCGGTGGGTGAACTCGACGAGCGTCTCGACTTCGGGGGCCCGCGGGATGACCTCGCCGTTGCAGAGTGGCCAGTGGCTGCCACAGCCTGCCCCCGAACCGGTCGCCCGCACCAGCGCACCCCACAGGATGACCAGCAGGGTGTAGCCGAGGATGCCCCAGGCAAAACGAGTGAAACGTGACATGACGACCTCCAGCGAATCCTCACCCGGCATTCTACCCGATTTCGTGGCGTTGTGGCGTGGCGCGGCCGGGTCGCTGTGGCGCTGCCACTCCCCGGCGGCGAGTGCCGTCGATGGCGCTGTGGTATACTGGCATCAGGCAAGCGCGCGACCATGGGAGCGACGGCCATGTCTGACGACGGGTCTCCAGCGGCGCCTGGCGTATCGGGGGATGATTCAGCGGGCCGGTACTTCAATCGCGAGCTCAGCTGGCTCGAGTTCAACCGGCGCGTGCTCGAAGAAGCGATGGACCAGCGGCATCCGCTGCTCGAGCGGGTCAAGTTCCTCGCCATCTTCAGCGCCAACCTCGATGAATTTTTCATGATCCGGGTCGCCGGCATTCGCCAGCAGATCGCCGCCGGTGTGACGAGCCGCTCGGCCGACGGATTGTTGCCCGGCGAGCAACTCGCCGCCATCCGGCGCGGCGTCGCGCCGCTGATCGCGCAGCAGCGCGCCTGCTGGCGCGACGACATCCACCCACGACTGCGGCGCGAGGGCGTCTTCGTCCTCGACTACGACGAGCTCGACCAGCAGCAGCGCCGATTCTGCCGCGACTACTTCGCCCGCGAAGTCTTTCCGGTCCTCACCCCGCTGGCGTTCGATCCGGCGCACCCCTTTCCGCACATCTCGAACCTCAGCCTCAACCTCGCCGTCGTCATCCGCGACCCCGAGGAGGGCGAGGTCTTCGCGCGCATCAAGGTTCCCGGCGTCCTGCCGCGCCTGGTCGCCATTCCCACCGGCGAACCTGCCGACGCCGAGCGTATTCCTGCCGAGCGGCGCCATAGCTTCGTCTGGCTCGAGCAAATCATCGCCCACAACCTCGAGGCGCTGTTTCCCGGCGAGCAGATCGTCGAGTCGCACGTCTTCCGCATCACGCGCAACGCCGACGTCGAGATCCAGGAGGAAGAGGCCGCCGATCTGCTGCGTACCATCGAGGCCGGCGTCCGGCAGCGCCGCTTCGGCAATGTCGTGCGGCTGGTCGTCAACCATGCCATGCCCCCCGCGCTGCGCGAATTGCTGGTCGTCAACCTCAAGCTGCACGTCGATGACGTCTACGAGGTGCACGGCCCGCTCGGGTTGTCCTCGGTGATGGCGCTGCTGCGGATTCCACGCCCGGACCTACAGGATCCGCCGCACTATCCGGTGCGTCCGCCGGCGTTGCGCCATGCCCGCAGCGCCGCCGAATACTTCTCGGCCATCCGGCAGCAGGATGTCCTGCTGCATCACCCATTCGACTCCTTCGAGCCACTGGTCGAGCTCATCGAGGCCGCCGCCGAAGATCCGGATGTCCTGGCGCTCAAGCAGACGCTGTACCGCGTCGGCAGCAACTCGCCGATCGTCAAGGCGCTGATGCGCGCCCGCGAGCAGGACAAGCAGGTGACGGTGCTGGTCGAGCTCAAGGCGCGTTTCGACGAAGAGAACAACATCACCTGGGCGCGCGCGCTCGAGCGGGCCGGCGTGCATGTCGTCTACGGGCTCGTCGGGCTGAAGACCCACGCCAAACTGGCGCTGGTCGTCCGGCGCGAGCATGACGGGCTGCGGCGCTACGTGCACGTCGGCACCGGCAACTACAACGCGACCACCGCGCGGGTCTACACCGATCTGGGCGTGCTGACCTGCGATCCCGATGTCGGAGCCGATGTCTCCGATCTGTTCAATTTCCTGACCGGATACTCGCGGCAGCGCAGCTATCGGCGGCTGCTGGTCGCCCCAGTGAGCCTGCGTAGCGGCCTCGTGCAGCTGATCGAGCGCGAGATCGCGCATGCGCGCGCCGGTCGCGGCGGCAGGCTCACGTTCAAGTTCAACTCGCTGGTCGATCCGGCGATGACCGACCTGCTCTACCGCGCATCGCAGGCGGGGGTGGATGTCGCGCTGAACATCCGCGGCATCTGCTGCCTGCGGCCGGGGGTTCCCGGTCTGAGCGAACGCATCACGGTGCGCAGCATCGTCGGCCGCTATCTCGAGCACAGCCGCATCTATGCCTTTCACAACGCGGGTGATCCCGAGATCTACATCGGCAGTGCCGACCTGATGCAGCGCAACCTCGACCGACGGGTCGAGGCGCTGATTCCGCTGCGCGATCCGGCGCTGATCGCGCAGGTCGGGCGGCTGCTCGACGTGTACCAGCGCGACACCGAGCGGGCGCGTGCATTGCGCAGCGACGGTCGCTACGAGCGGATTGCACAGCAGGAGCACGCGGTGCGGCTCGACAGCCACGAAGACATCGCACGCACCAGCGGCGCAGGATCACGGTGAGGCGCACATGAACCGGAGTATCGCGGAGCGCATCGGCATCTGGTTGGGCATCATCGCGCTCGCCGTGTTCCTGATCGACCGCATGCTGGTCGTCGTCGGGTTCTTCGCCTCGACGCTGCTGATGTTCGCCAGCGCCTGGCTGATCGCGCTGGTGCTCGAGCCGGTCGTGCGCCGGATCACGGCGGCACCGCTGCCGATACGCCGCGCCGCCGCCGGCCCGATCCATGTGCCGCGCCTGACGGCGGTGCTGATGGTCTACACCACCCTGCTGGGCGTGCTGGTCGTCAGCGGGCTGTCGCTGGTGCCAATCCTCACCATGCAACTCGCGACCATCGCCGCCGGCCTGCCCGAGACGGGCAACACGCTCGCCGGCTGGATTCGCGGGCTCGAGGCCGAGTTGGCGCGGCTGGGCGGCCCGGTGGTCATCGGCGAGATGATCCAGCCCGAAGCGATCGCGCAGCAGATCGCCGCATTCGGCTCCTCGGTCGTCCAGCAGTCGCTCGGTCTCATCGGCGGTCTGGCGGCGCTGCTCTTCAACATCTTCATCGTGCTGATCCTGAGCTTCTACATGACTGCCGACGGCGGGCGCATCGCGGCGCGCATCATCCGGATCCTGCCGCACGCGTGGCGCGATGAGGTCGAGGCCCTGTTCGCCATCGTCGACCGCACGTTCGGCGGGTTTCTGCGGGCCCAGTTGCTCAATTCGCTGATCTACGCCGGCGCGACGGTGATCGCGATGGCGCTGCTCGGCCTGGGCAACATCGCCTTCGCCGCCGTGATGTCGGCGGCATTGGTCTTCATCCCGCTCGTCGGCGGGTATCTGGCGCTGATCGCACCGGTGCTGATTGCGCTGGTCGAGGCGCCAGACCGCCTGCCGCTGACGATCATCGTGCTGCTGGTGATCCAGCAGGTGCAATTCAATGTGCTCACGCCGCGCCTGGTGGGCCAGATCATCGGGCTGCATCCACTGCTCGTCTTCGCGGCCCTGCTGATGGGTGGCACGCTGGCAGGTGGCTGGGGCATCCTGTTTGGCATCCCGATCGCCGGCGTGATCGCGTCGATCGCCCATTTCATCTACCTGCGCTCGGGTAGCGCCGGCGGCGAAGCCACGCCACTGGCGGCACGCGAGTCGGCAGAACCGACCAGGCTCGTGCCACCACCCGATGTCGCGGTGTCGACGGGCGGATCCCCCGCGGCGGTCGAGGCCCCGGCGCCGTCGCGCGATGCCTGACGTCGCGTGCCGCGTGGCCAGCGCCGGCTGTGGTGGTCGGCGACGCCCGGTCGGCCGCCATGTGCCGAACCCGTGGTGCCGCGCGGTCGTGCTGGCAATCGTTCACCTGCGAGCAAGGAACCAGTGTGGATCTCAGACATCTCCAGGCAGCCTGGCATCGGTTCGGCGAGATGGATCCGCTCTGGGCCATCCTGACGCATCCCGCCAGGAAGGGCGGCCGGTGGGACATCGCCGACTTCTTCGAGACCGGGCGCGTCGAGGTTGCCGCCGTGATGGACTACCTCGGCGCGCTGCCGATCGGGCTGCAGCGCGGTCGGGTGCTGGATTTCGGCTGTGGCGTCGGGCGCCTGACGCAGGCATTCTGTGATCACGCCGCCGAATGCCACGGCGTGGACATCGCGCCATCGATGATCCGCCTGGCGCGGCGCTACAACCGCTTCGGCGAGCGGGCCCGCTACCACCTGAACGAGCGCCCCGACCTCGCGCTGTTCGCCGACGACACCTTCGACCTGGTCTACTCCAATCTGGTGCTCCAGCACATGAACCCGCGCTACAGCGCAGCGTACATGCGCGAGTTCATGCGCATCCTGAAGCCAGGCGGCATCGCAGTGTTCCAACTGCCCGGCGAGCAGCGCGCAGCCAGCGATCTGCCCGATGCGGCCGCAGACGTGCCACTGCTGCCGGCGTCGGCGTTCCGGGCGCGGATTCGCCCGGCAAGCATACCGCGGCGCATGCTCGCCGGTTCCCGCACCACCATCACCGTGCGCGTCCAGAACCTCGGCGATGTCGCCTGGCCCGCAGCACAGACGCCGCGCGACCGCTTCCGGATCGAGCTCGGCAATCACTGGCTGGATCAGGACGGGCACATGGTGTGCAATGATGACGGGCGTGCGGCGCTGCCGCGCACCGTCCATCCGCAGGAAGACGTGAGCCTGTCGCTCGCCATCAGCGTCCCCGACGCGATCGGCAGCTACGAACTGGAGCTCGACATGGTCCAGGAGCAGGTCGCCTGGTTTCAGTCGCGCGGCTCGACGGCGTCGCGCAGCCGCATCACCGTCGCCGACAGGCATCTGCCGTGGCACCACGCCATCGAGTTCGTGCGACGGTCGGCGTCGCGCGATGTGCCCGAACCAGTGATGGAGATGTACGGCATTCCGTATCCCGACGTCGTGCGCCTGCTGACGGCGGCCGGTGGCCGGCTGGTCGATGCCCAGCGCTACGACGCAGCCGGCGAGCAATGGATCAGCTATCGGTACTGTGTGGTGAAATGACCCGCAGACCGTGCCGCTGGCCACCCGGCCACGCCCGCTGCCCCACGGTACGCGTCAGACTGCTGGCGTGTGCGACCGGCGCCCGTCCGGTTTCACCCGGAGCGGGGGTCAGCAACGGCATGACAATGCGATTGCAGTTTCGAAAAACCAGCATGTTCCGACTACAACTTGTGGTATAGTAGGCGCAATCCGGGGGCAGCGTGCCGCATGCGCGCGCGCTCCCGTGGGTGGAATGAGACGTCGCCGTGTGGATAGTTACGAGGAGAAGCTCCATGAGGAAACGCGTGGTCGGCGCGGTCATCGTTCTGGTCGCGATCGTCGCCAACCTGATCATCATCCCACTCTCGACCCAGGCGGTCGCCCGTACGCCCGCCGAGGTTCCTCCGACGCAGCCACCGTTCACCAGCCGCTACTTCCCCGAGACCAACTTCACCGCGATGAATTCGTTCAAGCGCTTCTGGGAGCGCACGCCGAACGCCCTGTTCGTGCTCGGCTACCCGATCTCGGCGCCATTCATCGAGGAGAGCTTCACCAACCCCGGTCAGTTCTATCGG
>JAGWYG010000080.1 GCA_018969485.1 Chloroflexota bacterium
TGCGCCGGCGTGTCGCCCGCCGGTGCGGCGCCCACCTCGCCTTCGACGGTCGCGCGCCGCCGCCGTGGCTGCGCCGCAGCATCGCCCGCCGCCTCGCCTTCGGCCGGGGCACGCCGCCGCCGTGGCGCCGGCGCCGGCTCGGGTGGCGGTGGCGGTGGCAGGCGCAGCTTTGCCACCTCGGCCTTGAGGCTGTCGACCTCGCCACGCAGCCGCAGCACCTCGAAGGTGCTCATATCCTTCTCTTTGTTGGCCGTCTGCAGTTGGGTACGCACCGTCACGATCGCGTTGCGCTCACGCTCCAGGGCCGCCTGCGTGCGCGTCTCGGCCTCGCGCGAGGCCTTCAGCCGCTGCTCGGCGGTCCGTGCCTCGGCGGCGGCCTGTGCCTTGTCGGCCTCGCGCAGTTCGTTCAGCCTGGTGACGCGCTTGACCATGCCACGGTGCATACGCGACCACAGAACCGCGATCACCAGCCCCCCCGCCGCGAAACCCAGCAGAAATCCGGCAGCCAGAACTACAGGATCGATCACCACGTCCCCCTCATCGCGCGCTGGTCGTCGCGCGCTCATAATTGCGCCAGGAGTGCATCGAGCCGTTCGCCGACGGCGCGCCACAGCCCATCGAATGCCGCGTCGCCAAAATCGATCACGACCGGCGCATTGAACGCGACCTCGACGTTCGTCGCGATCGGAATCTGCTCGTCGATCGTGACGACGATATCCTTCTGCACCGGGACGCTGGCTTGAATCGGCAAGGCGAAGCGCTGCTCGCCGAGCGGCGTCGGGATGGCGATGGTCACCTCGGTGTCGATCGGGACCACAGTGTCGATCGGGACGGTGATGGTTCGCTGCACTGGCACGACGACGCTGATCGGGACCGTCTGCTGGATGGGGATGCTGAAGGACAGTTGTTGCTGCGCGGCGCCTTGGAGCTCACCCCGCAGTTGCTCGACGGCGGCGCGGGCCTGCAGGCGCACCTGCTGTGCCGTGAGCCAGGTGACGACGTGGAGCGCCAGCGAGGCGATCAGCCCGATGCTCAGGACAACGAGCGCGACGTAGATCGGCATGAGGCGTGGCCCAGTGCTCGGCGTGTCCATCAGTGTGGCTCCTGCTGCCCGGTGCTGCTGCGGGGATCGCCGGTGCGCCGTGCCCAGCGCGATCCGGGGTGCCGATGGTTGAGATGCTGCCATGCCGCAGCGTCGGTGCCGTGCCGTAGCTGTGCGACGCCGAGCCAGTAGGCGGCTTCGGTGCCGATGGCCTCGTCGGCGACCAGCCGCTGCAGGGCGGCGGCGGCTTCGGCGATGCGGCCGCCGGCGAGCCATGCCAGCGCCAGGCCCAGACGCAGCTCGGCGTCGGCCTGCGGCGCGTCGAGCGCGCCGACGATACGATGATGCAGCGCACCGTGCCGATCGAGGACGAGCAGCGTCGGCGTCCAGATCACGCCGTAGCGCCGCGCCAGCGGCCGCGCGCCGCCGTCGAGCGGGCAGCGCTGGACGACGAATGCCCGGTCGAGCAGGTCGGCGATCTGTGGATCGGGCAGGACCTGCGCGTCGATTCGGGTGCAGCACGCGCAACCCTGGCTGGCAAACCAGAGCAGCACGGCGCGGCGCTGGGCTGCCGCCAGGTGCAGGTTGGTCGCGAGTTGTGCCGCAGGATCTGTCATGACGCGCTCCCTTCGCCCCAAGTATACCAGAGCGCGCCGCGCCTGGTGAATGCTGGTATGATGCGCAGCGTGGCGCCGCCGGCGGTTCGATGGTGACGGATGGCGGCATGATGAAGGGGCCAGGGAATGACAGAACCAATCGGGCGGGCGCTGGTCGTGATGGCACATCCCGACGACGCGGAGTTTGGCTGTGCCGGCACGATCGCCGCCTGGGTGCGCGACGGCTGGCACGTGACGTACGTCGTCTGCACCGACGCGGCGGCTGGCGGCCCCGATGAGGCTACCGACGTGAGCCCCGCGGCGCGCGGCGTGATCACCGCGATGCGGAAGGACGAGCAGCGCGCTGCCTGCGCGGTCCTGGGCGTCGCCGATGTGATCTTCCTCGATGAACCTGACGGCACGCTGCAGCCGACGCTGGCGCTCCGTCGCACGCTGGTGCGTATCTATCGCCAGGTGCGGCCGCAGCGGCTGGTGTGTCAGTCACCGATCCCGACGTTTGAGCCGGTGTATGCCATCGGCCGTCATCATCCGGATCATCTGGCGGCGGGCACGGCGGCGATCGCGGCGATGTATCCGGCCAGCCAGAATCCGTGGGATTTCCCCGAACTGCTCGACGAAGGCTTCATGCCGCACAAGATTCGCGAACTCTATCTGATGGGTGCGCCCAATCCCAACCACGCCGTCGATATCGCCGCGACGCTGGAGCAGAAGCTCGCCGCGCTGGCTGCGCACACCAGCCAGGTGGGCGCGCGGATGCATGAACTGCGGCCCCGCATGACGCAGTGGGCGGCGACTGCCGGCCAGCCGTTCGGCCTGGACGCCGCCGAGGTGTTCCATCGCGCCGAGAATCCGTGACGCATGTGCGCCGGCTCAGGCACGGCCGCCCGTGCGCCATGCGGCCAGCCCGGCGCGGATCAGCGCCATCCCCGACGCGACGGATATCTCGCTGCCGGGGCCGCTGCCGTAGACCGAGACCACGGCGAAGGCGGCGACGCGGCCGGTGGCCATCACCTGCCCGATCGCCCGGCATACTTGGTTCAGATCCGGGCCGTCGGGCTCGACGGTGCCGTGATTGGGGACGAAGCGTGCGTCGAGGATGTCGGAATCGATGTGGAGATACAGCAGGTCGCATCGGGCGCAGAGCGCCGCGAGGCCGGCGGTGAAGGCCGGGCCGTCCACTGGGACGATGCTGGTCTCGGTGGCGCGGATCAGCCGCTCTTCGTCGGGATCGAGGTTGCGTACGTCGACGAGCAGGATGCGCTCGGTGGGCAGCGGTGCGCTGATCGCCGAGCCCTCGCGCCATTCGGGATACGCCAGCCCGGCGGCGACGGCGACGGGCATGCCGCCGAGCATGCCCGAACGTGTCGTCCGCGGCGTGTTGTAGTCGCCGTGGGCGTCGAACCACACCAGGCCGATGCGGCACGTCGCGCCGTCTGCACGCTGGAGCCCGCCGATGACGCCGGTGATGTGGCTGCAGTCGCCACCGACGAGCACGACGCCGTGACCGGCGCGGCGTGCGTCGGCGGTGTGCGCCGCGATGATGCCGCCGAAGGCGCCGAGCCGCCCGGTGGCGCTCAGGCCGTCGGGGAGTGCGGCGATTGGTTCGTGGTAGCTGACTGGGACATCGGCGGCGGCGTAGATCTGCGCTGCCGCGTACCGATCAAGCGCACGCTCGTCGTCGGGTGCCGGCGTGGTGCCGCGGTAGCGGATGCCCAGAACCGTCAGCGCGGTGAGTGGCTGCGTCATCGTCGGCTCCCTCAGCGTTCCTGTGCGGCCAGTCGATACAACATCTCGCCGGCTTTCGGCACGACCAGGATGCCCTCGGCCTCGCGGCCCTGCAAGGCTGCCGGATCGATCGACGCCGGATCGGCATACCCCACGTGATGTGCGGCGCAGCGCGCCGCATCGATGCCGGTGGCCAGCGTCACCCGGACGCGCGGCTGCTCGCCGGTGGCCGGATCGTAGCTGCCGACGCCGCGCAGGTGCGTGCTGTGCGCCAGCACTCCCCACGGATGGTCGCGGAAGCGCTCCCATTGCCTGACGAAGTAGTCGCGCACGTGGTAGCCGCCGATCGCTGCCAGCGCCGGCCCGTGGGTCACGCTGAAGGTGGTGATGTGTGGTGCATAGATCACGAGCTCGCCGCCGTCGGCCACGATCGGCTCGAGCTTGTACATGCCCTTGGCCGCCGTCCAGATGTCCTGGTACATCGGTGGCATCACCGCGATCACCCGCCGGAACGGTGCCGGCACCGTGCGCACGTGCATGCGCTGCGACAGCGCCGATGCCGCCGCCCAGGCCTGCTCCGGGGTGCCGACGTACACCCCGCTCAGCGCGGTCGAGCCGGGTTCGACGACCAGCGCGACACACTGCCGTGGCGTCGGCACCAGCGCGGCGGCGCGGTCGATCAGCGCGCGCACCGGCGTGATGCCCGGCGTGCCGATCAGGGCGTAGCTGGTGATCAGCGCGCCCAGCCAGTGCGAGACATCGATCACCTCGCGGCCGCTGATCCCCGGGAAGAGGTACTTGTTGCCGCCGGAGAACCCGACGACCTCGTGGGGGAAGACCGGGCCGCAGATCAGGATGCGCTCGTAGTCGTGGATGCGCCGGTTGATGGTTACGGCCACCTCGTGCGCCAGCATGCCGCCGCTCAGTGCCGCCAGGTCATCAGCCGGGATGTGTCCGAGCGTGCTGAAGCTGGCGGGATCCCACCAGGCATGATTGTCGACCGAGACATCGGGGTAGCGCGACTGCCAGTGCGGGTCGCCGTCGCCGAGCAGCCGGGCGATCTGGCCGGCGTCCATCGGCTGGTGCGTGCCGAGCGCGATCAGCACGTCGCAGCGTGCCCCCAGTTCGCGCAGCGCCGCGTCGATCAGGGCAAACATCCGCGACATCGGCGCGGTGCGCGTCCCGTCGGGCACAATCAGCAGCACGTTCCGCCCGGCGAGATCGCCGCGAACGAAGCCGTCGCGCAGGATCGATGCAATCGTGTCATCGCCCAGCACGACGCCACGGTCACCTACTCCATGCACCATGCTGCCCTCCTCTCACGCATCGAGTCGATAGGCGCGTCGCGCCAGGCCGACGGCACATGCCCGCGCCATGGCGCGGGCATCATCCTCGTCGATCAGGTGCTCAGCCACCAGGCCGGCGAGCCAGTCGCAGGCGACGCGCCGCCACACGTCGTGTCGTGCCGGGATCGACGGGAAGGCCCGGGTGTCGTCGTTGAAGCCGGCCGTATTCATCAGCCCGGCGGTCTCGACGACCCGTTCGAGATAGCGGCGCATGCCGTTGATGCTGTCGTGAAACCACCACGGTGGCCCGAGCAGCACGGCGGGATAGTGCCCGGCCAGCGGCGCCAGCTCGCGGCTGTAGGTCGCCTCATCGAGGGTGAAGAGGATCAGCCGGAAGCGCGGATCGTCGCCATAGGCGTTGAGCAGCGGCCGCAGATTGCGGGTCCATTCGGTGGCGACCGGGATGTCGGCGCCCTTGTCGGGCCCGAAGCGCGCGAAGACTGCCTCGTTGTGGTTGCGCCAGCTGCCGACATGCAGCTGCATCACCAGCCCGTCCTCGGCGCTCATGCGGGCGAATTCGAGCAGCATGTGGCCGACGAAAGCCGCTGTGTCGGTGGCGTCGGCACGCCCGGCGAGCGCACGGGCGAAGCAGGCGTCGAGCTCGACGGCGCCGAGGCGCGCCGTGTATGGCGTGAGCGCGGCATGGTCGGTCGCCGTCGCGCCGAGGGCCTTGAACCAGGCGCGTCGGGTCTCGAGCGCGCGAATGAAGCTGGCGGGATCGTGGATGGCGCTGCCGCTCACGGCTGCCAGGCGCTCCAACTGCTCGCGCCAGTCGGGGGCATGCAGCTGCAGCACCGCATCGGGGCGGAATGTCGGGCGAATGCGCCGCTCGCCGCGCGCGCGGAGCGCCTGATGGTGCGGCAGCGCGTCGTGGGCGGCATCGGTGGTACAGAGCGTCTCGATATGGAACCGCTCGAACAGCGCCCGTGGGCTGAACGCCGGCTCGGCCAGCCGGCCGGCGATCTGGTCGTAGATCCGCTGGGCCGACGCCGTCTCCAGCCGCTCGGTCACGCCGAAGACGTCGTGCAGCTCGGCATCGAGCCACAGCCCGGTCGGCGTGCCGCGAAACAGGTGGTACCAGTCGGCGAAGTGCTGCCAGATCCGGCGGTGATCCCGCTCGACCGGCGTGCCGTCGCGGCTGGGAATGCCCAGCGACTCGAGCGGTACGCCCTGGCTGTAGAGCATGCGGAAGACGTAGTGATCCGGAATGATCAGCAGATCGGTGGGCGTGCCGAAGGTCGCCTGCGGATCGGCGAGCAGCGCCGGATCGACATGCCCATGCGGACAGACCAGCGGCAGGTCGCGCACGGTGGCGTAGAGCGTGCGGGCGATGCTGCGCCGCGTCGGATCCGGGTGGAATCCACGATCGGGTGCGGGGCGCCAGGTCACGATGAACCTCCTGGTGATGCGTCGATGGTCGCCGCCGGATGGAGCCCGGGTGCGCCGGACAGCGTCTCGATGGCGCGCACCCACGAATCGCGCTCACTGCCGGACGCCTCACGCGCGAAGCGGTAGTCACGTTTCCGGATGAATTCGTCGAGCTCGGCGGCGAGCATGGTGTAGCGGGCCAGGTGGGTGCTGCGCAGCGTGGCGATGGTGGCGGCGTCGCCGGCGCTGGCGAGGCTGGCGCGCAGATGCGGCAGGCACAGGCCGGCCGAAGCGGCGAGCTGTTCGCGCCCGCCGGGGCGTTGCAGCGTCTGGATGAGGCCCTCGCAGTAGATGCGCTGCATCTCGCCGATGTGATCGCAGACCGGGCAGGCGCGCCGCCCGGCGAGCGGCGTCCGCCGTGCGCCACGCCAGATGCGCCGCAGGCCGCGCGGCACCGTCGTGGGCAGGGCCTCCAGATCGCGCAGGACCTCGCCGAGCACTGCCCGGTACGCCAGCGCTGCGCCGAACGCCTGACGCGCCTGGCGCAGCGCGACGCCGTGCGTGGCACACAGCCCGCGGGCGGCGCGGATCTCGGCGCGGACGTCGACGTCGGTCACGCCCTCGTAGGTCAGTGCGTCGATGGCGCGGCGCACGCTGCGCGCCAGCAGCGCGCACAGCGCACATCCCGCCCCGCTCAGCGCCTCGTGGAGATCATGCTCGACGGTGTGTCGCTCGCTGGTCATCTGCCCTCCTTGCCGGACGTGCCGCGCCAGTCTACCACATCGGCGCAGCCGTGCCATCGCCCGACAGCGGCGCGCGCGCGGCGGCTGGCGGCACGCCGGGCCGACGCTGGCGTCCGCATGCCGCGCGCATCGGCGCACGCCGCCCTGGCCACACGGCGCCCCCGACGCGCATCCGGCCGCCGCCCGACATGGGACAGGCCGCGATGCCGGCGGCGTCATCCGCAATTGTGATAGGATGGTGGAGGCGGTCTTTTGCCGCCCACCGCATAGCAGAAGGATCAGGCCCATGCCAGTGCGCCACCACACGGGCCGCATCGCCCTCGCGCTGCTCGTCGCCATCAGCATCATGGCCGGCGTCGCCAGCCTCGCGGCGCCACCGGTGGCCGCCGCACCCGCCGCCGATGCGGTGCGGCGCGCGCCGACGAGGACGCCTGTGCCGATCAGCGGGATCGGCGTTGCGGCGGGCGGTCAGCATACCTGTGTGCTGGTGATGGCCGGCGGGGTGCGCTGTTGGGGGCAGAATGATCGCGGCCAGCTGGGTGATGGCACGACGACGGGCCGCCTGACGCCGGTGGCGGTCAGTGGGCTGAGCGGCGTCAGCGCCATTGCTGCGGGCCACAACCATACCTGCGCGCTGCTGAGCGACCGCCGCGTCAGGTGCTGGGGGCAGAACGATCGCGGCCAGCTGGGCGACGGCACGGTGGCCAATCGCCTGACGCCGGTGACGGTCAGCGGGCTGGCTGGCGTCAGCGCCATCGCTGTGGGGGGCAAGCATACCTGCGCGCTGCAAACTGATGGTGCCGTCTGGTGCTGGGGTTGGAACAATGATGGTCAGCTGGGCGACGGCACGGGGGGCAATACGAGCTCGCATGCGCGAACGCCGGTCGCCGTGGGGACACTCCCGGGCGCCCTCGCGCTCGCCGCGGGTGGGACACACACGTGTGCTGTGCTGCGTACGCATCGCGTCGCTTGCTGGGGGAGCAATCGCCACGGTGCGCTTGGGAACGGGACGCAGGCTGGCAGCAAGACGCCAGCGGCAGTCAGTGGGCTGACGACAGCACATGCGATCGCTGCCGGCTATGCGCACACGTGCGTCCGGTTGGCCGGCGGCGGCGTCAGGTGCTGGGGGCGCAACGACTTTCATCAACTGGGCGACGGCACGAGGATCAACCGCCGGACACCGGTGGCGGTCAGCGGGCTGAGTGGTGTCGATGCGCTCGCGGCGGGCGATAATCACACCTGTGCGCTGTCGGGCGACCGTCGTATGACATGCTGGGGCAGCAATGCGAGCGGGCAGGTCGGCGATGGGACGACATTGCGTCGGCCGACGCCGGTGGCGGTGCGTGGCCTGGCGGCTGGGGTTCTGCGGATCACGACAGGCGGATGGCACACCTGCGCATCGCTGAGTGGCGGCGCGACGCGCTGCTGGGGCAGCAACGCCCATGGCAAGCTCGGCGATGGAACCACAGACAACCGGCCGCTGCCGACGATGATCCACGGCCTGCGCTGACGCTGCATGATGTGCTGCTGCAGTCTCGTACGGGGCATGTCGCCGACGCCATCGCTGCCGCGGCGGGATGCGTGACTGCGGCGACGGCAGCCGGGCGGGTGGCAGGCGCATGGGCTTCTCTGGTGACCGCCTGGGGATCGTTGCGCGTGCGCGGCGGGCATGGCGCCCGGCCAGCGCAATCGGTGGATTGTGCCAGCGGCGAGGCGACGCCGCGCCGGGTGCGCCGCCAGGCATCACGAGCGCGCGCCCGCACCCGATCGCCCGCCCAGATCACGCGGGCCCAGGTTCATGCGACGCGGCGGCCCATGCGGTCGGCGCTGGTGCCGCCCGCATCAATGGCGCGGGCCCGCTTGGCGCGAAGGCGTCGCGTAGGCTGGAAACGGTGTGGGCGTCAGGCGGGCGATGTGTCGTCGTCGGCCTGGCGCGACTTGCGGGCCGTTCGATGCGCGATCGCCGCGCGCCATGCCGGCAGCATCGGCGTGCACGACGGCGCGTAGCGTTGCACGTGGGCGAGATTGTGTGCGGCGCTGCTATGCTGCAGGGCTTCGATGTATCGTTCGGGATGTCGGCCGAGCCACCGGTACCACGCGACATATTGTTCGCCGTCGGTGCAACGTAACGCCCGCATGATCTCGCGCGACGTTTCGCCGCGCAAGCGCCGCGCACGCGTCTTGAAATGCATCGCTGTCAATGAGGCTATGCCGCGGCCGGCCGATGAACGGCGCGGTGTCGATCGGCCTACCCTGCGGGCAATCGTCGTTCGGGTCGCTGATCATTGCGCATGCCCTCCTCTCGGGCCCGTCGCGGGCGCCGACGTGCCCGGCATCGTCGCCAGCACCGTCGGCGCCACGTCGGGCCGACGTATCCGCTGGCATCACGATCAGCGGGCGTCGCGATCACAGCGCCTGCAGGGCCGCGCGGGCAGGCGACGGCGGCGTGCCCACCATCTCCCGCCGACGCGCGGCGCCGACCGGCGCGCATGTGGAACCAGCCGGCTCACGCGGCGCCCGAGCGCCGTGGGCGCATCACCCGCCCGACTGATCCGACTGGTTCATGCGGCGCTTGAGCGCCTCGAGCTCGTCGTCCACCTGGCTGTCGCGCTCCAGATCGCGGAAGCGCGTCTCCAGCGTGCCGGCCTGCAGTTGGCTCATCGCCTCGGCGCGGTTCAGGCGGTCATCGACGCGCTCTTCCAGCTTGTCGAGCTTGTCCATCGGCGACGCCTCGCTGATGCCCCGCACTGTGCGCTGGATGGCTTCCTGCGTCTGGGCCCGGTTCTTCTTGGCGATGATGATCTCGCGGCGGGAGCGCACCTCGGCCAGACGGCTCTCGAGCTGCACCAGCGCATTCTGCAACTGCTCGACCTGGGCATCCTGCTGGTCGGACTGCTCCTTGTACTGGGCGGCGAGCTTGGCCGCCTGCACCTTGCGCCCGAGCGCCGCCTTGGCCAGTTCCTCGTCGCCGGCACGCAGTGCCGCCTCGGCCTTGCGCGTCCAGTTGTCGGCCTCGACGGTGTAGCGCGTCTCCTGGTTGTTGAGCTTGGTCGCATCAGCCATCGCCGCGGCCACGTTCGTCTTGGCCTCGTAGAGTTGGTTGGTCAGCTGCCGGATGTACTCGTCCGCCATCTTCTCGGGGTCCTCAGCCGAATCGAGCATCGCATTGATGTTGGCGCTGAGCAGGTCACGGATGCGTCCGAAGATAGACATGGCTTACATCTCCTTTGTGGTCGGCCGCCGGCCGAGTGTCTCGTGCCACGCGTCTGGCATCATTCTAGCACGAAGAACGCGCACATGGGCTACGACGCATCAGATGGTTTGCCAGTTGCACGCGTGGGCGCGCCCACGCCGATCGGGCGCTGCTGCGGAACTCCGGGCCGTCGCGGGTACTGTGGCGGGCAGGCGGCGATCCTGGTGACGGTGACCAGCGTGCGCGGCGCCAATCCGGGCAGCAGCACCGGTTCGCACCGAACCTGGCCGCCGCCCAGCACGTCGATGGCGCGCCGGGCCTGCTCGAGCTCGGCCGCGACATCGGCGCCCTTGGGCGCGAGCACCTGGCCCCCGATGCGGCAGAGCGGCAGCGCATATTCGACGAGGATCCGCAGCTCGGCGACCGCCCGTGCGGTGACGATGTCGTATCCCTCGCGATGGTGTGGGTCGCGGCCGAGCAGTTCGGCACGGACGCTGCTGACGCTGACGTTCGATAGCCCCAGGTGTGCGCTGACCTGCCGCAGGAACTCTGCGCGCTTGCCGATGCTCTCGATCAGGGTCACCTGGCAGGTGGGCTGGATGATGGCGAGGATCAGCCCCGGCACGCCTGCACCGCTGCCGATGTCGGCGAGCCGGCGTGGCGCGGCGTGCCAGCTCATCGCACACCGCAGTGCGTCGAGGATGTGGCGCACGGCGATATCGTGCGGCTCGGTGATGCGCGTGAGATTGTGCTGCGCATTCGCGGCCAGCAGGGCGTCGACATACGCCGCAAACTGCCCGAGCGCGTCGGGGGGGAGGTCGATCTGCCACTCGTCAGCCGTGCGCCGGATCAACTCGATCGTCGCGTGACTCCACACCATTGCGTGTTCCTCGCATTTCATGGACCATCGCGCGCCGCTGGGCCTCATTCTGTGTCGGGCCCGGAACGGTACAGCTGCGCCGCGTCGATGTAGCGCGCCACCGCCGCGGGCACCAGCCCGTCGATCGGCTGCCCGGCGGCGCGGGCGTGTCGCACCAGCCGGCTGGCGATCGGCGTCGCTGGCCCGGGGAGCTCGGTGATTCGGGCGCTGATGCCGGGGAGTTGGTGTTCGAGCGCCGCCGGCGACCAGACGCATCCGGGGCGCGGCGCAACTGCGATGCGCGCCATCGCGATGATGTCGGCGGCGCCGACCCAGCGCGGGAGCCGCAGCACCGCATCCGCCCCCATCACCAGCGTGAACGCCGCGCGCGAGCGCCCGGTCAGCCAGCGCAGCGTGTCGACCGTGTAGACTGGCGGGCGGCGCGTGATCTCGTGGTCACACACGCTCAGCCATGCGACACCGGCGATCGCCAGCCTGACCATCGCCAGGCGCTGCGTGGCGCTCGCGCCATGCCCCGATGGCTTTCCCGGATGCGCTGCCGCAGGCATGAACACCACCTGATCGAGCGCGCAGGCGTGCCGTGCCTGCCGGGCGATCGCCAGATGGCCGCTGTGGATCGGGTCGAATGTTCCACCGAAGACACCGATGTGCACACGGCTCCCTTCCACGCGCTGCGACGGCCGGGGTGCCCGATGTTCCACGATCATCGCGCACGGTGACGCCGGCACCGCCGGAGTATGCATCGGATCGGGCAGGGCGCCATCAGCATGCGGCGATCGACGCCCCTGCGCCGCGCCGCCGCGATGTGGGGAGCGGCGGCCCGCGCGCATCACGATCGCGGATTGCACCGAACCGGACGCGGTCGCCTGATGCCGCACCAGCACGCGTGGCGTTGCTTCCGGGGCCGCATGCGATCCAGCGGCATGCGCCGAGGACTCACCGTGGTGCTCACCGCGATGCATCCGGAGCAGCAGCCCACGCGCGCGTGATCGCCTGGTAGACCAGCTTCGCCGCGACGAACTCGCTCACATGGTGCCCCGGGATCGGCGCGAGCTCCACGCAGTCGATCGCCACGATCCGCCCGTGCGTCGCCACGATGCCGATGATCTCGATGACTTGATCCCACGACAGGCCACCGGGCTCAGGCGTGCCAGTCGCCGGAATGAGCGTCGGATCGAGGCCGTCCAGGTCGATGGTGAGAAACACAGGCCGATCGTGCACCAGCGCCGCCAGTTGCTCGCGATGGCGACCGGCATGCACATCCTCGGCGAATGCGACGGTGATGCGCTCCGGATCAGCGGCGATCAGCGCCATCTCCTCGGGACAGACCGAGCGGATGCCGAGCTGCACAATCGTCGCGCCGAGATCGAGGATGCGTCGCGCGGCACAGGCGTGGCTATAGCGGCTGCCCTCGTAGCTGTCGCGCAAATCAGCATGCGCGTCGATCTGAACCAGGACGAACTCGGGATAGTGTTGCGCAACAGCTTGCGCGATGCCCACCGAGATGGTATGTTCGCCCCCGAGCCCGACGAGGTGTTTGCCGGCTGCGAGGTACTCGGCGGCACATGCTGCAATCGCCGCGACATTGGCTTCGGGGCCAGCCGCACTCGGCGCCAGCGCGGGCAATGTGTGGATGCCCAGCATCAGCGCCGGCTCGTCGCCACGCCAGCGATCATAGAGCTCGACCTGGCGCGAAGCGTGAATGATCGCGCGAGGGCCCTCGCGCGTGCCCTGCC
The DNA here is from genome assembly GCA_018969485.1 of Chloroflexota bacterium. Taxonomy (GTDB): domain Bacteria; phylum Chloroflexota; class Chloroflexia; order Chloroflexales; family Roseiflexaceae; genus CAIQIY01. Next base: position 12,651 of record JAGWYG010000080.1, read on the forward strand.
CATAGCTCACCGTCGCCTCATACGGGATCGGCAGCACGACGACGCGGCTGTCCGCGAGATCGCTCGCATCGGCAGCGAGGCCCAGAAAGTTCTCCGGCGTGCTGAGCTCGTAGTGTCGCATGAACGATTCTACCCTTCGCGTCGTCTGCTATACTGCCGGTACGTGTTCGCCGGCGGGGAGAACGGAGCGCATCATGGATGCCATCAACAGGCTGGAATCTCAGTCGCGGCTGGAGCATGCCCATCAGGCACTCGGTGATTTCCTGACATCCGATCAGTGGTATCCCCGGCCGCTGGAGGGGATGCGCGGCTTTTCCTGCAACTACCGGGGACACAACGGCCGCTACCACGTCACGGCGTTCATCGCGGAGTCGTCCGAAATTCTGATGTGCTATGCCTACGCCAGCACCTACGTCCCGAGCGCACGACTCGCTGCTGCTGCCGAGTACCTGACGCGCGCCAACTACAACCTGCTGCTGGGCAATTTCGAACTTGATTACCGGGATGGCGAGGTGCGCTGCAAGGCGAGCATCAGCTTCGTCGACGAAGCCCTCACCGCGGGATTGATCTCACAGGTGGTCTATGTGCCAGCGCGCCACATGGACAACTACATTCCGGGGTTACTGGCGGTAGCATACGGCCAGGCCGACCCGGCCGCCGAGATCGCGCGCATCGAAGAAGGTGGCGACTGACGGCCCACCGGAGCATCTGTGGCGGCGACGCAGCGGCCGATGAACAGCCCGGCCGGCCGCGTCCGCCCGATGCACATCACTGCCCGGCGAAGCGCCCCGAGACGCTCAGTGCTTCGCCCGACGCCGCGCGCGCCCGCAAGGTGTCGAGCAGTTCGCCGATCTTCGCTGGCTCCAGATTACCGTAGTACTCGAGGTTGGCCTGCAACAGCGGCGCGCGGTTACAGTCGGCCAGGCACTTCACCCGTTGCAGCGTGAACATCCCATCGGCCGTCGTCTGGTCGACCCGGATGCCGAGCGTGTCCTGCAGGGCGCTGATCAACTCCTCGGCACCACAGAAGCAGCACGGCACATCATCGCACACCTGGAGCACCCAGCGGCCCACCGGCTGGCGATACAGCAGCGAGTAGAAGCCTGCCACCTCGAAGACATCCGTCGGCGGCACACCGATGAGCTCGGCGACCTCACGCACCGCCGCATCGGTCAGGTGGCCATACTCATCCTGTGCCAGGTACAACAGCGCCAGCACGGCGCTACGCGGCTGGGCATAGCGCGCCAGCAGCGCATCGATCTCGGCAGCATACGTCTCGCGAAGCCCCATGACTCTTCCTTCGTCTGCGGGCCGCAGCCCGATGCGTGTACGCTCAGCGATCGACCTCGCCGAGGACCGGATCCATCGATGCGATCAGGGCGACCAGATCGGCGACGAGATGGCCACGCGCCATGTGCGGCAGCGCCTGCAGGTTGACGAATGAAGGCGCCCGGAAATGCACGCGGTACGGTTTCGGGCTGCCATCGCTCACGATATACGTCGCCAGTTCGCCGCGCGGCGACTCGATCGCCGCCAGCGTATCGCCACGCGGCGGCTTGAACCCCTCGGTCCACAACTTGAAGTGATGGATGAGTGACTCCATGCTGTGGGTGATTTCGCTCTTGGGTGGCGGTGCGATCTTACGGTCGCTGGTGACGTATGGTCCGGGCCCGAGGGCGATCAGCCGATCGAGCGCTTGGGCGCAAATCTTGACACTCTCGCGCATTTCGGCGACGCGCACCAGATAGCGGTCGTAGATGTCGCCATTGCGTGCGATGGGCACCGCAAACTCGTACGTCTCGTACCCGCAGTACGGCATATCCCGGCGCAGATCCCAGGCGAAGCCAGTCGCGCGCAGGGCGGGCCCGGTCACGCCGAGCGCAATCGCCGACGCCGTATCAATCGCGCCGATGCCACGCGTCCGCTCAAGCCAGATCGGATTGTGGGTGAGCAGCGCTTCATACTCATCGATCCGCTCCGGCATGATCGCGAGCAATGCTTGCACGGCCGCGGGAAACTCGGGCGGCACATCGTATGCTAGCCCACCGACCCGGAAGTAGCTCGTCATCATGCGTGCGCCCGAGACCAGTTCGAAGATATCGAGGATCTGCTCGCGCTCGCGAAACCCGTACAGGAACACGCTCATCGCGGCCAGATCGAGCGCATGCGTCCCGAGCCATACCAGATGGCTGGAGATGCGCTGCAGTTCGACCAGCAATACCCGTACGGTGGTCGCACGCTCGGGCACGGTGCAACCGAGCAGTTGCTCGACCGCCAGCACATAGCTCAGATTGTTCGACAGCGGCGCCAGATAGTCCGTCCGGTCGGTCATGACCAGCGCCTTTTGGTAGGTCTTCGACTCCATCGATTTCTCGATGCCGGTGTGTAGGTAACCGATGTCGGGGGCAACATTGACTACCGTCTCGCCGTCGAGCTCGACGACCAGGCGCAGCACGCCGTGCGTGCTCGGATGGTGCGGACCCATGTTCAACACCATCGTCTCGCGCTCGCCGGCCAGCGCCGGGCGTGTAATATCGCCAGGCGACGGGATCGACAGATCGCGGACGAGTTGCTTGACTTCAATCGTCATGACAGGTTCCCCTCAGTCACGAGCGTACGGCTTGCGCGCATCAATCCGTGCCTGGTTGAATGTGAAGGCGACCTCTTCGCCACCAAGTGGCACATCCTTGCGCAACGGATGCCCCTGCCAGTCTTCAGGCATCAAGATGCGCTCGAGGCTCGGGTGTCCGACGAACGTGATGCCGAACAGATCGTATGCCTCGCGCTCCTGATAGTTGGCCGTCGGCCAGATGGCCGTGAGACTGGCGACCGCCGGTGCCTGCTCGGGTAAACCGACGGTCAGGCACAGACGATGACGCCGGGTGAACGAGAGCAGATGGTACACCACCTCGAACCGTGGGTTACGGCCGAGATAATCGACAGCGCACAGATTTTCGAGGAACTGATAGCTCAACTCTGGGTCATCATACAGGAACTGTGCGATCCTGACGATGGCTTCAGGCCGAATCGCAACGCTCAGTTGCCCGCGAAACTCGCGGTCACCAAGCACGGCATCAGGGTCATACGCACGCAACCGGGCAATGATCGCCGCATGGTCCATGGGATCGCCTCCGCGCTGTGGATCCGTCAGACACGCACCGGCTGTCGGATCGAGCCATCGAGCTTCATGCGCTGCACTTTGGCATGCAGCTGCACAATGCCATCGATCAGCGCCTCGGGGCGTGGGGGACATCCGGCGACATACACATCGACCGGCACGACTTCGTCAACTCCCTGGACGATCGCATAGTTGTTGAAGACGCCGCCGCAGGCAGCACAATCACCCATCGCGATCACCCACTTGGGATCACTCATCTGATCGTACAGCCGCCGCACCACCGGTGCCATCTTGCGCGAGACGCGTCCGGCCACAATCATCAGATCGGCCTGGCGCGGCGATGCCCGGTTGATCTCCATGCCGAACCGTGAGAGATCGTAGTTGGCGCTCTGTGATCCCATCATCTCGATGGCACAGCACGCGAGCCCGAACAACAGGGGCCACATCGCATTGCTGCGGCTCCAGTTGACGACGGTCTCGAGCGATGTGGTGACGATGCCGAGATCACCGGCTTTCTGCTCTAGTCCCATGTCAGTGCCCCTCGTTTCCACTCGTAGATCATGCCGATGATCAGGACGATGAAGAACGTGCCCATGGCGATCAGCCCGGGTACACCGAGATCTTTGTAAATCAATGCGTAAGGAAACAGAAAGATGACCTCGATGTCGAACAGGATGAAGAGCATGGCCACGAGGTTGAACTTGACCGGAAACCGCCGCTGCGCTGGCCCGATCGGCTCCATGCCGGACTCATAGGGCATCAGCTTGCGCCGCGTCGGCCGCTGCGGCCCGAGCACGCGCGAGACGGTGATGACGAAGATCGCGACGAAGATCGCGACGCCAAGCATGACGAGAATCGGCACATACGGGTCGAGCATCGAGGTGCGCTCCTTCCGGCTGGATGCGAGCCGGCGGTGCAGCCCGCCGGAGATGGCGCCGCGCCGGGCCAGCTGAACCGGCGCCATTATACCCGGTCGGGAGTTTGTGTCAAGATGGCCACCGCGCGCCCACGCGCCGCGCGACCGCACCCGAAGCGGTGAATTGGTGGGCAGGGTGATCGTACGATGCAAGCCGCTCATGCCGCGGCTGCTGGCTCCAGGAGCTCGCTGCCGGGCGTTTCCTGCGATACGGGTACAACGCAATCTCTCTGGATCCCCCGCCCCTTGGCGTCTTCGTGTCTTCATGTGAGATGGCTCCCGTCCCCCGCCTCTTCGTGTCTTCGTGTGAGCCCGTCTCCCGTCCCCCGCCTCTTCGTGTCTTCGTGTGAGCCCACCCCCCCGTCTCCCGCCCCTTCGTGCCTTCGTGTCTTCGTGTGAGCCCACCCCCCCGTCTCCCGTCCCTTCGTGTCTTCGTGTCTTCGTGTGAGCCCGTCTCCCGTGCCTTCGTGTCTTCGTGTGAGCCCGTGCCTTCGGCGATTTGACAGATCGCGGAAGCAGTGGTACTGTGTGCCCTGTCGCCACAAGCGACCGGATCGAGCGACGGACCCCTGCAGGGCAGCGCCGCGCCGATTTGACAGACCGAACGGAGTGTGC
>JAGWYG010000081.1 GCA_018969485.1 Chloroflexota bacterium
GATGCGCTGCCCGGCGTCGGGCATGGCTGTGGGCATAACATCATCGCCAGCGCCACGCTCGGCGCGGCGCTGGGGGTGGCGGCCGTCGCCGCGGATCTGCCGGGCAGCGTCGAGATCTTCGGCACGCCGGCCGAGGAATCGGCGGTGCCCGATGCGGGCGGCAAGATCGCGATGCTCGCGGCTGGTGCCTTCGCCGGCCTCGATGCGGCGCTGATGATCCACCCCTGGACCGATGACCGGCTTGCGGCCGAGCACACGCTGGTGGCGCACGGCATCGCCATCGAGTTCTTCGGGCGGTCGGCGCACGCCGCCGCGACGCCGCACGAAGGCATCAATGCGCTCGATGCGCTGCTGCTGTGCTTTCAGGCGGTCGGCCTGCTGCGCCAGCAGATGCCCGCGGACTGCCGCATCCATGGGATCATCACGCACGGCGGCGCGGCGCCGAATGTCATCCCGGACTATGCCGCCTGCCGGTTTCGTGTGCGCGCGCCGCAGGCTGCCGCCGCCCGCGCCCTGGTGGAGCGCCTGGTGGCGTGCGCCGAGGGGGGCGCGCGGGCCGCCGGCGCCCGGCTGGCGTGGCGCGAGGACGTCAGGCCGTACCTCGATTACCGGCCGAATGGCCCGCTCGGCGCAGTGCTGCGCCGACAGCTTGCGGCGATCGGCCGGCCGACGCCCGAGCCGCGGCCCGGCCTGAGTTTCGGCTCGACGGATTTCGGCAATGTGAGCCAGGTCGTCCCGGCGGCGTTTGTGTTTCTGGGTATGTGCGATGCCGCCGCCGGCTGGCATACCCGCGATGTCGCTGCGGCGACGGTCGCGCCGCGCGGGCATGCGGCGATCATCGATGGGGCGCGCGTGCTGGCGCGTGGCGCCATCGAGGCGCTGCTGCAGCCGGAGGTGCTGGTGCAGGCCCGCGCGGCGCTCGATGCCGAAGCGGTGCAGCCGCGATAGACCTGCCCTGCGCTGGCGGCGGGCATGTGCGCGGCCTCGCGGGCGCGCCGGCGGCCGCGCCCGCCGGCACCGGCTGGCGATTGGGCGCGGAGCACGCGCTGCCTGACTGTACCCACATTCCTGAGCGACATGGTGTACATACTCACCATGTGTCAGACTATCCATGTGTCAGACTATGGTGTGCCTGCCGCAGGCCATCCAGCCATGGCGCGCACCGGGCGGCGGCCGACAGCCGCGCCCAGCAAACCCGACCGGCGGGGACCGGCCGCCCGGCAGGCGAGCCGACGGCCCCGCCCCACCCGGCAGGAGGAGCCATGACATCCATCCAGGCGCAGCGCATCGCCGGAGGTCCGGTGTCGATCTTCGGCGAGATGAGCCTGCTCGCCCAGCGCCACCAGGCCGTCAATCTCGGGCAGGGCTTCCCCGACTTCGCGGCTCCCGACTTCGTCAAGCAGGCGGCCACCGCCGCGATCGACGCCGACCTCAACCAGTACCCGCCCAGCCCGGGCTGGCCGCGGCTGCGCCAGGCGCTCGCCGCGCAATGGGAGCGCGAGCATGGCCGTGCCGTCGACTGGATCCACGAGGTGTCGGTCACCAGTGGCGCCACCGAGGGGCTGTATGCGCTGACGCAGGCGCTCCTCGATCCGGGGGACCGGGTCGTGGTGATCGAGCCGGCGTACGACGCCTATCTGGCCGACGTCCGGATGGCCGGCGCCATCGCGGTGCCGGTGCGGCTGTGCCCGCCGACGCCCGCGCAGCCGCGCTGGAGCCTCGACGCCGATGCGCTGCGCGATGCCTTCGCACTGCGCCCGAAGCTGTTGCTGCTCAATGCGCCACATAATCCGACCGGCATGGTGTTGACGCGCGACGAGCTCGGGCTGATCGCCGGGCTGTGCCGCGACACCGACACCCTGGTGATCAGCGATGAGGTCTACGATCGCATGACCTATGACGATGCGGTGCACCTGCCGATCGCCACCTTCCCGGATATGTGGGAGCGCACGATCACGCTCGGCAGCACCGGCAAAACCTTCGGCGTGACGGGCTGGAAGGTCGGCTGGGCGATCGGCGGCGCGGCGCTCAACCAGGCGCTGCGCCAGGCCAAGCAGTGGATCACGTTCACGACGCCGACGCCGCTGCAGGAGGCGACTGCCGTCGCCGTGGAACATGCGGCGGCGCACGGTTACTACGCGCAGCTGCGCGCCGAGTACGCCGCACGCCGCGATCTGCTGCGGGACCTGCTGGCGCAGGCTGGCCTGCAGCCGCTGCGCGTCGAGGGCGCGTACTTCATCAACTGCGAGGTGAGTCGCTTCGGTTTCTCCGGCGACCAGGAGTTCTGCCGCTGGCTCATCCGGGCGGTGGGGGTGGCCGCAATTCCCGCGTCGATCTTTTACAGCCGTCAGGATGATCTGCCGCAGATTGTGCGGTTCTGTTTTGCCAAACAGCACGCGACGCTGCGGGCCGCCGGCGAACGGCTGCAGCGCGTCGCGGGGTGATGCGGCTGGCACACGGCCGGCCGACGCGCCCGGCAGCGGATGGGAGCCACGCTGCCGACGCCTGCGGGACGGCACGGGGCCGCGCCGGCCGCGGGGTGCCGGCAGGCCTCGTGCCACACACATCCGGTGACGTGCAGCCGCGCGCCCGGGCCCGTGGGTATCGGTCGCACGCTGCCCCGGGACAGCGCATGCCTCTGCGGCTGCGGGCAGACGCATGCGTGGCGGGGTGGCGTCGCCTGGCGCGCATCATCCCACGGCCGCATGGCGGATCATTCGTCGCCGCGTCCACGCGATTTCATGACCCTGGCCATCTCGCGATCGGCATCGCGCTTGGCGATGTCCTCGCGCTTGTCGTAGAGCTTCTTGCCCTTCGCCAGCCCGAGCTCGACCTTCACCAGCCGGCCGCGGAAGTAGATGCGCAGCGGCACCAGCGTGAAGCCGCGTCGCTCGACCTGCCCTGCGATGCGCGCGATTTCGCGGCGGTGCATCAACAGCTTGCGTGATCGCGTCGGCTCGTGGTTGAAGTACTTGCCGGACTGCTCGTATGGCGATATGTGCGCATCATGGAGCCAGAGCTCGCGGTCGACCACGCGGGCGTAGCTCCCGCGCAGGTTGACCCGCCCGGAGCGAATGGACTTGATCTCGCTGCCGGTGAGCACGATGCCCGCCTCATAGCGCTCATCGATGTCGTAATCGTGAAATGCCTTGCGGTTGTCGGCAATCGTGTGCTCGGTAGTCGGTCGATCCGGCGCCATACTGGTCCCTCGTGTCGCGGTTGTCCGGGCAGTATAGCAGATCGTACCGCAACAATGCAGCGTCGGACTGCGACGATCGGGGAGTGATTCATCGGCGGCGGCGGGCCGCACGCGCACCGCCACCAGTCGCGGGCAGCACTCACAGCACCGGGGGACCGCGGCGCACAAACTGCCCGCTGCCGGGCGTCCCGACGTACTGCCGCCCGTGGACGATGACCTCGCCACGCAGCAGCACCGTCTCGGGCAACCCCTGCACCGTCCGGCCGTGGTTGATGGTGTAGTCGACGCGCTGATGCAGCACCGCGGGCGACAGCGTCAGCGTCGCGTGCGGGTTCCACAGCACGATGTCGGCATCGGCGCCCGGCGCGATGCTGCCCTTGCGCGGCGCAAGACCGAACAGCCGGGCGGGCGTCGTCGCCACCAGATCGACGAAGCGGCTGAGCGGCAGGCGGCCGGACACGACGCCCTGATACAGCATGATCATGCGCTCTTCGATGCCCGGCGCGCCGGCCGGGATGCGGGTGAAGTCATCGCGCCCGAGGTCCTTCTGCCCGACGAAGTTGAATGGCGCATGATCAGACCCGACCGCGTGCAGCGTGCCATCGGCCAGCGCCTGCCACAGCCGCTGCTGGTCGGCCGGCTGGCGCGGCGGCGGGCTATAGCAGTACTTGGCCGCCTCGAACCCGGGACGGTCGAAATCGGCAGTGCTGGTCACCAGATAGTGCGGGCACGTCTCGCCGACGACCCGCACCCCGCGCGCGCGGCCACGCACCAGTTCGTCGAGCGCCGCGCCACAGCTCATGTGCACCAGATACAGCGGCGCCGCCGCGAGCTCGGCCAGCGCGATCGCCCGATGCGTCGCCTCGACCTCGACCAGCGGCGGCCGGCTCAGCAGATGCGACCGTGGCCCGGTCTCGCCGGCCGCCAGCAGCCGCTGCTGCAGCAGGTGCGTCATCTCGGCATTCTCGGCGTGCACCATCACCAGCGCACCGCGGCGCTGTGCGATCTCGAGCACGCGCAGCATCGTCCAGTCGTCGACCTGCAGTGCGCCACGGTACGCCATGAACAGCTTGAAGCTGGAGATCCCCTGCGCCGGCAGGCTCTCGAGCTCATCGAGCACCTCGGGCCGTGGATCGGCGACCACACTATGGAAACCGTAGTCGACCGCGGCGCGGCCATCGGCGCGCCGGTGCCAGCCGGCCAGCGCGTGCTGCAGGCGCTCGCCCGGCATCTGGAAGCAGAAGTCGATCACCGTCGTCGTGCCGCCACACGCCGCGGCGATCGTCCCGCTGGCGTAATCATCGGCGGTGACCGTCCCCATCACCGGGGTATCGAGGTGAACGTGCGGATCCACGCCACCCGGCAAGACCAGGCGCCCGCTCGCGTCGATGCTCTGGTCGGCGGCGCCGAGCTCGGTGCCGATGGCGACGATCCGCCCCTGGTCGATGCCGACATCGGCGCGCGTCACCGTACTCGCGGTGACGACGGTGCCGCCGGTGATGACGAGTTGCATGCATACCTCACAGCATCAGCTGATCTGGTCGATGATCCAGGCGACTGCGGCGACATCGCCGACGGTGCGGACGCGATGGCCCGGCGCGCCCGCCGCCAGGCGGCAGGTCTGGCCGGCGTCCAGCGCAGCCGCCTCGCCCGATGCCAGCTCGATGGTGACCGCGCCGGCGAGCAGGTGAATCACGTGCGGCACCTCGCACCAGTGATCGGCGAGGTAGCCGACGGGATACTCGACGATGCGCAGCCGCATGTCGGCGAGCTGCACGGTGCGCCAGAAGCTGTCGCCGCCGGCGCCCGGCACACGCTGACTCGGCACCGTCGACCAGTCGATGATCTCACAGGGTGGCATCAGATCCTCACGGGTAGGCTAGTTGGTACAGGCCGGCGGCGAGCAGCCGGATGCCGGCGACGGCATGTTCGACCGATGTGAACTCCTCGGGGGTATGGCTGCGGCCGTCGCGGCTCTGGACGAAGATCATCGCCATGGCTGCACGCCCCGCCATCACCTGCGAGTCGTGGCCGGCGCCGCTGTGCAGCAGGCGCGTCGGGATACCCAGCGCCCGGGCGGCGTCGCCCAATATGGCGACGATCGCCGGATCGGCGGGGCTCGGCGGCAGATCGATGGTGGTATGCCACGCGATCTCCAGGCCGCGCCGCGCCGCGACCGTGCGCATCAGCGTCTCGTGGTGGTCGTAGAGCGCAGCCAGCGCGGCAGCGTCGGGATGCCGGGCATCGATGGTGAAGCTGACGCTGTCCGGAATGATCGCCGGGTAGTTCGGCTCGGCACTGATGCGCCCGACCGTCGTCACGGCGGGCCGGCCGAGGCGTGCCGCGTGGCTGATCACCCCGTCGATGATCTCGGCGGCACCTGCCATCGGATCGCGCCGCAGATCCATCGGAAACGCGCCGGCGTGATTGGCCGCGCCGCGGACCGTCACCACATAGTGGCGCAGGCCGGTGATGCCGGTGACGATGCCCACCGGCACCTGATGATGCTCGAGGATCGGCCCCTGCTCGATGTGCAGCTCGATGAACGCGGCGATGTCGTCGCGCGCCGCATCACCGATCCGTGCCGGATCCAGCCCGGCCGCCCGCATCGCCTCGGCCATCGTGACGCCGTCATAGTCGCGCAGCGCGTCGGCCTCGTGCGGCGCGATGCGCCCGGTGACCGCCCGCGAACCCCAGAAGTTCGTCGCCGGAAAGCGGCTGCCCTCCTCCTCGCAGAATGCCAGGCACTCCAGCGTGCGGCGGGGCGTGCCGTACTGCTCGCGCAGCGCGCGCAGCGCGACCAGGCCCGCCAGCGCGCCCAGGGCGCCATCGTAGCGCCCGCCGGGGCGCTGCGAATCGATGTGCGACCCCGACACGACCGAGCCGCCGGCCTCGCGGCCGGGCAGGCGCCCCCACACGTTCCCCACCGCATCGCGATGCACCACGAGGCCGGCCTCGGCACACCAGGCGGCATAGCGATCCGTCGCTGCCAGCCACTCGGGCGAGTACACCGTGCGCCAGACGCCCGTCGCGCCATAGGCACCGTCCTGCGCCAGTTCCATGATCAGGCGCTCCACCAGCGCCGGATCGATGGTGATCTCGGGGACCATCGTCGCTCCAGTGAGCGGCCCGGCACCAGCGCTCCGGGCCACCCGCTCGCCTCACTCGGGGAAGGTCGACGACTGCATGTGTGCCGGATAGCCGCGGATCTCCTTCGGCTCCGGCCGGGCATACGTCTTGACCTTGCTGGTCGTCTTGCCGAGCGCGACCAGCGCCTCGGCCATCTTGATCGCCGCGGCCACCGAGTCGACCACCGGCACGCCGAGGCGTTGCTCCAGCATGATGTCGAGCCCGCTCATGCCGGCGCAGCCCAGCGCCAAGACCTCGGCGCCCTCGGCGATCGCCTTGCGCCCGGCGCCTTCGAGCACCAGGCAGGCGTGATCGCGCAGCTCCTCGGTCTCGATCACCGACAGCGACGTACACTGGATCGATGCGCAGCGCGGCATCAGGCCCACCTTGTTGACCGTATGCTCGATCAGATTGTGCGCCCGATCCAGCACCGTGACCACGCCGAACTTGGCACCGAGCATGTTTGCCACGTACATGCTGGCCTCGGCGATGCCCACCACCGGCTTGCGCGTGATCTCGCGCGCCGCCTCGATCCCCGGGTCGCCCCAGCATGCGATGACGAAGGCGTCGAAGTTGGCTTCGTCCTCGATGATCGACTCGAGGATGGACGGGATGGCGAGATACTCATCGTAGAAGCTCTCGATCGAGATCGGCCCGGCCTTCGGCGTCGCATGCACCACCTCGGTGCCAATCGCCGCGACCGACCGCGCAACCTCGCCGATGTTCTCGGTCATCGGCACGAACGTGTTCCCGTTGATGACTTTGATTCGCATGCCTGATGCTCCTTCTCAGCGGCGCTGCGCGCGCAGCGCGGCCGTCGCCGCCTCATCGACCGCACCGTCGCGGATCACGACGCCGTAGTGTGTCGCGGCGCCCGCGACGCTGACGTACCCATCGGTGACGTCGCTGAGCACGCGGGCGACATCGCGCTCGAGCGGATCGCCATAACCGCCGCCGCACGGACTGACAGTGCGCAGGACATCACCGGCGGCGAACTTGTACGACGGAAACTTCGATGGCAATTCCACCGGCGCGCCGCCATCGGCGGGCAGCAGCGTGACGGCGCCGGGCGTGCCCGGCAGGCCGCCGTCGAAGCCCCACGGCGCATACTTGTTGCCTTCGCCCTCGAGCGACCCACGGCCATCCGACAGGAAGCGGATGTCGCGGATCGAGCCGAGACCGCCACGCCAGCGCCCCGGGCCCGCCTTGTCCTCGATCAGTTCGTACCGCGTCACCTGCAGCGGATAGTGGCTCTCGATGTCCTCGATCGGGTTGTTGCGCGTATTCGCGAACAGCGTATCGACCGCATCCATGCCGTCCCGGCCGTAGCGCCCGCCATAGCTGCCCTCGGTGATGTCCATGTACACCCAGTAATTCTCGCCGATCAGGCCGCTGTACGCCGCGACCTTGAGATTGCCCACGCCGGCGCTGATCCGCTTCGGCAGCACCGGGGCCAGCGCCTTCATCAGCGTGCTGGCGACGATATTGCCCGGGCAGAAACGCGCGATCACCGGCGCCGGATAGATCGGATTGGCGAGACAGCCACGCGGCGCGACGATGCTGATCGGCCGGATGAGCCCGTCATTCTGCGGCACGTACTCCATCAGCGCCGAGTCCAGCAGCACCGAGCGCAGGGTCACATAGAGCGCAATGTCGACGGTGCCGATCAGCGGCATGTTGATCGGCCGGTCGTCGACCTGCGGCGAGGTGCCGGTCAGATCGATCGTCATCTCGTCGCCGGCGACGGTCACCGTCACGGCGATCGTGAGATCCTTGCGCCGCGGACTGGGGTCATCGAGAAACCCGTCGATGTGATCTTCGGCGGCATAGACGCCGTCGGGAATGGCGGCGATCGCCTGCCGCATCATGCGCTCCGAGTAGCGCATCAGCGACTCGCTCGACGCCAGCACCGTCTCGAGGCCATACTGCTTGACGAGCTCGATGTAGCGCTCGGCGCCGAGGCGGCATGCGGCGACCTGGGCCTCGATGTCGCCGACGACCATGTCGGCGCTGCGGATGTTCTGGCGCAGGATGCGCCACACCTGCTCGTTGCGCCGCCCGCCTTCGTACAGCTTGATCGCCTTGAACTGCAGCCCCTCGGCGTATGCGTCGACGGCATCGACGATGCCGCAGCTCCCGGGCGTGAGCGCGCCCAGGTCCAGGTGGTGCGCGGTGGTGAACGAGAAGCCGATCAGCTCGTCACCGATGAAGATCGGCACGCCGATCCCGATGTCGGGGCCGTGCGACGCGCCGTAGTAGGCGTGGTTGTGCATGATCACATCGCCGGGCAGGAACTCGTCGCCGACTTCCTCCATCGCGCGGACGATGCCGCGCATGTAGCCCGGGATCGGCCCGAGCTGCAGCGGCGTGCTGATCGGACATTCACACAGCTGACGGCACATCGAGTCGAGCAACGCCGCGCCGAAATCCTCGGATTCGCGGATGATGCTGGAGTACGACATGCGCGCGAGCTTGTGCCCCATCTCGAGGGCGATGTTCTCGAGGGCGCCGGCGACCACCTGGGCGGTCACCAGATCAATCTGCGGCAGGGCCACTCCACGGGCCAGCAGGCTATCGTTCGGCATGGGCATCAGAGCACCTCCAGGTCGTTCGGGCCGCGGGAGCCACCGCCCGCGACCGCCATCTCACACGCGCACCAGCAGGCTGCCACTCGCATCGACCTGTGCGATGCTGCCGGGGGGCAGGATCGTCGTCGAGTCTTTCTGGAAGATGATCGCCGGCCCGGCGACTTCGGCGCCGACGGGCAGCAGTTCGCGCCGGTAGAAGGTGGTGGGCATCTCGCGCAATGCGCCATCGTGGCGGAAGAAGCTGCTGCCGACCTTCAGCGTGGCGGCGGCGATGCTGCCGCCGGCCGGCGCGCTGGTGGCGCGCAGCTTGGGCAATGCGCCCACGCCGACGACGCGCAGGTTCACCAGTTCGATCGGGTTGCTCTCGAACGCGTGCCCGTACTCGGCGGCGTGAATGTCGTGAAACTGGCGCCAGACCCCGGCGATGGCGCCGTCGTCGATGTCGCCCGCCGGCAATGTGACGCGCAGCTCGTACCCTTGCCCGACGTAGCGGCAGTCGGCCATGCGCAGCACCGAGATCTGCGTCTCGGCCAGGCCATCGGCGAGCAGTTGGCCGCGCACGTCGGCCTCGATCGCCGCCAGATCGCGGTTGAGGCGCGCCAGGTCGGGCGCGATGTTCAGCATGAACTGGTTGCGGATGCGGTCGTACTTGAGATCGGTGGTGAGCAGGCCGAGCGCCGATGTGATGCCGGGGAACGGCGGCACGATCACCTCGGGGATGCCGAGGGTGCGCGCGACGTCGACGGCATGCAGCGGCCCGGCGCCACCGAACGCAACCAGCGCGAAGTCGCGCGGATCATGGCCCTTCTGGACCGTGCGCGAGCGGATGGCGTTGGCCATGTTGTGGTTGAGGATGGTCAGGATGGCATCGGCGGCCTCGGGCGCGGGCATCGCGAGCCGGGCCGCCAACTCATCGACCACGCGTCGCGCATGTTCCGGCACCAGGCGCATCTCGCCACCCAGGAAGAACTCGGGGTCGAGCCGGCCGAGCACCATGTTCGCATCGGTCACGGTCGGCTCGGCGCCGCCCTTGTCGTAACATGCCGGCCCGGGCGTCGAGCCGGCGCTGCGCGGGCCGACGCGAAAGGCGCCGCCCGCGTCGACGTAGGCCACCGAGCCGCCGCCGGCGCCGATGGTGTGGATGTCAATCGTCGGCACCATCACCGGAAACCCGGCGATCCAGGTGTCGCGGGCGCTGGCCTCGGCGAAGCCACGGGCCGTCACGATGCCGATGTCGGCGCTGGTGCCGCCGACGTCGAAGGTGATCAGCCGCTCGCGCCCGGCCAGCGTGCCGGCGAGCGATCCGCCGAGCACGCCCGCCGCCGGGCCGCTCAGCAGCAGCGTGACCGGCCGCGCCGCGGACATCTCGGCCGTGGCGACGCCGCCGTTCGAGCGCATCAGGTGCGGCTCGGCACGCAGTCCGGCGGCGTGGAGCCGGTCGACGAGGTTCTGGACGTAGACCTGGACCTTCGGCCCGACGAAGGCATTGATCGCGGCGGTGGTGAACCGCTCGAACTCGCGGAACTGCGGGAAGATGCTCGCCGAGGTGGTCACGAATGCCTCGGGGTATTCCTCGGCGATGATCGCGCGCACCCGCTCCTCGTGGGCGTCGTTGATGTACGAGAACAGCAGACAGACCGCGATGCTCGCCACGCCGGCCGCCTTGAGCTCGTGGACGGCGGCGCGCACTCCGGCCTCGTCGAGCGGCACCAGTTCCTCGCCGCGCGGGCCGATCCGGCCGTCGACCACCAGCCGGTGCCGCCGCCGCACCAGCGGCCGGTCCTGCCAGGGAATCTCCTGCATGATCGAGTAGTGCAGCGGTCGCTGGTGCCGGCCGATGTGGAGGATGTCGCGATAGCCCTTGTTGGTGATCAGGCCCACCTCGGCGCCACGATGCTCGAGCAACGCGTTGGTGGCGATCGTCGTGCCGTGCAGCAACTGATCGACATCGCCGGGCGTGATCCCGGCCTGCTGGCACAGCTCGACGACACCCTGCACCATGCCGATCGAAGGATCCGCCGTCGTCGTCGGCACCTTGTGGGTCCATACCGTCCCGTCGCCCGTATCGGCCAGGATCAGGTCGGTGAATGTCCCGCCGATGTCAACCCCTATCAGTCTCATCATCACGCTCCATCTTGCAAACTGACGCCGGTCCGCAATGCCGGCGTGTCGGGTATGGCGTGCCGCGCTCAGCGCGGGCCGACGCCCTGCGCGATCACGTCGATGGCGCGCCGCAGGTCGCCGACCGGGAACAGGATCGGCAGATCGACCCCGGCGGCGCGGTAGTCGTCGATGCGCGCGAGACATTCGTCGGGGGTCCCGGCGATGGTGACCCGCTGCACCATCGCGTCGTCGATGAACGGCAGCCCGGCGGGAATGCCGCCGTCGGCGACGGCGCGGCGCACCCGCTCGAGCAGGTCGTCGTCGAATCCCATCTCGGCGGCGATGTTCGGCATGCGCGTCATGTAGGTCGCCACCAGCGGCCGCGCCGCATCGCAGGCGGCGTGCGAATCCGCGTCGGTGGAGAAGATCAGCGCCATCGAGACGTCGATGGCGGCCAGGGTGCGCCCGGCGCGCGCGGCGCCGCCGGCGATGCGCTGCCGCGCACGCACGACGTAGTCGGGGGGCAGGAAGCCGTTGAGCATGGCGCCGTCGGCCAGCTCGCCGGCCAGCTCCAGGGCCTTCGGGCCAGTCACGCCGAGATGGATCGGGATGGCGCGCCGCCACGGCTCGAACTCAAGCTGTGCCCCGGCGACCTGCAGCGTCGCGCCCTGGTAGTGCACCGGCTCGCCGGTCAGCAACTGCCGCTGCACCGCGACGAAGTCGCGCAGCCGGCCGAGCGGCCGCTCGAAGCCGTGCCCCTGCGCGGCCAGCACCAGCGGCGAGCCGGTGCCGAGCCCGACGATCGCCCGCCCGGCACTGGCTTCGTCGAGCGTGGCAAAGCTGATCGCGCTCAGCACCGGGCCGCGGGTGAAGACGTTCACGATGCCGGTGCCGATGCCGATCCGGCTCGTGCGTGCGGCGATCGCGCCGGCCGGCACAAATCCGTCGCGCATGATGCGGGTCTCGGCGATCCAGACCGACTCGCAGCCGGCGGCTTCGGCGAGGATCGCCAGTTCGACCATCTCGGGGACACGCGGCGCGCCCAGGAAGGCGAGTCCGTAGCGGGTCATCGGGGTGCCTCCTAACGCATCGTCGCGATCACGCGGTCGGCGACGGCGACGATGCCGAATGCCGTGAGAAAGCCGACGGCCATCGCGAGGGTGGCGTGGCTGCCGAGGCCGCACTGCAGCCGCGCCTGGCGCAACAGCCGGCCGATGGCGAAGCCGAGCGCGGGGATGGCGAGGGCGAGGGCGAGATCGGGCCACGGCGCGCCGGCGCCGGCGGCGACCAGCGGCGCGAGCAGCACCGCAGCGGCTGGCGGCAGGTAGACGGCCAGCGCGGCGGATGGCGTGCGCACCAGGCCGTGCAGCGCCACAAGCTGGAGCACGGCTGGCGCCAGCGCGACGGCGCTCTGCCAGCCGCCACCGCCGTGATGCAGGCCGCTCAGCACCACCGCGGCGAGCATCGCCCCCGCCAGCCACGGCTCGCCGGCCGCATCGTCTGCGGGCTGGCCGCGCATGCCGGCGCCATAGCTGAGCAGCAGCGCCATGCCGAGCAGGATCTGGTACAGCGGCGGCAGCGAGAGCAGCAGCGGCAGCGATGCCAGCCCGCCGTCGCGCACGCCCGGCAGCAGCGTCGTGACGATGCCTTCGACGAGCACGCTGGCCGCCACGACCGCGTGTGGTGCCTGCACGATCAGCCCGGCGGCGAGGACGCCGACGCCGGCGGCGTTGACCAGGCCGCGCTGTGCGGCATCGGAGACCTCAGGGCTCATCGCGTGCTCCACATCGCCCGGGCGGGGCTCACTGCGCCTAGAAGAACGCATTCGGCGCGAAGACGCCGGTGATGCGCAGCACGATCGCTGTGACCAGCAATCCGAGCCAGGTGATGATCAGCAGCCAATCCAGCGGCCGCAGCTGGATGTCGCGGTACAGCACCCGCTCGACGCCGGTCTCCTCGGGAAAGCTGAACCCGCGTAATTCCATGCTGAGCGCGATGTTCTGGCTGCGGTTGAGCGCACCCAGCCCGAGCGGAATGGCCGAGATGCTCATGCCGCGCGCCAGCCGCACCGGATTCATCCCGTTGAGCAGGTCGCAGCCGCGCGCCTGCAGGGCCTCGCGGATCGTCGTGTACTCCTCCTGCAGCAATGGATAGAAGCGCATGCCGAAGGCGAACATGAATGCCCCCTTGTACGGCAGCCCCGCCCGGTACATCGAGAGCCCCCAGGTGAACGGCTCGGTGGTGAACGAGAACAGCAGGAAGCACATGCCCATCGCCGCGATGCGGAACCCGATCTCGAAGCCACGCACCAGCCCGTTCATCGATGCCGCGCCGAGGACGGCGACATCGGCCGGGGCAAAGCACGGACACGTATTGAGGAAGAAGGTGTGGGCGAAGGCGATGCCCAGGATGATCGGCGCCAGGTAGATCAGGAAGATCGCGTATTCGGCCGGACTGATGCGCGCCACGCCCCAGATCAGCGCGATGATGATGACGCACATGATCAACGGCGTCGGCACCGGCACGCCGCCGATGACGACCGGCGAGGGCAGCAGGAATGCCAGCACCAGATACGACAGCGTGAAGACCAGCTTGGTTCGCGGATCAAGCCGATGCAGCCAGGTTTCGTACCCCGAGTACGAATAAATCCCACTCATCGCACCAACCTTTCGTGCATCATGGTCGCAGCCTCGTCGACATTCAGCGGCGGGGGAACGATGCCGAGCTCGAGTGCCAGCTGCGTCACCGACGGCGGCTTGACGAACGTGGTCGCCAGCACCTCGCGCTGGGCGAACACGTCGCGGGGCGTGCCATCGAGGAGCACCTCGCCGCGGCACATCGCGACCACGCGATCGCAGTATTCGGCTGCCAGCGACATGGCATGGGTGATCGTGATGATCGTCGTGCCGTATTGATCGCGCAGCCGCGTGAGCAGCTCCATCACTGCGCGCGCGTGGCGCGGATCCTGGCCGGTCGTCGGCTCATCGACGATCAGTGCGTCGGGTTGCAGCACCGCGATGCAGGCGATCGCCAGGCGCTGCTTGTTGCCCAGCGACAGCCGGAAGGGGTGGAGCTCGCGCTGCTCCCACAGATCGAGCATGCGCAGGATCGACTCGACCCGCCCGGCGGCCTCGGCTGGCGCGATGCCCTGATATTCCAGGCTGAACGCGACCTCGTCGTACACCGACTGGCGGAATAGCTGTGTCGACGGGTTCTGGAAAACATAGCCGATGCGCCGGGCCCGGCGAAATGTCTTGAGCTGGTGGACGTTCTCGCCACCGACCAGCACCGTCCCCGACGTCGGCGTCAGATAGCCCGACATGCAGCGCGCCAGCGTCGTCTTGCCGCTGCCGTTCTGGCCGATGATCGCGACAAACGAGGCGCGCTCGAAGGTGAGGCTGACCCCCTTGACCGCCGGAATTGGCCGCGGCGGCGGATAGACGAAGCGCACGTCGCGCACGGCGATCGACACGCGTTCCGCTGCTACCGGCACGGCGTCCGGCAATGCCGGGGCCGGCGCCGGGGCGGCGCCGGGGAACAGGCCGCGGAAGACCGGCACGGCGTCGGCCAGCGTCAGCGGCAGCGTGCCGCTGAGATGCCCCGCCCGGGCCAGGCGCAGCGCGAGCTGCGC
Source organism: Chloroflexota bacterium (assembly GCA_018969485.1). Classification (GTDB taxonomy): domain Bacteria; phylum Chloroflexota; class Chloroflexia; order Chloroflexales; family Roseiflexaceae; genus CAIQIY01. The sequence continues at coordinate 14,651 of JAGWYG010000081.1, forward strand.
CACGCTCGACGGCACGATCCCGGCACGCTCAAGCTCGGCCTCATGGCGGACAAACGCCGCCGGTGGGCAGTCGAGCAGGATCTCGCCACGGTGCAGCAGGATCAGCCGGTCGGCATGCTCGAGCAGCTCGTCGAGCTTATCCTCGACCATCACGACCGTACGGTGCGCTTCGAGGATACGCCTGACGCTCTCGATCACCAGCTCGCTGCCGAGCGGATCGAGCTGCGACGTCGGATTGTCAAACAGCAGGATATCCGGCTGGCTCACCGCCACTGCCGCCATCACCACGCGCTGCTTCTCGCCACCCGACAAATCGTAGGTGATGCGATCGCGCAGCGCCGTGATATTGAAGAAGGTCAGAATGTGATCAAGCCGCGCATCCATCTGCGCGCGCGCGACACCCCGATTCTCAAGGCCCCAGACGATCTCGTCGCGCACCAGCAGGTTGAACAGCTGGCTGTCGGGATCCTGGAGCACCATGCCGACACGGGAGGCAAACTTGCGCAGCGACAGCTCACGGGTATCCACGCCCTCGAGCAGCACCTGGCCTTGCAGGTCGCCGCGAACATAATGCGGGATGATGCCGCCGAGCAGACCGAGCAGCGTCGATTTGCCCGATCCGGTCGGTGCGATGATGCCGACGAACTCCCCCGAATTGATCGTGAGGTTGATATTGCGCAGCACCGGCTCGACCGAGCTCGGATACGAGAAGCTGACGTCGCGCAATTGCAGCGGTGGTACGGTGGTCATGCTGTGCTCCCGGGTGCAGGACGCGCTGAGTGCTCGGGCTGCGGGTGCCCATCGCGGCAGGAGCGCCGGTACTGCCGGCGCTCCCGCTCAGGGTCAGCTCCCCTTGTTCTTGGGCAATGCGACGTACGCGACTGCCGCGATCACCGCCAGGATCACGATCATGCCGATCGTGCGGGTGTCGGCCGGCAGGTCGGCACCAATGCCGGCGCCGGTCGGCAGCATCCCGTTGACAGCGGCCCACAGCAACCCACCGGCGATGGCGATCAGCACCGCACCGATCACCACCACCTGCCCGACAATGCTCTTGCCGTCGTTCATTGTGTTCCTCCCCAATGATCCGTCGAACGTGTCGTGCGCTGCGATCAGCTCGCCGCCGCGGCGGGAAGCGGCGCGTCGCCGCGGCGAGCCCCGCGCCTTACTCCAGCACGCCCGAGCGGCGTACCGAGTTGAAGAACCAGTAGCCGATCACGCCGCCAGGGATCACCATGATGAAGTTCCACAGCGGGATGATGATGTAGGCCCACCACTGCGCTCCCGGGAAGACGATCAGCATCAGCACCGAGAAGCCGACCGAGGCGATGAACTGCCCGACGGCGCACATGCTGATGAACCGGTTCGACGACAACTCCTCGCCGCGCGCCAGGAAGCTGCGGAACACCAGCGTGTTCGGCACCGACCAGCACATGTTGAGGAAGAAGAACGACCATGCCAGCGGGTGCGTCGCAGTGAGGACTGCCAGCACCGGGTTGAAATTGGCGACGATCAGTGCACCCGTCATGCCAAAGTAGATCACGGCGATCGGGAACCACATGTTGATGAACATGAAGCCCAGCCAGTTGGCGATCGGCGCGCCGGTCAAGGGGGCGAGCGCGACTCCCGTCAGTGTGTCGAGGCGCTCGGTGATCTGCATGTTGATCGAGAAGCAGACCGCCAGCAGGACGGAGCCGACGATGGACTTCGTGTCGGTCGGCCACAGTGGCCCGAGCCGAAACGCTCGCTGCGAGGCTGTACCTGCGATCGAGGACATCCTGAAACCTCCTTTTTCGGACGTGCTACCCAGCCCTCGCCATGGACGATGGCGAGGCCTATGTCACGATGCACCGGTGCGCCCCGCGCCGCTCCTAGGGGCGCGCCGGTGGTTCATCGTCGCTCGGGGGGTGCTCGAATGACTCCTGGGTGCGCTGGTACATTGCGAGCATCTCGTCTTTCAGGCCGTTGAGCGTGGCACGCATGCCGGCGAGCTCCTCTGCGTGCAGCCGGGCATAGGACTCGATCTGCTGTTCGAGATGAAGCAGGCGCAGGGCGAGGCTCTCGGGAACACGCATGCCGGTACTCCGCCACAGGGCCGCCGCGCGGGCGGTGATGATGTTGTCGCACTGCCGGATGTTGCGGCTATCCTAGCGGGCGGGTGCCGGTGCCGGAAGATCCGTTCGTATCAGAACTGGTGACCAACGTATCAGCCAGCATCCTGCGTGGTTCCGTTGGCCGCGCCGCATCGTGCATCCGGCAAACCCCACAGTGCCGCCAAGATGGCCGGCCGTTCGGCAAGTTCCTGCGCGCGCCTTCGTGTGTCCCGTCTCCCGTCCCTTCGTGCCTCCGTCTCCCGTCCCTTCGTCCCTTCGTGCCTCCGTCTCCCGTCCCTTCGTGCCTTCGTGTCTTCGTGTGAGCCCACCCACCCGCCTGCCCGGCTGCGTGCACCTGCTTGACTCGCCATGGTGCCAGTGCTAGGATGGTTGCACAAGATGCGGAGTGTTTCACATGGTGCAACGCGACGTGACCGCCGGCGGCGCG
>JAGWYG010000082.1 GCA_018969485.1 Chloroflexota bacterium
CTGGGTGCGCTCGTGGGCGTGGTGCTGGGTGCGCTCGTGGGCGTGGTGCTGGGTGCGCTCGTGGGCGTGGTGCTGGGTGCGCTCGTGGGCGTGGTGCTGGGTGCGCTCGTGGGCGTGGTGCTGGGCGTGGGCGTAATGGTCGGCGGAGGCACACCTGCATTCCAGCCACCCGGCGATGGATTCGACCATGCCCACGTGTGCTGTGCGTCGGGCTGGCGTGCCCGACTCTGGCCGACGACTGCGGCGGTGTAGTCGATGCGTGAGCTGGTCGATCCGTCGGCAGCGAGCAGGGTGACGGCATCGGCACCTGTATTGTTGAGGATGGACGTGCCCAGCGTGATGACGAGCAGCGATCGCGCGGCGATCTGTGTGCCGCCAGGAATGACGTGCTGGACGCCGCCGGGGGTATCATCGTCGATGCGCCATCCCGCAAGGTCGATCGGCGTATCGTATGGGTTGTAGAGCTCGACCCACTCGGCGCCGCTGGATGGCGCCGGCATGAACTCGTTGATGATCGGGGATGCGGTGGTCAGGGTCGCGATCAGCACGATCGATATGCCGAACATCATGCACTCCATCTGTTCGAATCACGACATGCCCGAGTGTCGCGCGACCAGCCATCACACGCTATGCCCCGCTGGTCACGTTCTGCGGCATCTTCCTGATCGTGGCTGACTGACCTGTGGTCCCGGGTGGTCAGCCATTCCGGCGCGGGCTCGCGCACTGGCGCTGGGCGCGCGGCGGCAGGCACAGCACGGCATGGATGGTGGTGCGCTCCCATGCCCATGGAGCGCATGCCGCCGCCGCAGCCCCGCGTACCCGCCGCTGCGCACTGCCGCCGACCAACCGGCGAGGCAGTGCAGCGCCGCGCTCTGATGCGCTATCGGCAGCGGTGGTCGCCGCCGACCAACCCGCGATCGTGATCCGCCCGGGGCATGGGCCGTCGCGTCTGCGTGCGCCCTCCCGCGTGCCGACCACGAGCGCGGAGTATGCATTCGCGCTGCTCGCTCACCGCAGCGTCGGTGCCCGCGCGTTCGCGCGGGGGCGCGGGTGGCGCCCCGGCGGTGGCGCTCGCTGGCCGGGCGCTGCCTCGGCGCTCGGACGGTCGGCGCGCACGACGGCCGTTGCGTTCGGGCGGCAGATGTGCTATGATACCCCCTGGGGGTATCATGTGTACAACGACCCCGAAGCATCGTGTATGATGCAGCGTGATAGCGACCGCACACCAACGAAGGGAACACGCCATGCACAGTAAAGTTGTCATCATCGGATCGGGGCCAGCCGGCCTGACCGCCGCGCTGTATGCTGCGCGGGCCAATCTCGAGCCGCTGGTTGTCCGCGGGCTCCAGCCCGGCGGACTGATCGCGACGACCAGCGAAGTCGAGAACTATCCGGGGTTCGTCGAGTCGATCGGTGGCTACGAGCTCGCCGACAACATGGAGAAGCAGGCCGTACGGTTCGGCACCCAGTTGCTCGACGCGCTGATCGAGCAGGTTGACCTGAGCGTACGACCATTCCGTCTGACGACCGATTCGGGCGATATCATCAGTGCGGAGACGCTGATCATCGCAACCGGGGCATCGCCGCGCAAGCTTGGCGTTCCGGGCGAAGACGCGCTGGCCAATCGTGGTGTCTCATACTGCGCGACGTGCGATGGATTCTTCTTCCGCAACAAGCGCGTCGTCGTCGTCGGTGGCGGCAACAGTGCGCTCGACGAGTCGTTGTTTCTGACGCGATACGTCAGCGAACTGGTCATCGTGCACCGCCGGGACAGCCTGCGTGCCGATCCCATCCTGCAGGAGCGCGCCTTCAGCAACCCCAAGATCCGTTTCGTGTGGGATTCGGTAGTCGATGAGATTCAGGGCAGCACGAACGTGACCGGGGTTGCGATCCGCAACCTCAAGACCGGCGAGACGACGACGCACGCGACCGATGGCGTCTTCCCGTACATCGGCCACATTCCCAACACCTGGCTGTTCGCCGGAACGCTCGATCTGGACGAGAACGGCTATATCGTCGCCGACGGTCGTACGCGAACGCAGATCCCGGGCGTGTTTGCTGCCGGCGACGTGGTCGATCACGTCTACCGCCAGGCGATCACGGCGGCGGGCGAAGGCTGCAAGGCGGCGATGGAAGCCGTCTGGTACCTCGCAGAGCAGGAGCATGCCCAGAAGAAGGCTGCGGCGGCGGTGGTGTGAGATGTCGATGTCACGTGAGTCGCCTTATGCGATGGTGGCCATCGATGACGCGCAGCGCTTGATCCGCGAGCGGGTCGTCGTGCTCGGCCACGAGCTGATCGACATTCGTGGCGGGCTGCGCGACGCCGCGGCCGCCGCAGCGGGCCGTGTCCTGGCGCATCCGGTCCATGCGGCTGGCCCCCTGCCCGATGTCCCCAAATCGGCCGTCGATGGATATGCGCTGCAGAGCCTCGATGGCACCGCGCCGCGGCGGGTGGTCGCCGAGATCACCGCCGGCGGCGGCGACGCCGGCGCGCTGGCGGCGGGCGAGGCGATGCGCATCATGACGGGAGGTGCGCTGCCAGCGGGCGCCGATGCGGTCGTCATGGTCGAGCAGACCAGCGAGCGTGATGGGGTCATGACGGCGCACCGTGCGCCGCGCGCCGGCGATGCTATCCATCGCGTGGGCCAGGATATCGCCGCGGGCGATCTGGTGCTGGCCGCCGGCACGACGCTCGGCATCGCCGAGATTGGCCTGCTCGCCAGCATCGGCACCGTCGCGGTCAGCGTCGCCCGGCAGCCGGTGGTCGCCGTGCTGGCGACCGGCGACGAGGTCTTCGAGCCGGATGCCGCGCTGCCGGTCGCGGGCGTGCGCGACAGCAACCGTTACGCCCTGCTCGCCGCCGCGCGCGATGCGGGATGCCGCGTGGTGTCGCTGGGAATCGCCCCCGACGATGCGGCGACGCAGCGCCGCGCGATCCTGGACGGCCTCGAGCGGGCCGATGTGCTGCTCACGAGTGGCGGCGTATCGATGGGCACGCGCGATCTGATCAAGCCGCTGCTGGCGGAGTTGGGCACGGTGCATTTCGGCCGGGTGGCGTTCAAGCCCGGCAAGCCCACCATGTACGCGACGGTGGCCGGCAAGTCGGTATTCGGACTGCCGGGCTACCCGGTCTCGTCGCTGGTGTCCTTCGAGGTGTTCGTGCGGCCGATGCTGCGGCGCATGCAGGGCGACGCGGCGCCCGATCGGCCGATCGTCGAGGTGGCGCTCGCCGATGCTATCACTCCGTCGCCGGATCGTCCGGAGTATCAGCGGGTGGTCATCCGCGCGCGCGGCGGCCGGCTGGCCGCCCATACCACCGGAGGCCAGGGGTCCAGCCGGCTGCTGTCGCTGCGTGGCGCCAATGGCCTGCTGATCGTGCCGCCCGGCGGCCGGCCGTATCCTGCCGGTGCGCTGCTCCAGGCGCTGCTCACCGGGCCGCTGGCGCCCTGAGCGATCGGCCAGGCGCATGGGGCTGCCGCACGTCGCGGCGGCCCCATGTGCCGTCGTCGGTCACACGAGCGCGATCTCGCGCCCCTCGCGCGCCGAACGGAGCGTGGCATCGAGCAATCGCAGCACCGCCAGGCCGTCGGCACCGCCGGCGAGCGGCGCGCCTTCGCCACGACAGGCGGCGACGAAGCGGACCAGACTCTGCGCCCAGGCATTCTCGACGTGTGGCAACGCCGGTGTCACCTCGACCTCCGTATCGCCATCATAGCGATAGATGCGCAGCGGATGCTCGCGACCGTACAGGTCCGGGAAGAAATCGACGCCGGCGCTGGTTCCGGCGATCTGCACGCGCTCTTCGTCGCGACCGTGGATCGCCCATGTCACCTCGATGGTGACCAGCCCGCCGTCGGCCAGGCGCAGGTGGATCGCCGCGAGATCGTCGACATCGAAGACCCCGCCGCGGACGCGATCGATGCCCCATCCGCCGAGCCCGCGCTCCTGCGGCCCGAGATTCGCCTGGATCTCGCCGCGCACCGCGCTGATCGCGGGAAAGCCCAGCATGTACAGCACGGCATCGAGCATATGGACGCCGATGTCCATCAGTGCGCCGCCGCCGGAGAGTTCGCGCCGCGTGAACCAGCTGCCGAAGCCCGGAATGCCGCTGCGGCGCAACATGCGCCCGCTGGCGTAGTGCACCTTGCCGAGCTTGCCGGCGGCGATCTGCTCGCGGATGAACTGGAACTCGGGGCGCGGCCGGTTGCTCATGTTCACCGCCAGGATGGTGCCGCTCTGCTCGGCAGCCGCCAGCATCCGCTCGCCGTCGGCGACCGAGGTGGCCAGCGGCTTCTCGCACAGAACGTGCAGCCCGGCCTCGAGGCCGGCGATGGTCGCCGCGGCATGGAATGCGTTGGGTACTCCCACCGACAGCGCGTCGAGTTGGCTGTGGGCCAGCATCTCCGTGTGGCTGCGGTAGACGCCCGGGATCGCGTATTCGGCTGCCGCTGCCTGCGCTCGCTCGAGGTTGGTGTCGCAGATGGCGACGACTTCTACTCCCGGAATGTGGACGTAGGTCGGAATATGCCCACGGGTGGTGACCATGCCGGCGCCGACGACGCCGATACGGAGCGGGTGAGCCACGCTGGCCTCCTTCTGTCACTCGGATCGGGTGCATCATATCACAGTTGTGCGGGCTGCCAGCAGCTTCACCGGCTGATGATCATCGGCAATTCGGCGAAATACCGCAATATCGGGTTGATTGGTGGGATGTTCGCGAAGATCTGCACGATGGTGGCGACTGACGCTGATGGCGGTGCGCATCCTCGGCATCCAGCGATCATTCAGGATCATCATGCCATGTATTGAACATCATGGCAGAACCAACGAACGATCGATGATATCATCACCCGTCGCGCCGCGATGATCGGCAGCAGCGGCCAGGCGGGCAGGCGATGGAGCTCAAGGCAGCACTGGCGGCGGTACCGTCGTGCAGCGGAAGCAATCGCGCTCGTGATCATTCACCAGGCCCATCGCCTGCATGTAGGCATAGCAGATCGTCGGACCGACAAAGCGGAACCCGCGACGGCGCAGGTCGGCACTCAACGCCATGGATTCGGCGGTCGTCGTCGGCACCAGCGGTGCCGACGCCCAGCGTCCGACGCGGGGATGCCCATCGACGAAGCGCCACAGGTACCGGGCGAAGCCGCCGAACGCCTGCTGGATCTGCAGCACCTGCCTCGCATTCTGAATCGCAGCCTCGATCTTCAGCCGGTTGCGAATGATCGACGTGTCAGACAGCAGGCGCGCGCGATCGGTCTCGCCGAATGCGGCCACCTGAGCTGCATCGAAGCCGGCGAATGCCCGGCGGTAGCCATCGCGACGCTGCAGGATGGTGCGCCAGCTCAGGCCGGCCTGGGCTGTCTCGAGGATCAGGAACTCGAACAGGCGGCGCTCGTCGGCGCACGGCACTCCCCATTCGGCATCATGATAGGCGACCATCAACGGATCAGCGCCCGCCCAGGCACAACGCGCGGGCGTCATCGTGGCACCAGCCGACGCAGCAGCGGCGCCAGCGCCGGATGATCCCAGGCCGCCAGCGGCTGGTGCGGGTGGTGGGAATCCGAGCCGCCGCTCACCAGCAGTCCCAACTCTTCGGCCCACTGCAGCAGCGCGGTGCGCTGCGCATCGGTATGGCTGGGGTAGAACACCTCGATCCCATCGAGCCCGAGCGCCGCCAGTGCGGCGACATCGGCGCGGCGCGCCGGAATGGCCGCGACCCCGCTGTCGCGGCCGGGATGTGCCAGCACCGCGATGCCGCCGGCGCGGTGTGCCACATCGATCACCTCGGCGACGGTGACGGGGTGATAGCCGTCGCACGCCAGCACCGCGCGCATGCCCGCCGCCTCATCGCGTTCGCCCGGCAGCCGGTCCGGCAGATCGTTTTCGCGGGCCAGCGCGATCGCCACATCGGCCACATTGGCCGGGCGTCCGAGCGCCTCGAGGCCGCCGAGGCGCATGCCAGCGCGCCGCAGCTGTGCCTGTAGCGCCGTCGCATCGGCATGGTTACGCTGCGATACCGCCGCACAGAGCTGCCGCAGCCCGGGGTCATCAGCGTGAAACCCGTACACCAGCGTATGCCACAGCCGGATCGGCTCGTGCGGCGCCGTCCGCCAGCCGCTGTCGAGCTCGACGCCATTGATCGCCACCAGCCCGCTGCCCTGCGCCGCCGCCCGCAGCGCCGTCAGCGACGCCAGCGTGTTGTGGTCGGTCGCTGCGATCGCCCCGAGCCCGTGCGACCGCGCCGCCGCGACCAGCGCATCGGGCGTCCAGCTCGAATGGTGCGCGGTGGCGGTGGTATGAGTGTGGAGATCGATCCGCATCAGTGCCCCGTCACGGTAGCTCAAAGGTTCCCAGCAGTAACGCGCGCTCGCCAGCCAGCGACGCGGCGAACGGAGTGCCGCCGACGAAGGGCACGCGCGTGCCATCGGGGCGCACCATGCCCAGCGCCAGGCGATACGTGCCGGATGATGCATCCGCCGGCAACGCGATCGGCATCGGCACCGCGATCTGCTGGCCAGCCTGCCATGCGCTCGTCGGCAGCGCCTCAGGGCCGCCCGGCGGCAGATCGACCTGCGCGATGCGGCGGCCGGCGGGGTCGAAGACATGGATGAACAGCGCGAGATCGCCGGCGAGTGCCGCACGGACATCCCAGGCTGGCGTGACCAGCACCGCGCCGGGGCGGGCTGTGATACTCACGCCGGCCAGCCGCAGCGCGCCGGCGAAGGTGGCGTCGATCGGATGATCGAATGGCCGTGGCAGTTGATGGATCCGCGCATACTCGATGCCGTTGATGACGACCCGATGGAGTGGCACCGTCGTGCCGATCGCGGCGTAGATCGCCGGCTCGTCGGCGCGCTGCACCGATTCCAGGTACACCACCGCGTAATTGGCCACGACACGCGGATGGTCGGCGATCGGCCGCACCGTCACCGGCACGAATGGCTGTAATGCCGGTGGCAGCGCCGAGAGTACCGGCCCGCCCCCGATGTCGGGCCGGCTGCGCAGATAGGCGCCGGCCTGATCGAGCCCCTCGCCCCATCCGATCAGAAACATGCGCTGCGCCGTCACGCCGCCGCCGAGCAGCGGATTGTAGTAGCTCAGCGCGTACGGATGGACGCCAAATGGCTGGGCTGCCTCGATGGCGATCAGCCCGGCCACGACCAGCGGTGCCATGCGCCGCCGCTGCCGCCACACCGTGCCCAGCATCCCGGCCCACCCGGCACCCGCCAGCATCGCCAGCGCCGGCCATGTCGGCAGCACATAGCGATCGAACTTCTTCGGCCCCAGACTCATCACCAGCGTCCAGAACACCACCAGCGCCGCGAGGATCAGGAGCGCACGGCTGCCGGGACCGCGCCGCACGGCGCGTGGTGCCGCCAGCACGCCGATCAGCATCAGCGGCGTCATGCGGAACAGATCGGCGACCGGATAGAACAGCCAGCCTGGATCGGCGACGGCCTGGCCCCAGAAGAACTGGCCATCCCCGTTGGGCCGCCCGCCGTTCACCACGATCTCGCTGACGTATGCGCCGAGCGCCCGGCCGGGATCGACCCAGAGCGCGGGCCACAGCGCCACGATCACGACCGCCGCCGCGCCGACCCACCACAGGCCGGCGGTGGCGGCGATCCGCGCCACATCGCGCCAGCGACGCACCGCTGATCGTGCGCCATGCCCGACACCGGCAGACGCCAGCGCCACCAATGCGGTGAACGGCAGCAGGACCAGCGCCGGCCCCTTGGTGAGCAGCGCCAGCCCGCCGAGTGCGCCGGCCAGCAGCAGCCAGCGGTGCGGCCGCACCGCCGACGGCGCAGTCGCACGCAGCAGTGCGATCACCGACAGGGTGACGGTCGCAGTCAGCATCGCGTCCAGGTGCAGCAGCCGGCCATGCGCGATGAGGTATGGCGCGAGCGCCCAAAACACTGCGCCGCCGAATGCGATCGGCATCGAGGTGAGCGGGCGGATCCACCACATCGCCAGCACAATCGCCAGCACCTGGAGCAACGCCGGCACGAGCCGCAGCGTCGCCAGCGTCGCACGGACATCTGCCGCGGCCGCATCGCCCCGCGCCAGGCCGAGCCAGCGGCCCACGCTGCCGGCCCACATGATCGTCACTCCCGGATGGCCGGTCTGCACCGTGTCGGCCCAGCGGCCATCGGCCAGCGCATCGGCGAACCGGGTCGTGCGATCGATCCAGTGGTATGCTTCATCGGTCGTGAGGAAATCGTCGAGGTTGGCGACGCGTGGCACCAGCGCCAGGATCGTGATCAGCAGCACCGACCACCACCACACGACGGGCGCGGTTGTCTCGCCTCGGGTCATCGTGACATTCCCGTTCATGCCAGCCGCTCCGCGGCGGCGCCTCTCGCCGGACGTGCACCGCCACGATTGTAGCACAGTGGTACAATCGGGGCGGCGATCGGCTGCTGCAGGAGCACCCATACAATGCAACGTCGTGATGTCGTCGTCGTCGCTGCCGTGCGCAGCGCCATCGGGAGCTTCGGCGGCCGCCTGCGCGATGTGCCGCTGGCAGACCTGGCCGCCAGCGTCGTGCGCGATGCGCTCGCCCGCAGCGGCGTGCCGGCCGCGGCGATCGGGCATGTGGTCTTCGGCAATGTCATCGCCACCGAACCGCGCGATCTGTACCTCGCCCGGGTCGCCGCCATCGACGGCGGATTGCCGGTGTCGGTCCCGGCGTTCACGCTCAATCGGCTCTGCGGCAGCGGCCTGCAGGCGGTCATCTCGGCAGCCCAGGCGATCGCACAGGGCGATTGCGCTGCCGCGATCGCCGGCGGTGCCGAACACATGAGCCGGGCGCCGTACTGGGCGCCAGCCATGCGCTGGGGTGCGCGCATGCACGACACCCGGATGATCGATGCGATGGTCGCCGCACTGACCGATCCGTTCGACACCTGCCACATGGGGATCACCGCCGAGCGCGTGGCCGAGCGCTGGGGCGTCAGCCGCGCCGACCAGGACGCGCTCGCGTGCGAGAGCCAGCGGCGCGCCTGTGCCGCCATCGACGCCGGCTACTTCGCGTCGCAGATCGTGCCAATTGCCGTGCCAGACCGCCAGGGAAGCTCGCCATTCGTCATCGATGAGGCGCCACGGCGTGATACGACCCTCGAGCGCCTGGCGCGGCTGCGCCCAGCGTTCGAGCAGCATGGCACCGTCACCGCCGGCAACGCCTCGAGCCTCAATGATGCAGCAGCGGCGGTGGTGCTGATGGAGGCCGAGGCGGCGCTCCGCGCCGGCGTCACGCCACTGGCACGTCTGGTGTCGTATGCGCACGCTGGCGTCGAGCCACGGTACATGGGCATCGGCCCAGTGCCGGCGACCCGCCTGGCGCTCGCGCGCGCGGGCCTCTCGGTCGCTGACCTCGATGTCATCGAGCTGAATGAAGCCTTCGCGGCGCAGGCGATCGCCGTGATGCGCGAGCTCGATCTGCCGCCTGAGCGCACCAACCCGTACGGGAGTGGCATCTCGCTCGGCCATCCGGTCGGCGCGACCGGCTGCATCCTCACGGTGCGGGCGATCCATGCGCTGCAGCGCACTGCCGGCCGCCACGCGCTCGTGACGATGTGCATCGGCGGCGGCCAGGGGATTGCGGCGGTCTTCGAACGCTGGCCGGCCTGAGCACCAGCCTGATGCGCGCCGCCCGTCCTTCGGCCGGCGCGATCCCTCTCACCAATCTCCCATCTTCCGCCATGCCGATTACAGGTATACTGGGCAGCGAGCGAAGGCGCAGGTGCAGCGTGACTCACTCTCCGGAACGCATCGATCTCTACGATCTGGACCTCGACGCACTCGCGGCGCTGCTGGCGGGCTGGGGCGAGCCGGCCTATCGTGCGCGGCAGATCTTCCGCCAACTCTACGTCAACCTGGCCGCGACGATCGATGCGATGACCGATCTGCCGCGTCCGCTGCGGGCGCGGCTTGCGGCAGCCACCCGGCTCGGCACTCTGGACGTCGAGCGCATCGTCAGCACTGCCGATGGCCTCACGCGCAAGGCGGTGCTGCGCACGCCCGCAGGCCATGCGATCGAGACCGTGCTGATGTTCTACCCCGATCGCGCCACGGTGTGCGTCTCGAGCCAGGCTGGCTGTGCCATGGGGTGCACCTTCTGCGCGACCGGGCGCCTCGGGCTGCTGCGCAACCTCAGCAGTGGCGCCATCGTCGAACAGGTGGTGTGGGCGGCGCGCGAGGTGCGCGCTGCAGCGCATCCGGTACACCGGCATGGTGAAGGCGCCGATATGCGCTGGCCGCTCGAGGCGCCACGCCAGCCGCACGACCGGTTCCGCCCGACCAATGTCGTGTTCATGGGCATGGGCGAGCCGTTCGCCAACTACGATCGCTGGTATCGCGCCGCCGAACGGCTGCACGATCCGCACGGGATGGGCATCAGCGCACGGAGCCTCACCGTCTCGACGGTCGGGCTGGTGCCGGGGATCGAGCGGCTCGCTGCGGCGGCTTTGCCGATCAATCTGGCCATCTCGCTGCATGCGCCCGACGATACCCTGCGGGGTGCGCTGATGCCGGTCAATCAGCGCTACCCCATCGATCGATTGCTGGCGGCGACGCGCCGATACATCGAACAGACCGGGCGCCGTGTCTCGTTCGAGTACGTCCTGCTCGCCGGCCAGAACGATGCCCCGGAACAGGCCGACCGACTCGCCGACCTATTGCGAGGGCTGCTGTGTCACGTCAACCTCATTCCATGGAACCCGGTTCCCGGACTGCCGCTCGACCGGTCCGGGCAACAGCGCGTCGCTGCCTTCCAGCAGCGGCTGCACGGCGCGGGCATTGCGTGTACCACGCGGGTCGAGCGGGGCGTCGACATCGCGGCGGCCTGCGGCCAACTCGCCGGCACGGCCGACACCGCCCCGGGTGGCCATCACGGTGTGATCAGCCTGCAGTTGCCGCCATGACCCCGGCTCCCCGGCCGCCGACGTCGTCGCCTGGGTGGCTGCGCCCGCTGCTCGTGATCGGCCGGCGCGTCGTCGGCACCATTCTGCTCATCATCGGCATCCTCGGCTGGCTGCTCCCGATCCTGCCGGGCTGGCCGTTTGTCATCCCGGCGATTGTGCTGCTGGGGCGCCGTGATCCGCTGCTGCGCCGCATGCATCTGATGCTGCGCGTTGGCCTGCGGCTGCTGCGTCGCGCGCGGCACCCACGCATCCGCCAGCTTGGGCTGCGCCTGCTCGATGCGCACCAGCGCGCACGCGCCACCGTCGTTCCGGCGATCGATGCGACCGAGCGCGCGCTGGAGCGGTTTCTCGTCTGAGCGCCAGGCGGGCGCGAGCTCGGCGATGATGGCGCCTGCCACATACCATTGCGGCCGCAGTGCCAGGGCGGCCGCCCGTGGCCTATGGTATGATGGTCGCGGCGGCCGGGCTGATGGGCGAGGATCATGAGCACCAGACCACAGAACGTCAAGGGGATGCGCGATCACCTGCCACAGGCGATGATGCTGCGGCAGTCGATTCAGGCGACGATGCGTGCGGTGTTCGAGCGGTATGGCTTCGAGCCGCTGCAGACGCCGATCGTCGAATACGCCGAGACGCTCGAGGGCAAGATCGGCGATGACGAGAAGCTGATCTATCGATTCGAGACCGAGGGCGGGCGGCGGTTTGCGCTGCGCTACGATCAGACGGTGCCGCTGGCGCGCGTGGTGGCGCAATACCAGAATCAGCTGCTCTTTCCGTGGCGGCGCTACGCGATGGGGCAATCATATCGCGGCGAGCGGCCGGCGCGCGGCCGCTATCGCGAGTTCTGGCAGGCCGACGTCGATATCATCGGCTCGGCATCACCGCTGGCCGATGCCGAGATCATCGCGCTGCTGAGCGATGTGCTCGCGGCGCTGGGGTTCACCGGCTTCACCACGCTGCTCAACCATCGCCAGATCATCGGCGGCATCGCGCGGGTGGCCGGCTTGCCCGAAGCCCAGGCCGGCGGCGTCTATCGCGCGATCGACAAGTTCGACAAGATCGGCGCCGATGGGGTGCGCGACGAACTGCTGCGCAGCGGCATCGCCGCCGACGCGGTCGAACGCATCATCACGCTGGTGAGCCTCGACGGGCCGACCGACGCAGTGCTCGATGAGCTCGGGCACCGGCTGGCCGATGACCCGCGTGCGCTCCTGGCGATCACCAACCTGCGCGAGATCATCGCCGCTGTCCGTGCCATGGGCATCGCCGAGGCGCGCGTCGCGGTGGCGCCGCGGCTGGCGCGCGGGCTGTCATACTACACTGGCGCGGTCTTCGAGGCGGTCGTCGCCGATCCGCCGATGGGCTCATTGCTCGGTGGCGGGCGCTACGACGAGCTGATCGGCCTGTTCGCCGGGCGCCCGATCCCGACGGTCGGCCTGGCGTTCGGCATCGAACGCCTGCACGATGTGATGACCGAGCTCGGCCTCGGTCCGCAGCAGCGCAGCGTGGCACAGGTGTTTGTGACCATCTTCGGCGCCGAGCAGCGCGCCGCGTGCCTCGCATTGGCCCAGCAGCTCCGTCATGACGGCATCGCCGTCGAGACGGCGCTGGACGCCGGCGAACGCCTGTCGCGGCAATTCCAGCACGCCGATCGCCGGGGCGTCCCGCTGGCACTGGTGCTCGGCCCAGACGAGCTCGCCGCGGGAACGGTGGTCGTCAAGCAGCTTGCGAGCGGCCAGCAGCAGACGGTGGCGCGCGCCGGGCTGATCGGGCTGATCCGGCAGTTGCACGCCACGGCAGACGCCGATGACCGATGAGCCGATCCTGGATCAGCCGGTGACCGGGTTCCTCGATCGCCTGGCGAGCGCTGCGCCGACGCCCGGCGGCGGGAGTGTGGCGGCGCTGAGCGGGGCGCTCGCCGCCGGCCTGCTGGTGATGGTGTGCGATCTCACGCTCGGCAACCGGCGCTACGCCGCCGTCGCCGCCGAGATGGCGCACTGGCGCGCGCTGGCCGAGCAGCAGCGCATCGCGCTGCAGGAGTTGGTCCAGGCCGATGTCGCCGCGTTCACGGGCTGGGCGGCGGCCTACCGCCTGCCGCGTGGCGATGCGGCGCGTGCGGCCGCGCTGCAGCGTGCGCTGCAGCGCTCTACCGAGGTGCCGCTGGCGACCATCCGCGCCGTCGCGGCGCTGCTGCCGGCGTGTGCGCCGCTCGCCGGGGCCGGTAATCGCCTGGCGGTCAGCGATGTCGGCGCAGCGCTGCACCTGATCGTCGCCGCCGCACGCAGCGCGGCGCTGAGCGTCGACATCAACCTCGCAGCGCTCGACGACGATGTGTTCCGCCAGGCGGTGCGCGCCGAGACCGATGCGCTGCTGCGCACCGTCGATGACGTGGCCGCGGCGGTGCTGCCGCTCGTCGCCGAGCGCATCGCCGCCGCGTGAGCCTGCCGCGGCGACCATCCACCGCTCAGGCGCGGAAGAACACGACGTGCCCCAGCCAACTGGCCGGGATGGTCGGCCGTGCGCCGTGCGGGACGCGCACCGGAGCATCGCCCGGGGTGCGCGCCGCGCGCAGCGCGATCGCGAGCGGCCGATCCGGCGCCAACTGCCGTGCTGCCGGCGCGATCAGCGCAGTCATCCGCTGCAGCGGCAGGCAGCCCTCGTACTGGCGCGCACGGTCGCGCTGCCGCATCACGTCGAGCAGCGCGGCGATGTGCATCGCGCCACTCGCCCCCGGCCCGACCACCGCGTGCGTCAGGGGTGCCGTCGCACGGCGCAGCACCCTGAGCATCCGGTGCTGCTGGTCCGCTGCGTCCGGCTGCGGCATCAGCGCGGCGCCTCCGGTGTCGACCGCGATGATGTGGCTGACGGTGAGCCGGTCGATCGACTCGACCAGCGCGCGCTCTGCGTCCGCGTCGTGATGCGGCAGGATGATGACCAGCGGGCCGCTTGCACCATCACGCGGCAGGCTCCGGGCGATCGCGATGCTGTCGTCGTCCGGGGCGACAGCGCCGATGGGCTGCGGTTCGCCCGATAGCAGCCAGATGTGCGGATGGGCGTCGACGGCGCCGCCGGCGCGCAGTGCCTCGCTGACGGCGGGCATGTCGCGGCCGCTCACGGTGATGCCGTAGTGAACGTCGCAGCCCACCGTTTGCTGCAGGTACCGGGCCAGTCCGTACGCCGCGATCGCATCGGCACCGTCGCCGACGCCGACGACCAGCACGCGCTGGCCGGCGCTGGCCCGTGGCGACCAGGGCCGCGCCAGGAACGCGTCGCGGTTGGGATCGTCATCGCGCAGCCGCTCGTTCTCGTAGATGTGCGCACGCTGCCGTACCCCGCTGCGGTACTCGCGGATGCTGGCCGACGATGTGCTCCAGGCATCGCGCATGCCCTGGCCATCCGTCGGCATCGCGATGCTCGCGTCGCGCGCGATCCCCATGCGGCTGGCATCGTCCATCGCCCGCAGCGAGGAGCTCAGGTACAGAAACTGCCACTCGGCATGCTGCTCGATGAGCCGGCGCACCCTCGAATAGTCGAACTCCCTGCTGCTGTTCTCCTCGCCATCGGTGATGATGACGAAAACGACCCTGGTCGGACGCGCCGCCTTGTCGAGCGCGAGCAGCGCGGCGTCGAGCCGGGTGATGCCCTGCCCCACGGCGTCGAATAATGGTGTCATGCCTCTGGGCACATATGTGCCGCGATCCAGCGGCGCGATGGCGCTGATCGGCTGGCGGTCAGCGACAAGCTCGTACGGGTCCTGGCTGTCGAACTGCACCAGCGTCAGCGTCGCCTGCCCGCTGGCCTGCTGCTGTTCGGCGAGAAAGGTGTTGAATCCACCAATAACGTCATTGACGGTGCTTGACATCGAGCCGCTGCGATCGAGAATGACGGTAATGTGCGTCAGATCATTGGTCATGTGTTTTAGCCTCATAGGATGATCAAGCCACGAACATGCCTCAGAACTACCATGTACTGGATCGTGATACATGAGTGTCATACGATGTCGGGTATGCCATCATCGTGCATGAATGCGCAGATAGATCGCCATTTTGCGCAACAAACGAGCATGTATTGGCGATATGCCAGATACGACTTGCCTCACCATCACAACAGTGAATTGACGATGCATTGTCAAGGAACACTGAGAATCCGCGCACGCTCGGCAGCATGATTCTCAACTGCCACATGGCACACGGGTGTCGCGTACGGACGCACCGATATGCAGCCATTCAGCCGAACAGCGAAGCAGACGTTGGCATATTGGCGATACTGGGTGACATGATGGATGAACTTCGTGATACCATCATCATAGCAGATTGACGATGCATTGTCAAGGAACGACTGAGAATCCGCGCATACTCGGCAGCATGATTCTCAGATGCCACATGGTACACGGGTGTGGCGTATGAACGCACCGATGCACGGCCATTCAGCCGAACAGCGAAGCAGACGTTGGCATATTGGCGGTACTGGGTGACGTGATGGATGAACCTCGTGATACCATCATCATAGCAGATTGACGATGAATTGTCAAGGAATTCGGGGTATGTGCCGTGGCAATGGTAGCACGACAGGGGGCATGTACGCTGACGCCAGCCCAGACGCATGCGGTGGTCGACGGGACGGCAGACCGACGCCGGCACCGGGCAGATCGGACCTGCTCGCGCGACCGGCCGGTCCTGTGCGGATCAGCGATCGCGGCGGTGCGGTCTCGTGCAACCGGGAATCGGGACGGCGCACCGGCGGCGAGCGCTGCGCAGCACACCCTGGCAGCGCAGGCCGACCCACGCCCGCGGTGTGGCCGGGGTCAGCATGCGCGGCGCGCGTGGCCCGTCCGGGGTGGCCGGGCGTGGCCGGCGGGCGTCGCATCCTGCCGGCGCAGGCCGTCGCATTGCTGCGGTACGGGGTGGTACGCCCAGCGTCACGCCACCCATGATCGCGATGCGTCGTGCGGGCATGGCATGGCGATGCCACCACCACGGGGGCGGCCATTCCCGGCCGCTCGCACCACGCTCACCGCGGCGCGATCGTGCGGCGCCGGCGACGCAGTTGCCGCCGCCAGCGGTGCGCCCGCCGGGCCAGGTGATAGAAGCCGATCAACTGATCCATCGTGGCTTGCCAGTCGCGGCCCCGTGCATGCGCCAGCGCACCCTCGCGCAGGCGCCGGCGCAGCGCCGGATCGTCGCGGAACTGCGCCAGCCGCGCGGTGATCGCGTCGGGCGTCGCGGGGTCATACGCCAGCGCGTTGATGCCGTCGCGGATGGTGTCGACCAGACCGCCGGCGGTCGTCGCGATCACCGGCAGGCCACATGCCATCGCCTCGAGCGGTGCCAGGCCAAACGTCTCGCTGAGCGAGGGAAACACCAGCACATCGGCCGAGGCATACGCCGCAGCGACATCGTCGCCGCGCAGATAGCCGACAAACTGCGCCGATGTTCCGGCAAAGTGGCGTTGCATCGTCGCCAGTTCGGGCCCGCCGCCGACCAGCGCCAGGCGGACGCCGGGCAGACGTGCGACGGTGTCGCGCAGCAGATGGACCTGCTTCTCGCGCGAGATGCGTCCGACGTACACCGCGAGTAGCTCGTCGGGATGATCGCCGCTGAGGCGCCGACGCATCGCGGGATCGGCGCGGTGCGGCGCGAAGCGGTCGGCGTCGATGCCCCGATGCCACCAGCGCACCCGCTGGTAGCCGTGGGCGCGCACCTGCGCCAGCATCGCCGACGACGGCACCAGGTTGAGGTCGGCCGTATTGTGGACGCCGGCGAAGAGCCGCCAGGCGATCGGCACACCCCACGCGCCGACATACAGCTGCGTGTAGCTCGGGATATCCATGTGGCTCGATGCCACCAGCGGCGTGCCGAGATAGTGGGCGAGCGCGATGCCGGTCGGGCCGAGGAAGGCTGGATTGACCACGTGGATGACGTCGGGCGCGAACTGGCGCACGGCGTCGATGATGCGCCGCGAGGGCAGGTTGATGCGTAGCTCGGGATATGCCGGGAACCGCGGCCCGCCCGCGGGGACGCAGCGGGCACCGGCGTATTCGGCGGGCATGTCGGGCGGCCCGATCACCAGCACCTGGTGGCCGCGGTGCGCCAGTTGCTGCAGCGCCTGGCACAGGATGGCGACGACCCCATCGATCTTCGGCAGGAACGTCTCGGTGAAGATGGCGACGCGCATGTCAGCCCGTCGCCTCGCCTTCGGCCGGGGCGCGCCGCC
>JAGWYG010000177.1 GCA_018969485.1 Chloroflexota bacterium
GCGTGCGCAGCAGCGAGCGCGCGTAGAACGGACCGCTCTCCAGTGTGTCGAGGATCTGCGGCGTCGCGGTCGCATCGCAGCGGGTCTCGCGCGCTATGCCCCAGGCCGTGCGTTGCAGTTCGCGCCGCGGCGGCGGCGGGAGCTCTTCGCATAGACCGCGGCGGTCGATGCGCAGCGACAGCGAGCGACCGGCCCCTGCGGCAGCGCGCCAGCGCGTGTCGTAAAAAATCCGGCTGGCATCGGTGGCACTGGCGCGTGACCAGTTCCAGGAATCGAAATCCGCCTCGAGCGGCGCGCTGCCGGTGTTGGCGTCGAAGTAGGCCGTGCCCTGCCAGTTGAGTGCGGGTTGACTGAAGGCGACTTCGACGCGGCCGTGGGGCGACACCGGCACCCAGAGGTGGCGCTCCGCAGCATCGAGCGGGTAGGCGCGCGACAACAGCATCGAAGGCTGCAGCGAAATGCGGCCGCGCAGCCGACTCGGCCACGGCGAGGTGATTTCATTGATCTCGACGCGCAGCTGGTTGCCGTCCCAGTCCAGCGAGCTCGTGCCGATCTCGAGACGGCCAGTATCCCGCCTCACATCGTCGGCGGCGCGCTCGGTCAGTGCCCAGCGCCGCCCGCGCTCGCCGTAGAGAGCAATGTTGACGGCGGAATGCCGCAGCGGGTCGGTCGGGCCGCGCCGCCGCGCCGCCGCGTACCAGGGCGAGAACACGCAGCCGAGCATGGCGATCAGCGTGAAGCCGTGCCGGCCGCAGTCGCTGAGGGCGTCGACGTACCACCACGCGTAACCGTCCGGCACCAGCGCCGCGGCGAAGTCCGGCCCGGTTTGACTCACCACCGGGGCGTGTCTATATTGCATGACGACCTAGTGTGACAATCAAAGTTGACATTTGCCAGTCGAGGTCCGGATCGCGACCGGGCTGGCGGAGGCGCTCATGGAAAGTGCATCAGGAATCGAGGCGGCGCTCGAAACGGCGGTGGCCTCCTGCGATGCCCTAGGCTGCCCGCCGCGCCTCGCCGCGGCCATCCGCTACGCCGTCTTCCCGGGCGGGGCGCGTATCCGTCCGCGGCTTTGTCTGGCGATCGCCGCAGGCTGCGGCGAGCCGAATTCGCCGCTCGCCGAGGCCACTGCGGCATCGATCGAATTGCTGCACTGCGCATCGCTGGTGCATGACGATCTGCCGTGTTTCGATGACGCGGCCACCCGGCGCAACCGTCCATCCGTGCATCGCGCCTTCGATGAACGCATCGCGCTGCTCGCCGGCGATGCGCTGATCGTGCTGGCATTCCAGAACGTGGCCAGAGCCTACGCCGGTGCGCCGGAGCGGCTGGCGGGTATCGTGCTCGCGCTCGCCCGCGCGGTCGGCGCGCCCGGCGGCCTCGTGGCGGGTCAGGCCTGGGAATGCGAGGCCACCACGCCGCTCGAGGAATATCGACGGCAGAAGACGGGCGCGCTGTTCATCGCCGCCACCGTGGGCGGCGCCTTGTCGGCGGGTGCGGATCCGGCGCCTTGGCGGCTGCTCGGCGAGCGACTCGGCGAGGCGTACCAGCTCGCCGACGATGTGCGCGACGCACTCGGCACCGATGACGAACTCGGCAAGCCGGCCGGCCGCGATGCCGAACTTGGCCGGCCCACCGCGCTCGCCGAACTCGGCGTGCACGGTGCCGTTCGGCACTTCGAGCGGCTGATCGCTGAAGCCGCAGCCTCGATTCCGGCGTGCCCGGGGGCCGAATTCCTGCGCGAACTGGTCGACCTCGAAGCGCAGCGGCTGTTGCCGCCCTCGCTGCTGCAGCGCGCCGCCTGAGACGACCGCGCGGCGATGTGGCGCGCGTGGCGCAACCGGCTGCTCATGAGCGCGCGTTTCCAGCGTGCGGCGGCGGCCTTTCCGCTCACCCGCGGTCGCGCGCGACGCGAGGCGCGCGAACTGTTCGACATCGTCGCCGGCTTCACCTACTCGCAGATCACCCTTGGCTGCGTGCGTCTCGGTCTGCTGGAGCGCTTGCGCAGCGCCCCGGCGCGGGAGGCAGATCTGCTTGCCGCGATGGCGATGCCGGCTGCGGCAGCAGTCACGTTGCTGCGCGCTGCGGCGGCGCTCGAATTGGTCGAGTCCGTCCGACTCGAGGGCGCTGCGGCCTGGGCATTGGGTCGGCGCGGCTCGGCCTTGCTCGGTAATCCCGGCGTGCTGGCGATGATCGAGCACCACGCGGTGCTCTATGCCGATCTCGTCGATCCGCTCGCCATGCTGCGTGCCCCGCGCGGTTCGACCGCCCTCGCGGGCTACTGGCCGTATGCCAGTGCCGCGACGCCCGGCGACGTCGCAGCAGGGCGCACGACGGACTACACCCGGCTGATGTCTGCATCGCAGGGCCTCGTGGCCGACGAGATCCTCGATGCGGTCGATGTCAGCGCCTGCCGCCGGGTACTCGACGTCGGCGGCGGCGATGGCACTTTCCTGCGCGCGCTCGCTACCCGTGCGCCACGCGCCCAGCTGATGCTCTTCGATCTGCCGGGCGTGGCCGAGCAGGCTGGTCACCGCTTTGCCGCGGCGGGACTGGCGATGCGGACTGAAATCTTTGCCGGTGACTTTTCGCGCGATCCGCTGCCGACGGGCGCCGACCTGATCAGTTTCGTACGCGTGTTGCATGACCATGACGACCCGCGCGTCGAGGTGCTGCTGCGCGCCGCGAACCGGGCGCTCGTGCCGGGCGGCCGGCTGCTGGTCGCGGAGCCGCTCGCCGGGACGCCGGGCGCGGAGCGGATGGGCGACGCCTACTTCGGC
>JAGWYG010000083.1 GCA_018969485.1 Chloroflexota bacterium
CCCGCCCCTTCGTGTCTTCGTGGCTTCGTGTGAGCCCGTCCCCGTCCCCGTCCCTTCGTGTCTTCGTGTCTTCGTGTGAGCCCGCCTCCCGCCCTTCGCGTCTCCCGTCCCTTCGTGTCTTCGTGTCTTCGTGTGAGCCCGTCTCCGCCCCCTCGGCCCCACCCCCTGCGTGGCAAGGCACCCCCAGCCGGGCTACGACGTTGCATCGTACGACCGATTGACAATCGCCCGAAAACCGGCTACACTCGCTGCACCCGGCGCATCCTCGCCGGCGCTTGATGACGGGGAACGCCGGTGTCGATCGCGCATGATGCGTTGCTGCTGCTGATCATCATCGCGGCAGTCGCGACCGCTGCGGTGGTACATCACGGGCGGGCTGCGCCGGTACGCCAGCGCCTGGCCAGCGGCGCGCTGGCGCTGCGGCGGGCGCGCACTGCTGGCGCCGAGGCTGGCCGCGCCATCCACATCTCCGTCGGCGGTGGCGCCGTCGGCGCGCCGCGCGATGCTGCCGCCACCATCGCCGGCATCGTCGCCGCCGAGCGGCTCGTCGCCGATGCCGCCGCCTCGGGGGTACCCATCATCGCCAGCAGCGGCGACGCCATCGCCCACCTCGGCCTGCTCGGCGTGATCGCACGAGCGCAGCGCCAGGGCGCCATCGGCAGCACGCGGCCACCACAGGTGCGGCTGCTCGCCCAGGGCGACCAGGTCGCCTACGCGCTCGCCGTCGACGACTGTTGCCGGCACGACGCGCCCGGCATCAGCCAGACCGTCGGGTCATTCGATGGCGAGTATCTCCTGTCGAGCGAATCCTATCACCAGCAGCGCATCGACCAGTTTGCCGCCAGTCCGACGCTGGCGAGCGCACCCTGGAGCATGCTCGCCGCCGACGGCGCACTCATCGGCGAGGATGCCTACGCTGCCGTGGCACACATCAGCGACGCCAGCGAGCCGCAGACGCGGCTGGCGACCCAGGATCTCGTCAGGCTGTCGGTGATCATCGTGATCATCGTCCTCACCGGCCTGTCGGCTGCTGGTGCCGTCGTGCCGTTCTGACATGACGCGGGAGTGAATGCCATGGAACCGCTCACCCGAGATCCTGCGCGACTGCTGATCGTCGTCCTGGTCGGCGTCACCGGCGTGATCGTCGCGCTCGGGGGCGCGGTCGGTGCGCCGGCGGCGCTGGCGATCGGCGGCGTGCTGCTGCGCTGGGCCGGGATCATCACCGGCGTCGCGCTGCTCGTCGGCCTGACCGCGGTCGCGTCCCACCATCTGCGGCGCATCGCCGCGCGCGACGGCGAGTGGCTCCAGAGCGTCATCATCCTGACCAGCATGGCCGCCGTGATCATCACCGGCACGCTGGTCGGCTTCAGCCCCGAGGGGATCGTCGTACTGCCGGCGAGCCTGAGCGAGCGGCCGTTCCGTGATCTGTTCAGCCTGATCTACCAGCCGCTGGCGGCGTCATTCCTCGGGTTGCTGGCATTCTTCGCCATCAGCGCAGCCTTTCGCGCCTCACGGCGCGGCAGCCCCGAAGCGATCGTCATCATCGCCGTCGGCGCGCTGCTACTGATCGGCAGCGCAACACCGGCCGATGCGCTCGGCGCGCCAGTGGCGGAGGTTCTCGCCGCGATCGACGCGGGCATCGTGGTGCCCGCCGCACGCGGCGTCCTCATCGGCGCGGCGATCGGCGCGATCGTCGCCGGCGTACGCGTGTTCATCGGGCTCGACCGGCCATATCTCGATCGTTGATGACTGGAGCTACCGCGTGACAAGCGATCCACAGTCGGCCGGTGAGCCTCTGCCGCCCTGGCTGCGCGATGCGTCGATCGAACCCGATGAGGATGCTGCTGGGGCGGCTGCGGTGCCGCCGCCAGTGTCGCCGACGGCGGCGCTGCGGGATCTGATCGCCCGCGCGCCGAATCGCCCGGCGCCGGCTGGCGATGCCGAGGTGCCGATCTGGCTGCAGAACCTGCTGGACGCGCCGGACGACGCGTCAGCGGCCGGCGATGCCGAAGCTGCCGGCGCTGTGCTGCCACACGCACCAGCGGGCGAGGCTGCCCCGCCTGGCGAGCGCGGCGCGAGCGCCCCCGATGACGCCAGCGCCGCCGCGCCGGCGGTCCCTGGCGCTACCCGGCCGCTCGAACGCCGGAGCACCGGTGCGATCACGGATCTGCCGATCGTCGAGGCGGGCCCGGTCGATCCGGCGATCCTCGCCAGCATCGTCACGCCGGCGCTCACCGGTGGGCGCTACACGCCCGTGCAAGTCCAGGCGATTGAGCGGCTGCGCGCAATCACCGCACGATCGGCCGCAGCGACGGCGCCGGAGATCGCCGCCGAGCCGCCGCGGCCATCGCGGCTCAGCGTCGAGCACATCCTGTCGGCCGTGGTGCTGGTGCTCGTGATCGCCGCCGCCAGCATGCCCACGCTCGCCGCGCCATTCCGCGGCGCTCCGGCGGCCGATGCCGCGCCGCTGGCCAGCAGCGCGATCGCGGCGCTCGGGCCGGGCGACGTGGTGCTGCTGGCGTACGAATGGGACGCACGCCGGACGGCGGAGCTTGCGCCGATCGAGCGTGCCATGCTTGACCATCTGGCGGAGCGGGGCGTCGGGCTGGTGCTGTTCAGCAGTGATCCCCAGGGCGTTCTGCCACAACTTGCCGCACAGGACCAGTTGGCGCGCACGCCTTCGGGCGGCGCCGTGCTGGCGCTGGGGTACCAGCCGGGTGGCAGCGCAGCGCTGGCGTCGCTCGCGCGCACGTTCGGGCCGGCCGTCGCTGCCGCCGTGCCGGAAGCTGCGACGGACGGGCGCCTGCCGCTGCGCGACGGCATGCCGATCGCTGCGATCACCGACCTGTCGGCGATCATCGTCTTCGCCGACGACCCGACCGACGTCCAGGGCTGGATGGAGCAGGTGTATCCCGCTGCGACGCGCGCCGCCCCGCCGGTGCCGCTCATGCTGGTGGTCACCGCCGACGCCAGCCTGACGGCGGCACCCTATGCGCGACAGCCGGGCGTCACGATGCTCGCCGGCCCGACGGCTGCCGCCGGCTACCGCGCCACGCGCGGCACCCATGACGACGGCCAGTTCGCGGCGCTGCGGGTCATCACGCTCGGGCTGGGAGTGCTGCTGGCCGCGATGGCCCTGACCGCCAGCATCGCCACGGCGGTGCGCCGGAGGAGCGCGTCATGACGATCAGTGCTGCCGACACCATCGCAGTGCTGCTGACGCTGGCGGTGCTCAGCCGCGTGCTCGGCGAGCATCCGGTCTATCGGGCGGTGCAATCGCTGTTCATCGGCACCTCGCTCGGCGTGGCGTTCGTCATCACCTATCACACCGTCCTCGCTCCAGCCGTACGCCAGTTGCTCGCCGGCGCGCCCGATTCGCAGATCGCCTATGCGATCCCGCTCGTGCTCGGCCTGCTGCTCTTCACCCGGCTGCGGCCCGGCTCGCGCCTGGCGTGGCTGTCCAACCTGCCGCTCGGGCTGGTGTTCGGCGTCGCCGCCGGGCTGGCGGTGAGCGGTGCGGTGCTCGGCAGCATCGTGCCCCAGATCCTCAGCCTCACCGGCATCGATGGTGCCGGCGCTCCCACCCTGATCGGGTTCGCCGGCATCACCGTCACCATCCTGGTGCTCATCGGATTCAGCGCCAGCGTCGCCGACGACCACCCCGCGGGAGCGGTCATCAACCGGCTCGGCGCCGTCGGCCGCTGGTGCATGGTCATCGCCTTCGGCGGGCTGTTCGCCGCCGGCCTGCAGAGCTACAGCGTCGCCTTGCTCGAGCGCGTGCGCCTGATCATCGACTGGCTGGCACGCCTGACCGGATGACCGACCGACCGCCGGTGCGAACCAGGAGACTGCGATGCCTGCGATTCCCGACCCACAAGCGACGTTGATCTGCGAGATCGGCTCGTTGATGACGCGCGTCAGCCTGATCGATGTGGTCGATGGCCAGGCACGGCTCGTCAGCCGCGTCGAGGTGGCGTCGTCGATTGCGGCACCCCAGCGCGATGCGCTGGTGGCCGTGCTCGAGGGCGCGCAGCAGATCGGTGATGTCGTCGGGCGGCGGCTGGTGCATGCCGGCAACCTGATCATCCCGCGCGACGCCGAAGGCCAGGGGGTCGATGCGCTGGTCGCGGTCACCAGCATCGCCGAACCGCTCAACATCGCTGTGGCGGCCATCGCCCACGATGTGTCGGCACAGAGCGCAGTGCGCGCCTGCCGGGCGGTGCCGCACCAGGTGCGGCACATGCTCACCTTCGATGCACCGGGCACCGGGCGCATCGCTACCGCCGAGTGGCTCGACCGCGAGTTGGCGGCGCTGACGCGTCTGCCGCTGGATTGTGTGGTGCTGGCGGGCGGGCATGATGGCGGCGCCCGCGAGCCGCTGGTGCGGCTGGCGCACGTCGTCGGCCTGGCGATCGACCGGTCGCCGCTGGCCGGCAGCGGGGTGGCCGCGATCCCGGTGGTCTATGCCGGCAACCAGCGGGTCGCACGGGCGGTGGCTGCGGTGCTCGGCGAGCAGGCAGCGCTGCACATCGCTGCGAATGTCCGCCCCGCCGCCGACGTCGAGCAACTCGATGGCGCGCGCCAGGCCCTCGCCGAGGTCTATGCCCAGCGCGTGCGCCAGTCGGTGAGCGAGTGTGCCGGGCTGCTGCCACAACTCAGCGCACCGCTCTGCGCCACCATCGAGGGTCAGGGCATCATGGCGCGGTACATCGCCGAGCAGCACGGCCGGGCGGTCTGCGCCATCGACATCGGTGGCTCCGGCACCACCATCCTGCTGGCGAACGAGGGGCGCTACGTGCCCGCCTGGGCGCCGTTTGGCAGCCGACAGGGCAATGCGCGGCTGGTCGACCAGGCTGGCCTCGCGGCGCTGGCGCGCTGGCTGCCGTTCGTGATCGACGAGCGCACGCTGTGGCATCACCTGCTCAACGTCGCGCTGCGGCCGCTGGTGGCGGCGGCGACGCGCGAGGCGGCGCTGATCGATCTGGCGCTGGCGCGCGAGATCATCCGGGCGGCGTGGGAGGCACTCGGCGATGAGGCCGAGAGCTACGACTTCGTCATCGCCGCCGGTGGCATCTTCGCGCATGCGCCGCATCCCGGCCATGTGGCGCTGGCAGTGCTCGACGCCCTGCCGAGCCCCGATCCGGACGCCACGGCGATCTTCGACCTGCACCTCGACGCCTTTGGCCTGCTGGCGAGCAGCGGGGCGCTCGCGCGCAGCGATCCCGCGGCGGCGCTGTCGCTGTTCGAGTATGATCTGCTGCAGAATACGCCGCTGGCGACCTGCGTCATCCCGCCCGCGGGCGGGCGCGTCGGCAAGCCAGCGCTCGACCTCGAGCTGACGCTGGAGAATGGCACCGCGCAGCGCATCAGCGTCGCCTATGGCGATCTGGTCCGCATTCCGGCGGCTGCCGGTGCGCGCGGCACCCTGACCATCCGGCAGGCTGGCGGATCGCGCGTGCTGCGGACCCTGGGGCGCCGTGGGCGTGAAGAGCGTGAGGAGTTCATCGACGGCAGCGTGCTCGGCATCATCGTCGATGCACGGCCGCGGCCGCTGCTCGCCGCCGACGACGCCGAGCGGCGCGATGCGCTCTGGCAGTGGCTGGTGGCACTCGGCGTCGAGCAGGGCGAGCTCCCCTACGATGCGGTGGCAATCACGCCGGGAGCCCATGCGGCCAGCGAGATCGTCGTGGGCCATGGGAGTACGCGGCGCGACCGCGAGACCGGCGCGCCGGGCGAAGCGCTGCCGCCCGAGACGCCGGCGGCCGCGGCGCGGCGACGCCTCGGGCGCTCCTGAGGCGCCGGCTCACTCCTCGGTGATGCGAATGCGCACGATCTCCTCGCCAGGGGTCGTCGGATTCTGCGCCGGATCGCGCAGCGGGATGGCGTCGACGATCGCCTGGCCTTCGCGCACCTCGCCGAAGATCGTGTACTGGCCGGTGAGATAGTCGGCCGGCGCGGTGGTGATGAAGAACTGCGACCCGGCGCTGTCGGGATCGTTGGCGCGAGCCATCGCGACGATGCCGGGCCGGTCGAACGGCATGTCGCTGAATTCGGCCGGCACCGTATAGCCCGGGCCACCGCCGCCCGTCCCCGTCGGATCGCCACCCTGGGCCATGAAGCGCGGCAGGACGCGGTGCCAGGTCAGGCCATCGTAGAACCCCTCACGCGCCAGGAACACGAAGCTGTTGACCGTCTGCGGTGCGAGATCGGGCCGCAGGGTGATGATGATGTCGCCGCGCGGCGTGGTGATCGTCGCGGTGTACGCGCGCGCCGGGTCGATGGTCATCGGCGGTCGTTCGGCGTACTGGCGTGGCTCCGCCGGTGCGGCCGGCGCCGTCGGCGCGGCGGCCTCGGGCTGGGCGGTGAACGCGGCGGTGGGCGCGGGCTGCGGCGACGTGTTCGGCAGCGGGCCGACCAGCATGGCCACGACGCCGATGACGGTGCCGATGATGACGATGGCGGCGAGAATCGCACCGGCCGACGGTCGCGATCCCGCTGGAGGCGAGGAGGACATGGCAACTCCTGTCGTTCCAACCACGGGCGATACCGCACCATTATACCCGTGAGGCGCCAGGCACGCGCGGCCTGGCCGCACCGCGGCAGGGGCGGTCGTCGCGGCACATGTATAATGGGCACACGCGTGATGACACGAGACGAGTTGACGAAGGAGTGCCTGTGTCTTCGGTGTTGCGTGATGAAATCTTCGAACAGCCGGCGGCGCTCGAACGGCTGATGCGCCTCGAGGAGGCGCATATCGCGGCGGTGGCCCGACAACTGGGCACGCGGCAGTATGCCGGGGTCGTCATCGCGGCGCGCGGCTCCTCGGACAACGCGGCACGCTATGCGCAGTATCTGTTCGGCACCAGCCTCGGCCTGCCGGTGATGCTGGCGGCGCCGTCGCTGCATACGCTCTACGCCGCCCCGATGCGCTACCGCGACATGCTCGTCATCGGCGTCTCGCAGTCGGGGCAGTCGCCCGACATCTGCAGCGTGATCGCCGATGCCCGCCGCGATGGCGCGGCGACGGTGGCCTTCACCAACGCGGCGGCGTCGCCGCTGGCGCTGGCGGCCGAGCATCAGGTGGATCTGCATGCCGGCGCCGAGCGCAGCGTGGCTGCGACCAAGTCGTACACCACGCAACTGGCGGCGCTCGCGGCGCTGGTGTTTGCGCTGGCCGATGATCGCGCCGGGCTGGCGTCGCTGCATCGGCTGCCCGACGCGGTCGAGGCCGTGCTGCGCCTCGAGCCGGCGATCGCCGAGGTCGCCGCCGCCGAGGCCGCGATGCCGGCCTGCGTGACGCTGGGGCGCGGCTACAACTACGCCACCGCCTGGGAGATTGCGCTGAAGATGAAGGAGCTGACCTACGTGCCGACCGAGCCGTACTCCGCGGCGGATTTTCGCCATGGGCCGATCGCACTGATCGCCCGCGGCTTTCCGGCGGTGCTGGTCGCGCCGGCCGGTGCGACTGCCGCCGATCTGGCGGCGCTCACGGCACGCCTGGCCGAGTTGGAGGCGCATGTGATCGCGATCAGCGATGACGACGCAGTGCTGCGGCATGCCCGCCATCCGCTGCGCCTGCCCGTGACCGTCGATGAACGGCTCTCGCCGATGACGACGGTGGTGGTGGGGCAGTGTTTTGCCAGACAGCTGGCGCTGGCGCGCGGCGTCGATCCGGAACGCCCGCGGGGCTTGCAGAAGGTCACGGCGACGCGCTGATCACCTGGGCCCAGGCCGAGCCGGTGGCCCGCGACGCGATGGCAGTGAGGCGGAGGCCGACGATGAGACGTCATGAGGTGATTCGCGATCTGCTCGACGCAGCCGCATCGGATCGACGCACCGGCGAGGTGCTGTGGCGCATGCGCACCGATGACGGGCAACTGGATCTGACGTATGGCAATGCGCATCGACCGTTCTTCGTGGCGAGCTGCACCAAGCTGTTCGTGACGGCGATCCTGGCGCAGCTGCGCAGTGAGCGGCGGCTGGACTGGGACGCGCCGCTCGCCGGATATATGCCCGATCTGGATCTCACCGGCCTGGTCGTCGTGCGCGGCGTCGACCACTCCCACACGATGACGGTCCGTCAGGTGATGGCGCATACTGCCGGCCTGGCCGACTACTTCGAGGGCCGCCGCCGCGACGGCTCGACGACGTTCGGCCGCGTCATCGCGCACGATATGGCCTGGACCCTTGATGATGTCCTGGCCTGGACCCGCGGGATGCGATCGGGCCGCCCGGGTCGTGGGGCGTATTCGGATACCGGCTACCAGTTGCTCGGCGCACTCATCGAGCGTCTCGATCGGCGTCCGTTCGGCGCGGCGCTGCAGGCGCGGATCGTGGCGCCGCTCGGCCTGACCGCCACCTGGTGCTTCATGCCGGTGGACGTGGTGCGCTACGACGCGATCGCGACGCTGTTCCACGGGGCGACGCCGCTGAGCATTCCGCGGGCGATGGCATCGGTGCAGGCCGATGGTGGCGTGGTGAGCACGCTCGATGACGGGCTGCGCTTCCTGGCGGCATTCTTTGGCGGCACGCTGTGCGACGCCGCCATCCTGGCGGAGCTGCAGTCGCAGTGGCACGCGGTCTTCCCGCCGTTCGAGGTTGGCTTCGGCGTGATGCGCATGCGGCTGCCGCGGCTGATGACCGGCCTGCGGCGCGTGCCGCCGTTCGTCGGGCACGGCGGCGCGAGCGGTGCGGTGATGTTCCGTGTGCCGGAATGGGGGCTGACGGTGGTGGGGACGGTCAATCAGCTGCAGCACCGCTCGCTGGCGTATCGCGTGATGGTGCAGACGGCGCTGGCGGCGCGGGGCTGAGCGCCGGCGGCGTGGCACGGCTGCCAGTGAGCGCGCCGCCGAGCATCAGCCAGGCTGCGCCGCTCACGGCGAAGTGCCAGGCGGGCGTGATCCCCGGCAGCGGCAGCCAGGGGGGCGCTCCAAACCACGTGAATGGCAGGCTGAGCGGCGCGCTCGCCCCCACCAGCACCGGCGCCAGGTTCCAGCGCGGCAGCAGCCGACGGCGCAGCGCGGCGATGCCGAACACCAGCCAGCCGAGCCGGATGGCCAGCAGGCTGGCAGCCGCCGCCGTGCCGAGCCAGCCGGGCGCAGCGGGCTGTGCGCCGAGCGGCAGCGCCAGCAGTACGCCCACGCTGCCCGCGCTGGCCAGCGCCAGCCCCAGGCGCGCGAGCGCACCGCCACCCCAGCAGCACCGCAGCGCCAGCGCGCTCGCCAGCGCCAGCGGCACCAGCGACGCGACGAACGGCAGCAGCGTCAGCCCCGGCCAGGCCTCACCGCGCAGCACCCCGGCGCGCAGCGCAGCATCGCCCGCCGCCGTCAGCAACCACAGCGTGCCAGCCAGCCGCGCGGCCGCACCCGCCAGCCGGCCCGACAGAGGAGCCATTGGCCCTTCTCCTGCATCAGCTGCCGCGGTAGGTGCTGTACGCCCACGGTGACACCAGCAGCGGCACATGATAGTGGGCCCCGGCGTCGGCGATGCCGAAGCGGATGGGCACCTCGTCGAGGAATGCCGGCGTCGCCGCGAGCGCAAAGTACGCCCCCACCGCGAACACGAGCTCGTAGCGCCCGGGCTGCAGCGCCGCGCCCGCCAGCAGCGGCTGGTCCAGCCGGCCATCGGCGTTGGTCGTGGCGCGCAGCAGCAGCGCACGGGCGCCGGCGTCATCGATGCGCCACAGCGACAGCGCCATGCCGTGCGCCGGCACGCCGCGCGTCGTATCGAGCACATGCGTCGTCAGCCGCCCGGTCACGCGCCACCCCGGGCCATCGTGAGACGGATCGCACCGAACGCGTTGAAGGGATCGGTCGCCACGCGGACGCGCGGGTCGTCGGGCGATTCGGCCACCGGATCGCGGGTGCGGTTCTGGGCGGCGAAGGCGATCGAGTGGAGCTGCGGCAGCCGTTCCAGCAGGCGCAGCCCCATCTCGTGCAGCAGATGCTGGATGGATTCGCTGACGAAGCCGTGGAAGACGTGCGCCACGACATCGCGCACCTGTTCGGCCGCGATGTAGCGCGAGACATCGGCCGCGACCCCGTCCTGCGGATCGCGGTAGGTCCAGTGCAGGTCGGTGGCGATGTACAGCGGGCGGTCATGCCGTTCGGGGAGGGTGGTATAGCCATCGCGCACGAAGCCGGTGAAGGCGCTGCCGCTGATCTTGAGCAGCTCGAGGCCCACCAGCCCGCTGCGCAGCGCCGTGAGCGCGATGCCACCGCCGACGCGCCGCAGCTCGAGCTCGGTCACCGCGCGCTCGTCGTGCGCGCGGCGAAACAGCAGCTCGTTGTCGATCGGCACGCCGTCTGCGCTCAGCGGTACGCTGGGGAACGGAATCTCGCGGCCGCCGAGCCGCAGCCAGCCCATCTGCGGATATGTCTGCAGCAGCGTGCGCCCCAGTTCGGCCAGCAGCCCCTCCATCGTCGCGCCGCGGTAGGCCAGCGTCTCGCGCAGCACGGCGTTCTTCATGCTGTCGGTCGCCACCACCTGGCGGTTGTCGCCGATGGTGTAGGCCTCCAGAAACGTGTCGCCGAAGACCTCCACGTCGATCTCGAGCGCCAACAGCACGTTCGGCCGGCCGGTGAATGTCGATTCGGGGAGCGCCGGCAGACCGGCCAGCGGAGTGGCATAGGCGCGATACACCGGGATCGCCAGCTTGCCATAACTGATCGTGTACTGAATCTCGTCGGCCACAGGGCTCCTCCAGCGTCGCAAATGATCAGGGCGCGATGCGTTCGGCCAGGCGGATGTCGGCGATGGCGACGATCTCGGCCAGCGCCGTCGCGATCTCGTCGGCGGCATCATGAGTCAGGCGCTGCTCGAACGCCGCCAGGATGGACTGTTTCGTCTGGCGGCGGACGCAGATGACGAACGGGAAGGCGAAGCGTTCGCGGTACGCCTGATTGAGCGCATGGAAGCGTGCGAACTCCGCCGGATCGAGGCGATCGAGGCCCGCCGACGCCTGCTCGCCGGCCGATTCGCGGGTCAGCGTGCCGGCGAGCGCCGCGCGCCCGGCCAGATCCGGGTGCGCGCGAATCAGCGCCAGTTGCTGACCGCGGTCGGCGGCACCGACCACCGCGGCACAGGCCGCCAGGAGCGCGGCGCGGTCGGCGAAGGGGCGACGGCCCGCCGCCGCCTGCACGACCCACGGCGAGCCCTCGAAGATGCCCTCGAGCGCCGCGGCGAAGCCGGCGGCATCCAGCTGATTCAGCGTCGTCACAGACAGGCGATCCACGCATCCTCCTCGTGAGCCACGATGGCGCTGTGGTACACTACCGCGGATGACCAAGCGCGTCAAGCGGCCGGGCGCGATCCAGATGCCGGCGCCGGCGGCACGACGCGCGCCATGGAAGGGAGTTCTCCGGTGTGGCAGACATACCATCGCCCGGCGACGCTCGCCGCCGCGCTCGAACTGCTCGAGCGTCACGCCGGCGCTGCGCGGCCGATCGCCGGCGGCACCGACGTATTGGTGGAGCTCGAGCGCAGCCAGGCGCGCCTGGCGGTGGCGATCGATCTGAGCGGCCTTGATGCTGGCCGCGAGATCACCGTCGAGGACGATGCGCTGGTGCTGGGCATGCTGGTGACGCACCGCCAAGTGCTGGCATCGCCGCAGTGCGCCACCTACGCCGCCGCCCTCGTGCAGGCCTGCCGCGAGGTCGGCGCGCCGCAGATCCGCAACCAGGCCACCATCGCCGGCAACCTGGTCACGGCATCGCCGGCCAACGACACCATCACGGCGCTCCTGGCGCTCGATGCGGCGGTCGAGCTGAGCAGCCGGCGCGGCGTACGGCGCGTCGCGCTGCGGGAGTTCTACGTGGGGCTGCGGCGCACCGTGCTGGCGGCCGACGAGCTGCTGACCGCCGTCCGGGTGCCGCTGCCGGCGGCCGACGAGCGCGGCATATTCCTCAAGTTCGGCCTGCGGCGGGCGCAGGCGATCGCAGTCGTGAATGCCGCCTGCGTCGTCGCGTGCGATGCCGCCGGCGTGGTGCGGCACGCCCGCATCGCGCTGGGGTGCGTGGCGCCGACGGTGGTGCGGGTGGCGGCGGCCGAGCAGGCGCTCGCCGGCCAGCGCCTCGACGCCGCCGCAGCCCGGCACGCCGGTGCGCTGGCGGCCGCGGCGGTCGCGCCGATCGACGACGTGCGTGGCTCGGCCGACTATCGCCGCGAGCTGGTGGCGACGCTGGTGACGCGCGCGCTGACCGGGCTGGCCGACGGTGCGCCGGCGCCGGTCGCGCCCGGCCCGCTGCTCGGCAGCGGCCCGGCTGTCGCGCCGGAGGCGGCCTACACCGGCACGATCGACTGCCAGCTCAACGGCCAGCCGGCATGCTTCGCCGGCGACGCGGCGCACACCCTGCTCGAACTGGTGCGCCATGCCGGCCTGACCGGCACCAAGCTGGGGTGTGGCGAGGGCGAGTGTGGCTCGTGCACCGTCTGGCTCGACGGCCGCGCCGTGCTGTCGTGCCTGGTGCCCGCGGGGCAGGCACATGGCGCCGCAGTGACGACCATCGAGGGGCTGGCGCGCGACGGCGCGCTGCATCCGCTGCAGGACGCCTTCGTCGCCTGTGGCGCGGTGCAGTGCGGCTACTGCATCCCCGGCTTCCTGATGTCGGGCGCCCGGCTGCTCGCCGACGGCGATGCGATCGACGAGGCGACCGCGCGCGACGCGTTCGCCGGCAACATCTGCCGCTGTACCGGTTACCGCAAGCTGATCGAGGCGGTGTGCCGCGCCGGCGCCGGGGTGCAGCCATGATCGGCGCATCGCTGCCCCGCCCCGACGCCGTCGGCAAGGTCACCGGCGCGACCGCCTACCCCGGCGACCTGGTGCGCGCCGGGATGGCGCATCTCGCGGTGGTCTACGCCGGCCGGCCGCATGCGCGCATCCGGCACATCGACACCAGCGCCGCACGCGCGCTGCCCGGCGTGCTGGCGGTGCTCACCGCCGCCGACGTGCCATTCAACCGGTTCGGCCTGATCGACGCCGACGCGCCGGTGCTGTGCGACGACGTCGTGCGCTACGTCGGCGACCGCGTCGCGCTGGTGGTCGCCGACGATCCTGCCAGCGCCCGTGCGGCGACGGCGCTGGTGCGGGTCGACTACGAGGACCTGCCGCTGGTGGGCGACGTGCACGCCGCGCTGCACCCCGATGCGCCGCTGCTGCACCCCCACCGCCCCGGCAACATCGTCCACCGGCTGCAGATCCGCCGTGGCGATCCCGACCGTGGCTTCGCCGAGGCCGACATCGTCCTCAGCGAAACATTCCGGACCAGCTGGCAGGAGCACGCCTTTCTCCAGCCCGAAGCCGGCGTCGCGTGGGTCGATGACGACGGCCGCATCGTCGTCGAGACGGCGGGGCAGTGGCTGCACGAGGATCGCCGGCAGATCGCCGCGATGCTGCGCCTGCCCGAGGATCGGGTCGTCGTCCGCTATGCCGCCATCGGCGGCGCCTTCGGCGGCCGCGAGGATCTGGGCGTGCAGCATCTGCTGGCGCTGGCGGCCTGGGTCTGCCGGCGCCACGTGGCGCTGGTGTGGCGCCGCGACGAATCGATGGCGACGCGCCACAAGCGCCATCCGTTCACGATCGAGACGCGCTGGGGTGCGCGGCGTGATGGCACGATCACCGCCGTCGCGGCGCGCCTGCTGGCCGATGGCGGCGCCTACGCCTCGACCAGCCAGGAGGTCGTCAAGATCGCCACGCTGTTCGCCACCGGGTGCTACGAGGTCGCCAATGTGGCGCTCGAGGGCCTGGCGCTGTATACCAACAACGTGCCGTCCGGGGCGTTCCGCGGCTTCGGCTCGCCCCAGGCCCAGTTCGCCAGCGAGTCGATGGTCACGCGCCTGGCGCGCGCGCTGGGCATCGATCCGGTCGAGATGCGACGGCGCAACCTGTACCGCGAGGGCTCGATCGAGCCCTCGGGCGAGCCGCTGCCGCCCGGCGTCAGCGTGCGCGCCTGCCTCGATGCGGTGGTGGACGAGCTCGCGCGCCAGCCGCAGAGCGCGCCGCCCGCCGGCTGGCGGCGCGGCTGGGGGGTGGCCTGCGGCATCAAGAACGTCGGATACAGCTTTGGGTACCCCGAGCAGGCGACCGCCACCGTCGAACTGTCGGGCGCCGATGTGATCGAACGCGCCGTCGTGCGCACTGGCGTCGCCGATGTCGGCCAGGGCAGCCATCTGGCGATGCGCCAGATCGCCGCCGCCGCCCTCGGCCTGGCGCTCGGGCAGGTGCACCTGATCAGCGACGATAGCGCCGCGACCCCCGACGCCGGCAGCGCGTCGGCGTCGCGCCTCACGCTCGTCGCCGGGCGTGCGGTGCACGATGCGGCGCTGGCCGCGCTGGCGCGCTGGCACGACGAGGAGCGCCCGGCGTGTGCGACGGTGCAGTTCCGGCCGCGGGCGACCACGCCGCTGGCCGCGGCGGACGGCGCCGGCCGGCCGAACTATTGCTACGGCTACACCGCACAGGCGCTCGAGGTCGATGTCGATCCGGCCACCGGTGCCTGCCGCGTCGTGACGATCATCAGCGCACACGATGTCGGCCGGGCGATCAATCGGCAGCAGGTCGAAGGGCAGATCGAGGGCGCGCTGGCCCAGGCGCTGGGGTATGCGCTGATGGAGGAGTTCCAGATGCGCGACGGCCAGGTGCGGACGGCAGGCTTCTCGACGTATCTGCTGCCGACGGCGCTCGATATGGCGCCGCGGATCATCCCGCTCATCCTGGAGCATGCCGATGATCAGGGCCCGTTCGGCGCGCGCGGCATGTCGGAGATGCCGCTGGTGCCGTTTGCGCCGGCGCTGGCGGCGGCGATCCATGATGCGACCGGCGCCTGGCTGAGCCGGCAGCCGATGACCCCCGAGCGGGTGCGTGCGGCGGTGCGCCGCGCCACGGCGGGCGAGGAGCAACCATGACGACGCTGCTGATCGATCGTGCGGCACTGCTGGTGACGATGGACGACGCGGATCGGCGGATCGTCGATGGCGCGCTGCTCATCCGCGACGGCGTGATCACGCACGTCGGCGCCGGCGCGGCGGTGCCGCGCCAGGCGGATCGCGTGATCGACGCACAGGGCATGCTGGTGATGCCCGGCCTGGTCAATACCCATCATCACTTCTACCAGACCCTGACGCGCAACGTGCCGGCGGCGCAGGACGCCACGCTGTTCGGCTGGCTCAAGACGCTGTATCCGATCTGGGCCGGGATGACGCCCGAGGCGATTGCGGTGAGTACGGCCGTGGCCTGCGCCGAACTGCTGCTGAGCGGCTGCACGACCGCCAGCGATCACACCTACATCTGGCCGAATGGCGCCCGGCTCGACGATCAGATCGCGGCGGCGCGCGCCATCGGCATCCGGTTCCATGCGGCGCGCGGCTCGATGTCGCTCGGCGAGTCGCAGGGCGGCCTGCCGCCCGATCGGGTAGTCGAGGCCGAGGACGCCATCCTGCGCGATTCGCGCCGCGTGATCGAGGAGTACCACGATGCGGCACGCCATGCGCTGACCCGCGTCGTGCTGGCGCCGTGCTCGCCGTTCTCGGTCACGCCCGACCTGATGCGCGAGAGCCTGGCGCTGGCGCGCGCGTACGGCGTGCATTCGCATACGCACCTGGCCGAGACGCGCGATGAGCACGCGTATTGCCAGGCGACGTTCGGCCAGACCCCGGTCGAACTGGCCGAGACGCTGGGATGGGTCGGCACGGATGTGTGGCATGCGCACCTGGTGCATCCGTCGGCGGATGAGGTGCGGCGTCTGGGGCACAGCTGTACTGGCGTGGCGCATTGCCCGTCGTCGAATATGCGCCTGGCGTCGGGCATCGCGCCGCTCGGTGCGATGCGCCACGCGGGGATGCGTGTCGGGCTCGGCGTCGATGGCTCGGCGTCGAATGACAGCTCGCACCTGCTGGCCGAGGCGCGCCAGGCGCTGCTGCTGGCACGCGTCGGCGGCGATCCGGCGGCGCTCACCGCCCACCAGGCGCTCTGGCTGGCGACCCGCGGCGGGGCTGCGGTGCTCGGCCGCGACGATATCGGCGCGCTGGCGCCGGGGATGTCGGCGGATCTGGTCGGCTTTCGCCTCGATACGCTGCCGCTGGCGGGCGCGGCGGTTCACGATCCGCTGGCGTCGCTGGTGTTCTGCCAGCCGCCGACGGCGGATCTGGTGCTGGTCGCCGGGCGCCCGCGGGTCGTCGATGGCCAGTTGCTCGACGTCGATGTGCGCCGCCTGGTGGAGCGCCACAATGCGCTGGCGCGTGCGCTGGCGCGCGGCGAGCCGCTGCGCCGCGGCAGCTATGCGCCGATCGGCTGAATGGTGCGCGGGCCAGAGCAGGGGGGCGTGTGGTCGGACGCTGGATCGGGCTGGCCCTGGTGCTGGCCGGCATCGTCGCGATCGGCGAGCTGGCGCTGCACCGGAATCGTCGCACGCGCGCGCGCCGCGCCGACCTCCTGGCGCGTGGCGTCGATGTCGTCGGCAGCGTGACGGCGATCCGGTCGGTGCGCGTGGGGACGTACGGCGGGCATCAGTGGCGTGCGGTGATCACGTTCGAGCTCGCCGGAGCGCCCTACCGCGTCGAGGAGCAGTGGTGGCCCGGCGATGGCCTGCCGGCGACGGTCGGCGCCGCCATTCCGCTGCGCGTCGACCCACGGGACCCGTCGCGCGTGCTGGTGAACCCGGGGCATCCGCCGTCGATCGAGGCGGATCGCGTCTGGCGCGGCTTCCAGTTCCTGCTGGCCGCGCTGGCGCTCCTCGCGTTTGTGATGGCCCTGCCGTGATGAGGAGTGAGGAGTGAGGACCTTGCCTTCAGCTCCTTCACGTCTTCGTGTGACCCCGCCCCCCGCCCCCCCGCCCCTTCGCGTCTTCATGTGAC
>JAGWYG010000084.1 GCA_018969485.1 Chloroflexota bacterium
AAAACCAACAATCCAAAAACCAACAATCCAAAAACCAACAATCCAAAAACCAACAATCCAAAAACCAACAATCCAAAAACCAACAATCCAAAAACCAACAATCCAAAAACCAAACCGAGGCGTGCGCCCCGGGCGCGTGCGCTGCGGCACGTCGCACCACCAGTATGGAGCATGCCGGCGCGCCTGTCAAGGATGTGCCTGCAGTATTCCGTGAGAAATGGGCAATTTCGCGCGCAGGCCGGGAGGAATGGCACGCCAGGCTGGCACGGCGCAGCACCAGCGTCGCTGCATTGCCGCCGGGGAGAGCAGGCGACGCTGCGGCGTGATATACTCGATGGGCGGGCGCGGGCACCGGCCAGCCGGCAGGGCGCGCCCTGAGCCGACCGCAGCCTACGCGGTCACCGGGCGCATTGCCGCCAGCGGCCCGCTGCTGGCGCACCGGCTGCTCGGCCGGCGCAGGGGGCGCGAACGGCCGCAGCGAGAACCAGGGAGCAGCACGATGACTCACCGATTCGTCGAGCGTGGTGGCCTGTGGGTTGTCGTGCAGGCCGTGCTGCTGCTGGCGCTGGTGATGGCGCCCGGCGCCGCCGACACCTCGTCCTGGCCGGCGTCCTGGCGCACGACCCACCTGGCGGTCACGCTGCTGCTGACCGGCGGCGGCGCGACGATCCTGCTGGCCGCGGCCGTGCGCCTCGGCGCGAACCTGACGCCATTCCCCCGGCCGCTGCCGACTGGCCGACTGGTGACGAGCGGCGTCTACCGCCTGATCCGGCACCCGATCTACAGCGGCATCGGCGTCCTGGCGCTGGCGCTGGCCTGGTCGCGCTTCGCGCTGCCGGCGCTGCTGCTCAGTGTGGTGTTGCTGCTGTTCTTTGATCGCAAGGCGCGCCGCGAGGAACGCTGGCTGGCGGAGCAGTTTCCCGAGTATCCGGCGTACCTGCAGCGTTCGTGGCGTTTTGTGCCGTGGCTGTACTGAGCCGCTGGTGATAGAATGTCGCAGCACTGGAGCATGGCGCGAGCGAGGGTAGCAGTATGGCGCTGATCACGACCGGCCGGCGGCTCGATGGACACGGCCAGCCCATCGATGGCACGGGCTTCAGCTACGACAGCGACGGCCCGATCGCGGCGCTGCTGGCGCAGCGTACGACGTTCCTCTGCTCACAGCCGATCACCGGCGAATGGATCTTCGGTCTCAGCGACGGCGCCGCGGGCGATGGCGTGCAGGCGCGGGGCGTCGGCATATTCCCGCCGGGCAACGTCGGGCCGCCGGCGCATCGCCACCCGGCCTACGATGAATCCTTCGAGATCGTGCAGGGGCGCTTCGTCTTCGTCATCGCTGGCGTCGAGCGCGAGGCGCGCGCCGGTGATGCGCTGGTGGTGACGCGCGGTACGGCGCATACGTTCCGCTGTTGCGGCGACGAACTGGGTGCCGTGATCGGCGAGACGCGGCCGGCGGCCAGGATCGGTGCGGTGATCACGACACTGTTCGGCATGGCGCACGACGGGCTGCTCACGTCGCGTGGCCAGCCGCGGCTGCTGCAGGCGCTGGTGATCGGCGACGAGTACGCCGACGACACCGTGATGTGCCGGCCGCCGCCGGCGATCACGCTGCCGCTGGCCCGGGCGCTGGCGCCGCTGGCCCGGCGCCTCGGTCGCCGTGCCACGCACGCGCGCTACCTCGAGGTGGGATTCTGGGAGGCGCGCGTCGAACAGCCGGCGCGCGGCCAGGACACGCCGGGCGCAAGGTGACCAGCCGCGCGCCGAAGGCCGCCAGGCGGGCATGGTGCGCCGCATCGGCGCACAGGATGGTGAGCGAGCCGCCGTCGCCGCCGGCGCCGTTCACCGTCCAGCCCAGGGCGTGGTACTGCCGCGCCAGCGCGATCAGCGCAGCGGCGCCCGCTCGTCAGGGCACATCGCGCGCGCGCACCCCATCAGCCGCCAGCCGGAACGACAGCACGCGCCACCGGTCGCCCGCGGCCTCGATCGCCCGCGCCAGCCGGGCGTGGTGCGCCGCATCGGCGCACAGGATGGAGAGCGAGCCGCCGTCGCCGCCGGCGCCGTTCACCTTCCAGCCCAGGGCGTGGTACTGCCGCGCCAGCGCGATCAGCGCATCGGCGTCCGCGCTGACCAGCGCCGGGTGCAGCGTGCGCTGTGCCTCGGTGTTGGTGACCATCCACGCGCCGAAGGACGCCAGATCGCCGGCGCACAGCGCGGCCGCCCCGGCCGCAGCCGCCCGGCGCAACGGATCGAGCGCTGGCGCGCCGTCGTGGGCACGCAGCCGGGCGATCACCTGCTCGTGCACCGCCGACGAGTGATGCGACCGGCCGAGGAACACCGTCAGCAGCGTGCGTTCGAGCGTCGCGCGCACCGCCGCCGCCACCGGCAGCGGCGTCACGTGCGCCGTGGGATACGCCGGCATCTGCACCAGGTTGATGCCGCCGAACGCCGCCGCCAGCTGATCCTGCACGCCCGACTGCCAGCCGAGATGCAGCGTCTCGACGCGATGCGCCGCGCGCGCCAACTCGGCCGCACCGCGCGCACCGCCGGCGAGGCGATCGAGCGCGGCGAGCAGCGCCACACACACCGCCGCCGAGGTGCCGGTCGAACACCCTGGCGGCACATCCGCCGCGCAGGCGATCCGCGCCGCCATGCCCGCCGGCAGCGGAATCTCGCGCAGCGTCGCCTCGAGCAGCGGATGTCGGCCGGGCGGCTGCGCCGGCGCAAACGCGTAGCATTCGCCGGTGCCAGCGATGTCGAGCTGCACCATCGCCACGGCAGCCGGCCATGCCGTCAGCGACACGCGCGCGCCCGGATTCACCGCGACATGGCACACCGCGCCATGCCCGGCGAACCAGGTGTCGCTCCAGCCGCCCAGGTCGACGACGCGCACCGGCGCGCGGGCGATGATGCGCCGTACCGTCACGACGTCCTCATGCGCGCGACGCGCTGGTATTCATACAGCCGGTTGAGCGCCTCGAGCGGCGTCAGTTCATTGATCTCGAGGCGGCTGAGCGCAGTGATCAGCGGATCAGCCACCACCGGCGGCGCGGTTTCCTCGGGCGGCGCGGCAGGCGGCAGCGCTGCCGCCGGAGCGCGGCGCTCCAGTTCGGCCAGCAGCGTCCGGGCGCGGCGGATGACCGCCGGCGGCACCCCTGCCAGCGCAGCGACATGGATGCCGTAGGAGCGATCGGCGCCACCCGGGCGCAGCGTGTGCAGGAACACCACCTGGCCAGCGCGCTCGACCGCCGCCATGTGGGCGTTCACCAGGCGCGGCAGCACCGCCTCGAGCAGCGTCAGTTCGTGGTAGTGCGTCGCGAACAGCGTGCGGCAGCCGAGCCGCGGCTCATCGTGCACATACTCGAGCACCGCCCGCGCGATCGCCATGCCATCGTACGTGCTCGTCCCGCGGCCCACCTCGTCCAGCACGATCAGGCTGCGGCGCGTCGCCTGCGCCAGGATCGCTGCGGTCTCGCTCATCTCCACCATGAACGTCGACTGCCCGGTCGCGATGTCGTCCTGTGCGCCGATGCGGGTGAAGATGCGATCGACGATGCCGATCTCGGCCGCATCGGCCGGCACATACGCGCCGATCTGCGCGAGCAGCACGATCAGCGCCACCTGGCGCATCAGCGTCGACTTGCCCGTCATGTTTGCGCCGGTGATCACGATGATCTGGCGTGCGTCCGGATCGAGCTCCAGGTCATTCGGCACGAAGCCACCGTCGCCGGTGCGTTCGACGACCGGATGGCGGCCGGCGCGGATCCGCAGGCGCGCATCATCGTGGATGGTGGGCCGGCAGTAGCGGCCGTGCGCCGCCACCTCGGCCAGCGCCGTCACGACATCGACGGCCGCCAGGGCGCGCGCGGTCGCGAGCAGCGTGGTGCCATCGGCGGCGATGGCGGCGCAGATACGGCCAAATGTCTGGCGCTCGAGCTCGACCAGCCGTTCGCGGGCGCGCGACACGATCTCCTCGTAAGTCTTGAGCTCCTCGGTGACATACCGCTCGCCGCTGGTGAGCGTCTGCTTGCGGATCCAGTGCTCCGGCACGCGATCGGCGGCGCTGCGCGGCACCTCGAGGTAGTAGCCGAACACCTTGTTGTACGCCACGCGCAGCGACCTGATGCCCGTCCGTTCCTGCTCGCGCGGCTCGAGCGCCGCGATCCACTGCTGCGCATCGCGGTTGGCGCGCACCACCTCGTCGATCTGTGGCTCGAAGCCGGGGCGCACGACACGCCGCGCCGGCTCATCGGCGGCATCGCCGCGCAGGTAATCCGATGCGCCGAGCAACGCCGGCGGCTGGTCGTCGAGCGCGCGCTCGAGCAAGGCCAGAGTGGCGGCGCAGGGGTCAATCACGGCCGGCGCGTCGGGCGGCGGCGCCAGCGCATCATCGTCATCGAACAGCCCGACCGCATCGGCCGGCGGAGGCGGCGCACGCCGGCGCCGCGGCGCCTCGGGCGCCGGCAGCGCGCCACCCGCCGCATCGAGCCCGGCGGGCGTCCAGCCATCGAGCGCCGCGCACAGCGCCGGCAGCGCGCGCAGCCCATCGCGCAGGCGGACCAGATCGCGCGGCGTGACCACCGTCGGGCCCTGCAGCACACGATTGACGATGCGTTCGATATCCCCCACGCTGCGCAGCGCCTCGCGGACCGCCGCGCGGCCCAGCGCGTCCTCGAGGAAGTGGGCCACCGCATCGTGGCGCCGCACGATGCGCTCCGGCTCGAGCAATGGCTGCGCGATCCAGCGTCGCAGCAGCCGCGCCCCCATCGGCGTACGCGTCTGGTCGAGCACCGCGACCAGCGAACCCTGACGGGTGCCGCCGCTGCCCTCGAGCAGCTCAAGATTGCGCCGGGTCGG
Source organism: Chloroflexota bacterium (assembly GCA_018969485.1). Lineage (GTDB taxonomy): Bacteria > Chloroflexota > Chloroflexia > Chloroflexales > Roseiflexaceae > CAIQIY01. Next base: position 4,855 of record JAGWYG010000084.1, read on the forward strand.
CGGATCAAGGAACATCACCGAGCCGGGATCATAGGCGCGCAGCCCGGTCAGATGCCGCAGCGCCCCGGCCTGGGTGGCATGGGCATACTGCAGCAGCGCGCCCGCTGCCCGCGCCGCCAGCGGCCGGTCGGCCAGGCCGAAGCCGGCGAGCGTCGTCACGGCGAACTGCTGCTGGATGGCTTCGCGCGCGGTGCGTGATTCCCAGTGCCATGCCGGCCAGACGCTCACCGCGCCGTGCGCCCAGCGGGCGTGGTTCGCGCGATCGACGCGGCGGGCGACCCGCTCGGCGGGCAGCAGCACCTCGCGCTCATCGCGCGTGAGGAACTCGAGGTCGTTGCGCAGGCCGGCGCTGGCGGGCGTGAGCCCGGGCGGCCGCTGCGCGGCCACATCGCTCACCAGGATCTCGGCCGGTTGCAGCCGCGCCAGCTCGCCCGCAGCGGCGGCGACCGCGCCGCCGCCGTGGAACTCGGTGGCGGCGAACTCGCCGGTGCTCAGGTCGGCGTAGGCCAGGCCGGCGCGCGCGCCATCGACCAGCACGGCGCACAGATACAGGTTGTGCTCGTCGGCCAGCATGCCGGCGTCGACCACCGTGCCCGGCGTGATCACGCGCACGATCTGCCGGTCGACCATGCCGCGCTGGGCGCCGCCCGGTTCGATGCCGGCGGCGAACCGCGAGCGCGGCCGGGTGTCGCTGCGGCTGGTGGCGGTCTCCGACATCTGTTCGGCGATGGCGACGCGATAGCCGGCGCCGACGAGCCGGGCGATGTAGCTCTCGACGGCGTGGTAGGGCATGCCGGACATCGGGCAGCGCTGGCGTTCGCCCTGCGGATCGCTGGCGAACTCCTTGGATGTGAGGGTGACGTCGAACAGCTCGGCGACGAGCTTGGCGTCGTCGTCGAAGGCTTCGTAGAAGTCGCCCAGGCGGTACAGCAGCACCGCATCGGGCTGGCTCGCCTTGAGCTCGCGGTACTGGATGTACCAGCGGTGCAGCTCGAGCCCGGGAAACTGGCCGGCGAGCTGCTGCTGTAGCGAGCGTCGTTCGGACGCCGTCATGGGGGGCTCTCCTGAGACGCGGCGCGATTGCGCGCGATGTGTCCCTCCATCATACCATCATCCCGCGGCGCGGCGCACGATCAGCGCATCGACCAGCACGACGCCCTGGCCGGCGGGCAGCACCATCACGGGGTTGATGTCGATCGCCTCCAGGTGGTCGCGCCAGTGCCACGCGAGCGCCGCGAGCCGGGCGATCACCTGCGCCAGCGCCTCGATGTCGCCGGGCGGCGCACCACGAAATCCGGCCAGCACGCGGGCGGCGCGGGTCTCGGCGATCATCGCCCGGGCGGTGGCGGCGTCGAATGGGGCGGCGCGGATGGCGATGTCCCCGAGCACCTCGACGAGCACGCCGCCGAGGCCGAAGGCGACGACTGGGCCGAGGCCGGGGTGGTTGGTGACGCCCAGCAGCATCTCGGCGCCGCGCACCATCGGCTGCACCAGCACGCCGGCGTCGGCGGACAGCGCCCGGCGGGCGCGCTGCTGCAATGTGGCCTGCGCGGCGGCGACGGCGGCGGCGTCGGCCAGGTCGAGCATCACGCCGCCGATCTCGGTCTTGTGTGCCAGTTCGGCGACGTCGAGTTTGAGCGCGACCGGGTAGCCGAGGCGTTCGGCCGCAGCCACGGCGGCATCGGCGTCGGCGGCGGCGATGGCGCGCACGACGGGCAGACCGGCGCGCGCGAGCAGCGCCAGCGCGGCGCGTTCGCCCAGGACCCGCGGTGCATCGGCGGGCATGTCGGGCAGCCCGGCGGGTGTGGCGGGCAGTGCGGCGGGCGCGGCGGGGCGCTGCCAGTGCGCCATGGCGTGGATCGCCTCGCGCAGGCCCTGCAACAATGGCACGTCGGCGGCGCGCAGCGCGGCGACGATGGCGGGATCCCAGGCGCCCGACGAGACCGAACACGCCACGTGGGGCTGCGGCTGCCGCGCGCGGCTCGCCGCCAGCGCGGCGCACATCTGCTGGTACAGCCCGCGGCTGGCCGCATCCCCGCCGATCGGCGTGTTCAGCGCCAGCGCCACCAGCCCGACGGCCGGGTCGTCGCACAGCGCCGCCAGCGCCTGCGGCAGCAGCGTCGGCTCGCCGCCGATCGCCCCGGTCAGGTCGAGCGGATTGTTCGGCGTGGCGAACGCCGGCAGGAACGCGCGCAGCCGGGCGAGCGTCGCATCGGCGAGCGTCGCCAGTTCCAGTCCGGCCGCGTGCGCCAGATCGGCCGCCAGGCCACAGGTGCCGCCCGAGATCGAGACCAGCGCCGCGGCGACTGGCCGCGGCCGCGGGGCGACACACAGCAGCTCGGCCGTCTCGATCAACTCGTCGATGTCGCCGACGCGCACGATCCCGGCCTGGCGGAACAACGCGTCGTAGATGGCGTCGGGGCCGGTGAGCGCGCCGGTGTGCGCCAGCGCCGCGTGCTGCGCCAGCGCCGAACGGCCGGTCTTCAGCACGATCAGCCGCTTGCCGGCGGCGGCGACGCGCCGCGCCGCCGCGAAGAAACGCGCCGGGTCGGCGATGCCTTCGACGAAGCAGGCGATCACCCGCGTGGCGTCGTCATCGGCGAGCGCCTCGAGGTAATCGGCCAGGCTCAGTACCGCCTCGTTGCCGGTGGTAATGACATAACTATAGCCGCAACCACGGTCAGCCACGACGTCCATCGCGGCATGCGTCAGCGCACCGCTCTGGAACAGCAGCGCGACCGGCCCGGCGTGCAGCCCGTCGCTGAGCGCACCGCCATAGGCGGCGAACCGCCCGTGGATGTTGGCGATGCCATAGCAGTTGGGGCCGCACACGGCGATCCCGTGGGCCAGCGCGATGCGCCGCACCTCGGCCTGGATCGCCGCGCCCGCGGCACCGACCTCGGCGAAGCCGCTGGCGACGAACAGGACGGCGCGCACGCCGGCGGCGGCGCAGTCCTGCATCGCCTGCACCGCCTGGTTGGCGCCGAGCGCGACGGCGGCGAACTCGACCGGGGCGCCGATGTCGGCCAGGCTGGCATAGGCCGGCAGGCCGCGGACGCTGGTGTAGCGCGGGTTCACCGGATAGATTGCGCCATCATAGCCGTAGCGCACCAACTGCTGCTGGATCCAGCCGCCGCGGCCATCGCCGGGCGTGGCGCCGATGATCGCGACAGACTGCGGGCGCAACAGCGCGCGCACGGCGGCGGGCGGCACAACAGCGGTCATCGGTAGTCAGCTCCTCATCAGCCGATCGGCCTGCGCCGGTCATGCGGGCCACACCAGCGGACGGAACGCATAGCCGTAGACGATCAGCCCGTCCGGGCCGAGGGCGCGCAACGCGCGCGTGACCATCTCGAGCGGCATGCCGATGGTCAGCTCATCCGCGCGGCAGTCGGTGATCCGCGCGGTGATCAGCGGCCCTTCGGCCAGCCGCACGAGCGCCAGCAGCGCCGGCGGGGCATCGTCATCGGTGGCCGGCTGGCGCACCACGCTGAAGCTGTACAGCTCGGCCGCCCCCGAGAGCGGCAGGTCGTCCCAGGCATCGGCAGCATGACGCGGCTCGCGTGGGAACACGACCTCGCCGGTGGACCGGTGGCGCGCGCCGAGCAGCCGATAGCGCGCCGCGCGCAGGCGCCAGTGTCGTGGCAGTTCCATCAGGGCACTCCTCTCAGGCGTCGTCGCGCACCAGCACCGTGACGGCGGCGGTGGCGCCGACGCCACCGAGACACTGGGCGAGCGTGGCGCGCGGCGCGCCGGGCGTGCGCATCAGCGCGGCCAGCTCGGCCACCTGATACACCCCCGTGGCGCCGAGCAGGTCGCCACGGGCCTTGTAGCCGCCGGCATTGGCCAGCGGCAACACGCCGCCGCTGCCGAACCTGCCATCGGCCGCGTGGCGCACGGCGCTGCCGCGCGCGACGAAGCCACCCGCCTCGAGCGCCAGCGCCGCGGCGATGCCATGCGGATCGGTGAGCTCGGCGGCGCCGATGTCGCCGATGGCGAGCCCGGCGCGGCGCAGCGCCAGCGCGGTGGCCTGCCCGGCGGCCGCCAGCCACAGCGGGTCGCGCCGCGCATGGAGCGCCAGCCGGTCGGTGGCGACGGCCGAGCCAGCCAGCCGGATGGGGGGGCCGGCGAAGCGCCCGGCCAGCGCCGCGCTCGCCAGCACCACGGCCGCGGCGCCATCGGCGGCGGTGGCACAGTCGAGCAGCACCAGCGGGTCGGCGACGGGCGCCGCGCCGGCGATTCGGCCGGGCGCGACGGCGAAGCGGTACAGCGCCGCCGGGTTGGCCACCGCCCGCGCGTGGGCATTCACCGGGAAGGGCGCGAAGTCGGCCGCGCCGACCCCGTAGTCGTGCATGTAGCGCCGCATCAGCATGGCCCACTGTGCGGTGAGCGTCGCACCATGCACCCCCTCCCAGTCGGCATCGCTGCTCAACGCCGTCGCCGCCTCGCGGCGCGCATCGAGCACGTCGCTGACCTTCTCGGCGCCGAGCACGACCACCAGCTCGGCGGCGCCGGCGGCGATCATCAGCGCCGCCTGGCGCAGCGCGACGCCGCCGGCGGCCCCTCCCGCCTCGACTGCCCAGGCCTCGATGCCCGTGAGGCCACAGGCGTCGGCGAGCGCGGCGCCCAGCTGGGCCTGCAGCTGCAGCGCCGGCGCCAGCGCATTGGCGACCACCAGCGCATCGACCGCCGTGCGTGGCAGGTCGCCCAGCGCCGCCGCACAGGCCTCGTGCGCCAGATCGCCCAGCGAACGCTCCCAGTGTTCGGCCACCGGCGTCACCGCCGCGCCGAGCAGATAGACCGGACGCATCTCGTTCATCCCATCACCAGCTTGCCGCGCTGCCGCGCATACAGTGCATAGCTGATCGCCTGCTGCCGCGCGATGAAGGCCTGCACCGGCGGCGCGGCGGCGCGGCGTGCGGCCAGCTGGTCGGTGACCGTCAGGGCGTAGGCGTCGGAGCCCGCACCCGAGCCGTAGCTGGTCAGCAGGACGGTGTCGCCGGGCTGCGCGATGTCGAGCACGGCGCACAGCCCGAGCAGTGCGGCGGCCGAGTAGGTGTTGCCGATCTGCGGCGACAGTAGCCCGGGCGCGAGCTGGGCCGCGCTGAAGCCCAGCTGCCGGGCTACCAGCTGCGGGAAGCGCGCGTTGGGCTGATGAAACACCGCGTAGGTGTAGTCGGCCGGCGTGGTGCCGAGCCCCTCGAGCAGCGCCGTCGTGGCGCTGCGCACCTGGTGGAAGTACGCCGGCTCGCCGGTGAACCGGTGCCCGTGCACCGGGTACGGCCGATCGGCGCGGCGGAAGAAGTCGGGCGTGTCGCTGACGTATGAGACTGTCGCGTCGATGCGCGCCAGCGCGGCTTCGGCCGGCCCGACCAGCAGCGCGGCGGCGCCGGCGGCGGCGGTGTACTCCAGCGCGTCGCCTGGCCGGGCCTGGGCGGTGTCGGCGCCGATCGCCAGCGCGTGCTGCGCCATGCCGCTGCCGACCAGCGCCATCGCGGCGCTCAGCGCCTCGGAGCCGGCCTTGCAGGCGAATTCCCAGTCGGCGGCGCTGATCCAGCGGCCGGCGCCCAGCGCCTCGGCGACCACCGTCCCCGATGGCTTCACCGAGTAGGGGTGACTCTCGCTGCCGACCCACACCGCGCCGAGTGCGGCGCCGTCGATGCCGCCGCGCCGCAGCGCGTAGCGCCCCGCCTCGATCGCCATCGTGATCGTGTCCTCGTCGAACCCCGGGACGCTCTTGGCGTCGACCGGCAATGCGCCGGCGCCATCGGCCCAGACGTCATGGATCGCGTGTGCGGCCAGGCGGTACCGTGGTACATAGCCGCCGTAGCCGGTGATCCCCACCGGATTGACCGGTCGCCTCATCATCATCCTCGCAGTTGCACTCCGCACTGCGACGCGGCAGGCCGGCCGGCCGCCACGTCACACCGCCACCCGCAGCTCCGCCAGCACCTCGGCGGCGCGCGCCGGCTTGATCTGGCGCTCGGCGACGAGCTGCGCCGCCACCAGATCGATCTCGTCTCCGTGGGCGCCGGCGGCCAGCGCGATCTGGCGGGCGTGCAGCGTCATGTGGCCGCGCTGGATGCCCTCGGTGGCCAGCGCCCGCAGCGCCGCCAGATTCGAGGCTAGCCCGGCACAGACACAGATCTCGGCTAGCTCGTGGGCGTGGCGCACGCCCAGCAGCTTGAGCGCGGCCTGCGCCGCCGGGTGGACGCGCGTCGCGCCACCGATGATGCCGACCGCCATCGGCATGACGAGCGTGCCCGCCAGGTCGCCGGCAGCGTCGCGCTCCCAGTGCGACAGCGCGGTGTAGCGCCCGCCGCGCGCCGCATAGGCGTGCGCTCCGGCCTCGATGGCGCGCCAGTCGTTGCCGGTCGCCACGATCACCGGGTCGATGCCGTTCATGATGCCCTTGTTGTGCGTCGTGGCCCGGTATGGGTCGACGACGGCCAGCGCGTGTGCCCACAGGATCGCCGTCACGACGTCGGCGCCGGCGATGCCGTCGCGCGCCAGCGCCGCCGCCGGCACGCGCGCCTGCACGCGCGCGAGCCGCCGGTCGCTCAGGTTCGACAGGATGCGCAGATAGGCGCGCCCGCCGCTCAGCCGCTCGAGCAGCGGCGCGACGGCCTCGGCCATCGTGTTGACGGCGTTGGCGCCCATGGCGTCGCGGCAGTCGACGATCAGGTGGACGACCAGCATCGCGCCCATCGGGCTCGTGTCGTGACGCTGGTATTCGAGCGCCAGCGCGCCGCCGCCGAGCGCGGCCAGGCTGCTGCTCTGGCGGTTGGCGAGCGCCAGCACGTCGTCGCGCGCCGCGTCGATCGCCGCGATCGCCTGCGCCGCGTCGGCGATGCCGACCAGCTGGACCTGGCCGATCATCAGCGAGGCGTCGGCGCTCGCGGTGAACCCGCCACCGTCACGGATCAGCCGCGCCGCGTAGCTCGCGCCCGCGACGATCGATGGCTCCTCGACGACCATCGGTACCAGCACGTCCCGCCCGTTCACCTGGAAGTTCGTCGCGATCCCTAGCGGCAGCTCGTAGGTGCCGACGACGTTCTCGATCATCTTGTCGGCCCGCCCGACCGTCAATACCCCCGCGCCGCCCCGCAGCTGGCGGATGTCATCCTCGCCCAGCCCGTCAAATGCGCGCACCGCCTGCAGCCGCTCCTCGGGCGTCAGCCGGTGGAACCCGGCAATCCGGGAGTTGTGGTTCATCTCGTGCCCCCACGATCATCGCACAGCCATGCCGTCCGTGCGACGATCCTAGCAGGTCCCCACCGTGAAAGACTCCCGGAGCACTGTCAAAAGCTATCACCAGGCCGCCGCAGGCTGTCAACATCGGCCGCGGGCGGCCGTCACTGCAGTCCGCGCGGCATCGAACGCGACCATGCGCGCTGGAGCGTGGTGATGCCGTCCTGATCGACCACCAGCTCGATAGTGAGATGGAACGCCCGGGCATCGCTGCTGATCTGCCCGCGCGCCCGGGCAGTGATCGTGCGCAGCGGCCAGCGCAGCACCAGGCTGTTGACCGCGCGCACCGTCGCCTGCGCCGGATCGCCGTGCGACACCAGCGCGGTCGCGTCCGAGATGCGCTCGATGCTGTGCAGCATGTCGAGCCGGGTCTCGCCGGCGACCCGGATGTGGACGGCGGTGGTGTCGGCGATCGGGTCGCGGATGATCTGCCAGAGCGGCGGCGGGCCGTGGCTGACGAGCAGCGGCTCGACGCTCGGCGGCGCGAATGCCGGCGCGTCGGGCAGCGGCGATGCCAGCGGCAGCACCAACTGCGAGGCCGCGATGCCACCGGTGACGACGGCGCCGTCGTAGGCCAGCGGCGACGGCCAGCTGTTGGGGAAGTCGGCGCCGCTGACGCTGAGCCGCAGCGCATGGCCCGGCGCGACGTGCCAGGCGGTCGCGTCGAGCAGCAGCGTGACGGCGAGATCGGTGTCGACCGGAACCGGCGTCGGGGTCTCGTCGGAGTCGCGGTGCGTCAGGTTCAGCACGCCTTTGGTGATCAGCGCGCTGGTGCCGTCGGGGGCGACGTCGCAGCACCGCACCACCAGCATGGCGACGGGCGCGCCGACGGCGACGGTGAGCCGGACGGTCGGCTGGCCGATGATGTCGAGCGCCGCGTCGAAGGGCGCGCTGGTCCAGCAGGCCGAGTAGGCCTCCTCGCCGCGCTGGTCGAGCGGCAGGACCAGCGGGCTGCCGGCCGAGAACATGCCGAAGCTGGTGCCGACGAATGGGTGGTAGCGGTAGCCGGCGCGGCCCTCTGCAGCCGGCGGCGCGTCGCGCAGGTCGCCGTCGCCGAGGTACAGCCGGCGCTCGCCGCCCTGCGGCAGCGGCCAGTCCTCGAGGGTCACCCAGCGACCGCTGGTGACGGGGCGCTGGGCGGCCGGCGGATCGGCGTGCTGCAGGTACAGCGTGATCGGTGGTTCGCGCATCATGCCGGTGTCGACGCCGCGCAGCCAGTGATCGAAGAAGCGCGCCATCTCGTGGATGTGGTCGACGCGCGGCCCGGGGGTGCCGATGTCGGGGATGACGTGCAGCCAGGGGCCGATCAGCGCCCGCCGCGGCCCGCGCAGCTGCGCGAAGGTGCGCAGCGTGCAGTTGGCGTAGCCGTCGCGCCAGCCACCGATCAGCAGGCAGGCGCACTCGATCGCGGCGTAGTCTTCGCACAGCGAGCCGTGCCGCCAGTAGCCGTCGCGCGTCGGATGCTCGATCCAGCGCAGCAGCCAGGGCTCGCCGGCCAGGTGCTGCTGCCAGATGTCGGCCCAGGCCGCGCCGGTCGCCTCGGGCTGCGGCGGCAGCGCGTTCTCGACGACCATGTCGAGGCCGTAGGTGCCGATGTCGTAGAGCATCTGCATCGTCCCGCCGCGGTAGTGGCAGTCGTCGCGGTAGCGGTCGTCGGTGAAGTACATCGGGCAGATCGCCTTGAGCGCCGGCGGGCGGTGCATCGCGATCTGCAGCGCGTTGAAGCCACCGTAGGAGCCGCCGAACATGCCGACGTTGCCGTTGCACCATGGCTGCGCCGCCAGCCAGGCGATGGCGGCGACGCCGTCGAGCTGCTCCTGGAGGGTGTACTCGTCGTGGGCGGTGCCGCCCGAGCTGCCGGTGCCCCGCACGTCGATGCGCAGGGCCGCGAAGCCGCGCTGCGCCAGCGCCCGCTGGACGCGCATCAGCGACGCGGTGAGGTCGTCCTTGCGGTACGGATAGTAGTCGAATACGGCGGGAAATGGCCCGGGGCCGTCGGGCAGCCAGAGCTGGGCGTCGAGATTGACGCCGTCGGCGACCGGGATGGCGAGGTGACGGATCTGGCGGACGGGCATGCTCATCACGATTCTCCTGGCTGATCGGTGCGGGCTGGGCCATGCTGCGGCAGCCCCGGCGCGCGGCGGCCGCGCTGCTGGTGGTGGTATGTGAATCGCGTCTGCGGGTCGCGTCGGTGGCGGCCCGCGTTCCTGGCGGTGCTGCCGCGCCGCGCGGGAGCGCAGCACCCATCGGCGTACGCCGACGCGCCGCCCGTGCCGTGGTGCATGCACGAGCCGTCCGTCGCGCCAGCCCGGGCGCACCGGCCTGCACATCCTGGCCCGCAGCGCAGCAATCATGGCGCGTCGGCGAGCGCCGCGAGCGCCGCGAGCGCCGCCGCGAGCACCTGCTCGAAGCACCCGGCGGCAAACGGCGACTGCTGCTCCTGATAGAGGCCCAGATCGTAGGATGCACGCGGCACCAGGTAGCCGATCGCACCATTGGTGACGCCCAGCACGATCACCGGCCGGTCGGCGAACCGGGCGCGCAGCGTGGCCTGCAGCGCCGAATAGGCCTCGTCGGGGCAGGCCAGCAGCAGCAGGTCGCCGATGCGCCAGGCCCACAGCGGCCGCGGCACCGGATCGGCGTCGCCCAGCGCCAGCTGTACCAGTTCACGCCGCAGCGCCTTCTCGGCCTCGGCGCGCGGGTCGGCGCCGCTGGCCGGCGCACGGACGGCATCGGGCCGGGGTTTGCGCGCCAGCGGCACCAGGTGCTGGTGTGCCTGCAGCCGCCTGCAGGCCGCCAGCCTGGCTGCGTCGTGCGGCACGTCGTGCCAGGTGCCCAGATTGGCGCCCGACGCGACCACGCCGGCGAATGCACGCTGTGTGCCGGCCGGCGGCAGCCCGGCGAGCGCCGCCAGCGCCGCATAGCCGAGCTGGCGGCCGTTGCGGTCGGCGACGGCTGTGTCGCCGACGAAGCCGTCGCGCGGCCCCAGGTCGCCGCCGGCGCCGTACAGGAAGATGCACGGCGCTCCGGTGGCCTGCTCGACAACCTCGCGCATCGCGCCGACGTAGTCCGGCGAGATCAGCGGGTTCTGCCACGCCAGCGTGGTCGGGTGGCAGGCATAGTTGACCAGCGTGGCCAGCGGTGCGCCGGCGTCGTCGCTGATGCGCGCGACCAGCACGGTGTCGTCGGCGGGCTCGGCCAGATCGCTGCCGGTCACGTACCCCTGCGTGGCGTCGAGCCACAGATCGCGCCGGGTGGCCAGCGTGCAGCTGCCGTAGCCGGCGCGCACCCATCCCGGCCGGGCGGCGGCGTGCGCTGCGGCGATGGCGTCGGCACCGATGTCGGCCAGCTGCGCGAGGTACGGTGCGATCAGCGCCCCGCCGGGCCGCTCGGCGCAGCGGGTGTTCAGGCTCGGGCCGCTGTGGGTGTGCGACAGGTTCAGCAGGAGCTGTGCTGCCCCGACGCCGGCGGCGGCGCACAGCTGCGCCCGTAGCGCGCACTCGTCGTCGGCCAGCGGGAACCAGCCCAGGTCCGCGGCGACGAGCACCAGCCCCGCGCCGTCGCCTGGCTCCAGCGGCAGCAGCACCAGCGCGCTGAGCGTCAGCGGGCGGTGCACGCCGCTGGCCTGCTCGTGACGGGCCGCGCCCCATGAGCGCGCATAGATACCGGCCGGCGGCGTGATGTCGCGCACCGCTACGCCGATCCGACAGCGTGCGTCGCCTGTGGCCCAGCGCCAGAACATGTCTGCCTCCTCGCGCGGCGCTGCGCCGCGTCATACGCTCCAACCCGGTCGCACGGCGCGCCGCTCCGCTCGCGCTGGCCGTATCACGCCGCCCGCCCGTCGCTGCGGCGGCGGCACCGCGTCCGCTCCGCCGGTTCCGCACAGTCTACTCCCGGAAATCCGTCTTGTGAATAGTGCGCATCAATCACAAATGTGGACGCTACCGCCGCAGTGTCACCTACTTGTGCGCCTGCCACCGGCATCGCCTGCTGGTCGACGGGCGCCGGCGGAGCTCGCGAGGCGGCGACCTGCCGCGCGGGCCGGTCCGCCTGTGCCCGGGCAGGGCGATTGTGGTGTGCCGATTGCGCATATGCGATCAATCGCGCCGAATCCGCTTGACTCGGCCGACGGCATGGTGTAGGATGAACAGCACGTGTGATCACCATTGGAATGCCCGACGGCACAATCCGCGACCGGCGCTGCCGGGCGATCCATCGCACGAACGCCGCACCGCGCGCCATCACGGGCGACGAGCAGGCATGTCACGTCGCCGCGAGGTTCTACCAGGCTGGCAGGTTCCACGCTGGGCTGACTCCGATCAGCCACAGGCGGCGCGCTGCGCCCGCCGGCGGGCACCGCCGGATCGCGCCGTTTGCCCGGCTGGTTCGTGACCTGATCATTGAGCGGAGGAGGGTCGACCATGATTCAACAGTTTGTCGGTTGGTTCACCAGACAGCATCTCGTCGGAAAGCTCGCCATCGGCTGCGCCGGCCTGCTCGTGGTGTGCTGCGTGTGCAGCGTGCCCGTCTCGCTCATGAGCCCATCGTCGGGCGTGTCATCCGGCGCGGCCGACGACGATCGGGCGCAGCGCCCGGATGCCGCCGCGCCGGAGCCGGACGTGGCGCCGGAGCCGGACGTGGCGCCGGAGCCGGACGTGGCGCCGGAGCCGGACGTGGCGCCGGAGCCGGACGTGGCGCCGGAGCCGGCAGCATCC
>JAGWYG010000178.1 GCA_018969485.1 Chloroflexota bacterium
GCGCTGCGCCGCGCGATACTCGGCTGGCGCAGGCGTCTGAACAACGATTCCGGCAGCGCGCTGCGCATCGACCGGGATCAGCACCCGGTCGCCGACCACCTTGGCCGGCGGCGCGCTGAGCGTCTGCCCGTCGTTGTCCGCCTGAAACTCGTCGCGGCCAAGCAGGGCGATGGTCCAGACCAGCCCGATGATGATGGCGGCCTGGATCACCAGCACGGCGGAACGGAAGCGGGTCGGCATCGGCGGTCGGGCTTTCGCGGCTAAGGTCGGGGGTGCCCGTGCGCATGGGCGTCGTCGGTCGAGTGGCCGGGGGCCGGGTGTGCATGGGCCTGCCGGCCATGGTCACCGGCATGCGCGGCATCCGCGTCGTGGGCCGGTGAACCGCCGGCCGGCAACGGCGCCTGCAACGCAGCCTCCAGTGACCATTGTGCCTGTCGCCACGCAACCGTGGCCTCCTGCACCAGCCGACGCGCCTGCAAGGCCACTGCGCGCGCAGCGATCAGCGAGGCGGCATCGGCCGCGCCGGCGTCAAACTGGCGCTGCACCAAGGCCAGATACTTGTCCGCGGCATCGGCCTCGCTACGGGACGCCAACAAGGGACCCACCAGCGCGATGACCCGCTGTCGCGCCGACTCGACCTCGCCCGCCACCGCCGCCTGGCGCGCCAGGAGCTGCTGCGCCTGCGCTGCACGGCGCGCCTCGGCGGCGGCGATGCCGGCCTCGTTGCGCTGGAGCAGGGCCAGCGGCAGCGACAGTCCGATCTGCCAGATGCGGTCGCCCTGGTCCCACGCCAGGCCCGGCCCGAGCCGGACCTGCGGGTATTGGCGCGCGATCTCGACCCGCACACTGGCCTCCGCGACCTCGTAAAGAGCCAGCTCGCGCGCCAGATCGAGCCGGTTCTGCAATGCGATGGCACGCGCGGTGGACGCGTCCGGACCAGCACCCTCGCCGCCGTCCACAGGCGAGAGCACCGGCCACGACGCCAGCCGGACCCGCGCCAGCGCATCGACTGGCAGCGCCAAGGCTTGCGCCAACTGCGCCTGTGCGACGGCCGCAGCAGCCCCGACCAAGGCTTGCTCGCGTCGGGCTGCGAGCAGCGCCTCGCGGGCCAACTGGACCTCGAGCGCGGGCGCAGCGCCGTAGCGCTGCCTGACCTCGGCGCTGTCGATGCGCGCCTGTGCCAGCGTCACCGCGTCTTGCGCGAGCGTCGCCGCCTCGCCAGTGGCCTGCACCGCGAGCAGCGCATCACCGAGTTGGCGGTAGAGGCGCCAGGCGACCTCCCCGGCGGCCACCTCGGCCTCGTCCGCCTCGGCGCTCGCCAGTGCGCCCTGCGCCGCGCGCAGCGGCTGCGTGTTGAACGCGAACTGCAGCCCGGCGCCGATGCTCCACGGCGAGCCGTTGCTGCCGCGACCCGAATGGTTCTCCAGTCGCGTCGAGAGGTCCGGATTGACCGCCTGTTGCGCCGCCGGGACACGTGCCCGCGCGGCAGCGACCCGCGCCCGCGCCGCCCGCATGTCCGGGTGGCGCTCCATCAGGACGAGCAGCAGTGTCTCGCGCGTCCAGACCACCGCCGGCCATGCGCGCAGGTCGGAACCGGCCGCAGCCAGCAGCGCTCGGGTCGGCTCGTCGTCGAGGGTACGCAGCTGCGCCGCGGCATCGGCGCCGGCGAGGTCGAGCGGCGCCGGACGATAGGCCTGCCAGGCGCAGCCCGTGAGCAGCAGCGCCGGCAGGACCAAGGCCAATTGGCGGCCGATACCGCCACGGGCGGCCGACACGCGCACGGGTCCGATCCGTAGCCGCCGCTCCCGGACCGACGTCGCACCCAAGACGGGGAGGGCCACAGGCATGCGCGCCACAGCGCCCTAGTGCAGCTTGATGTGCGGCTCGGTACGGCGCGTGATCGAGCGGGCGATGGTATCGAGCACGACCTTGGCCCAGCCATGCAAGGCCACCAGGTGCATCTGGTAGAGCGACTTGTACATCAAGCCAGCGATGACGCCCTCAAGCATCAGCGTGCCGCGGTGCAGGCCGCCCATCAGCGAACCGACTGTGCTGTATTCGCCAAGGCTGACCAGCGAGCCGAAGTCGCGATAGTGGTACTCCAACGGCGGTTTGCCCTCGAGACGGCGCTTAAGGGTCTTGAGCAATGTGCTGGCCTGCTGGTGCGCGGCTTGGGCGCGCGGCGGCACCAGTGCGTCCTTCTCTGGCCAAGGGCAGGCCGCGCAGTCGCCGAGCGCGAAGATGTCATCGTCGCGGCTGGTCTGCAGCGTCTGCTTGACCACCAGCAGGTTGTTGCGGGTGACCTCGAGTCTGTCGAGGCCGGCGAGGATCGGTGAGCCCTTGATGCCGGCCGCCCAGACCACTTGCCGCGCCGGGACAAAGGCGCCGCTCTCGGTGTGCACACCCTCGGGGGTCACTTCGACCACCTTTTCGCCGGTCATCACCTTGACGTTGAGCGAGTTCAGCAGGCCCATGGCCGAGTCGGCCAGCCGCTCGGGGATCTGCGCGAGGATGCGCGGCGCGGCCTCGATGATGGTGATCTGGATGTCGCGCGCCGGGTCGATCTTGTCGAGCCCGAAAGCCGCCAGCTCGCGCACCGTACGGTGCAGCTCGGCGGCGAGTTCCACACCCGTGGCCCCGGCACCGACGATGGCCACCGAGAGCTGTCCGGGCGCCAGCGGTGTGCGCTGTGCCTGCGCGCGCATGCAGTTATTGATGAGGCGC
>JAGWYG010000085.1 GCA_018969485.1 Chloroflexota bacterium
CGGGGGACGGGGGACGGGCTCACACGAAGCCACGAAGGGGCGGGGGACGAAGGACGGGAGACGGGGGACGGGGGACGGGAGACGGGCTCACACGAAGCCACGAAGGGGCGGGGGGGCAAGGTTCCGTCCTGTATTGCTCTCTTCTCTCTCGCACCCCCGAACGGCACGGCGCAGGAGCCGGCATTCACCGCCGCGCACGCTCCTGTGCGACGCGCGCGCGCCACTCAGCGCGTTCCAGGCGCATTTCATAGAACTCGGCATAGATGCGCTGCGCATCGCGGCGGAAGAACTGCGCGCGATCCACATACGCCGGCGAGTCGAGCAACGTCGCATCGAAGGCGCCGCCGGCCTCGCGCCAGTCGCTCGCGATATAGCGGAACCCCAGGCGATCATAGCAGCGCACCGCGCGCAGATTCACCGCCGCCACGTCGAGGACCAGCACCTGGAATCCGCTACCGCCGAGCTCTTCGAAGAACACGCCGAGGAAGCACTCGAGCGCCTCGGTGCCGAGCCCCCTGCTGACGAACGGCTGCCCGAGCGTGATGCCCAGGCGGGCCGAGCCGCGGCGCACGTCGATGTCACGGAGCGACACGCGCCCGATCAGGCGCTGGTCGCTGGTGCGCTCGATCGCCCAGGTGCGGCGGATCGACGGATCACCGAACGTCGACCAGACCACATCAGCCACGCCCGGCGGCCGCTGCAGGTTCCACACCCCGCTCAGTGGATCCACATACGGCGGCCACGCCATCGAGTCGAGATCGTCGGCCCGCTGCCACTGGCGCAATCGCACTCGGACGCCAGGCATATCCCCCCCAGTCATCGCCTCACCAATTGCACTATGCTGGCGCACGCAGAGCAGCCAGGATCGCGGGCAACGCGGTCGCAGGCCGCGCCGCGAGCGCATGATCCGCCAGGATGGTGTAGATCGACTCGTCCGGCGCGATCGATACGACCAGTGCGCCGGCGCGCCGCGCGACGAATGGCAGCGATGCCACCGGATCGATGGCGCCGATCTCGCCGACGCACAGCAGCACCTCGCACTGCCCGACCGCCTGGCGCACGCGCTGGAGCGCGCGCTGCGGCAGCCCCTCGCCGTACATCACGACGTCGGGCCGCAATGCCGCGCCGCAGTGCGGGCAGATCGGTGGCGATGGCCCCTCTTCCTCCCAGGACGTGAAGACTTCGCCGCTCTCGAAACACCGGCTGCGCTGCAGCGAGCCATTGAGTTCGACGAGGCTGGACACCCCCGAGCGCGCATGCAGACCATCGATCGCCTGCGTGACGAGCAGATATTCGGGGATCAGGTGCTCGAGGTGCGCCAGCGCCCGATGGCTCGCCGACGGCTGGCATTGCGCGGCGAGCGCACGGCGATGGGCATACCATTGCCATACCAGGCGCGGGTTGCGCACAAATGCCTGTGGTGTCGCCAGTTCGCTCACCGCGTAGTGCGCCCACGGGCCAGTCTGCGACTGGGCGAAGCCGGGAAAGCCACTCTCGGCGGCGAGCCCACCGCCGGTGAGGACCACCACCCGCTGTGCCTGGCGCAGCCGCGCGGCGATCACACGATCGGACAACTCCATGGATTCGATCCTCGTATCGTGGGACCACGATCACTCGAGGGCGCGCACAAAATGTGCGGAGACCCATCCCTCGACATCGCGATCACCGATTCGTGCACGCACCTGCAGCCATGGTACATCATCCACGACCACCGGCCCGCTGATGCGGCGCACCTGCGTTCCACTGGACAACACGCCGAGGACGCTCGTCCGGAGCCCGGGGTCCTGGCGCAGATTCAGCCCCTGCTCGTCGGCGATCGTGACGACCAGCACATCGCCGGCTTCGCCGACGACGCCGGTGAGCCACTCGGGTGGCCGGATGCCGAGACGCTCGAGCCCATCGGCGATCGGACGTTCCAGCCCGGCGACGAACGGAATGACCGTCAGCGCGACCTGGTAGGTGACGGCGGTCAGGCCGAGCGCCAGGCCGATCATGAGCACCAGCCCGATGATGCGGTGCGGCAGCCAGCGCGACGGTGGCGATGCCGCTGCCGGCGCCGCGCTGGTGTGCGCCGCTGCGGGCTGCCCACGCGCCGCCCCGATGCGCCGGGTCGTCGTCATCGTCCGGCCGGCTGCCGCCTCGAGCATTCGGCCGAATGTGGCGACGTCGCCCGGCCGCTGTGCCGGATCCGGGTCTGTGGCGGCCTGGATGAGCCGCTCCAGATCGGCGAGCAGCAGTTGGGCCGGCAGAACCCGTGCGCCGGGCGGCACGCCGGCCTGGCCCGGGCGCCCGCTCAGCACCTCGTGCAGCAGCACGCCCAACTCGTAGACGACGCTGGCCACGGAGCTGTGCGCGACGCCGGACTCGGGTGCACGGTAGAAGGTGCGATCACGGCGCGACTCGCCGGCATCGAGCGACCAGTGCTCGACCATGGTCACACGGCCGGCGTCGTCGAGCATGATGTGGGCGCTGCTGATCGGTGGGTGCGGTACCCCGGCGCGCTGGCAGGCATCGACGGCTGCGACGATCTGCCTGGCGACCGCCAGCCCGTACTCGGCATGCAACGGCAGATGATCGCGCAGCGGAGTCCCGGTGACGTCATCGGTGATGAGGTACGGCCGGCCGGCGGCCTCGCCGTGCTCGATCACGCTGGGGAAGGCGGCATGCCGGCGTTGCGCCGCATGGCTCGCCTCGAGGTCGAACCGCTGCCGCAGCGCCGCCTGCTCGAGCAACTCGCGCCGGAGCACGTGCACCAGCACCGGGCAGCGGCGCTGCAGGTCGGTGGCGCGATAGACCAGCGCGAGGCGGCCCACGCCAAGCTGGGCGTCCAGCCGGTAACGGTTGTTGAGCGTTGGTAACGCTGCCTGCGGCGCCTGAGTCATCGTGCCGACAACCCCCTCGCTGGCCTTGAGCTGCCGGAATGACGAACCATCAGAGATACGGACACCCGGCATTATAGCACTCGGTCTGGTCGTGCGCAACGATCGGCGGCGTGCATGCGACGGCCGGCAGGTTCGCGCGAACATGGTACAATCATGCCGATTCAGGTCGCACTGCATCCATGCACACGCCGCAGGCCCCGGCATCGGGCGACGCGGCACACAGGAGCCGCCGATGATTCCATCGGATGTGCTACCGGGAGCACCGGTACCGGGCCATGTCGCGCCCGGCGACGGCCCCGGCGACGTCGCGTCGCACCTCGATGCGGTGATGCATCTGGTGGGCGCCGTCTGGGGCGTGATTCACCTCGATGGCGGGGCGGTCTGGCGGGCTGGCGCGGTGCCGCAGATCATTCCCGCGTGTCACTGCGAGACGCCGCCACCCGTACACTGGCATGGCCACATCTGCGTCGCGCTCCTCACCATCCGCACGAGTGCCCTCGGTCGCCTGATGCTCGGCAGCGCCGAGACAGCACACGCGCCATCGGAATCGCGCGACCGGCTCATCGCCGTGCTCGCCGATGGCCTGGCGCATCAGGTTCATGGCCAGCACCTGCAGCAGCGCGTCACCCGCCTCACCGGCCAACTGGCGATGATCGGCACGCTCGGTCGGCAGAATCCCTGGACTGCCGGTGCGACGGCGCAGCAGGCGCTGCTCGAGCAGATCACACGGATCACCTACGAGACGATCGGCCATGATCACCTGCAACTGCTGCTGGCCGACGAGGCGCGCCAGACGATGACCCTGGTGTATGCGCGTGGGCCGGCGGGCGCGCGGCTGCTCGCCGAGGGGTACAGCGAATCAATCAGCGGGCGTGGTATCATCAGCTGGGTCGCGCGATGCGGCGAGATCTGGGTCTGCAACGATGTGACGCGCGATCCACACTTCGCCTCGCACCACATTCTTGATGACACCATCGCCGAGATTGCCGTGCCGCTGCGCGTTGGTGCGCGGGTGATCGGCGTGCTGGACGTCCAGAGCGCCGCGGCGCGCGGGTTCGATGCCGACGACGTGTTTCTGCTGCGGATCGTCGCCGACCAGATCGCCGCGACGCTCGAGCACGCGCGGCTGTTCGATGCCGAACAGCGCGAGCGTGAACTCGCGATGACGCTCAGCGATATCTCGCGCGTACTCTGCTCGAGCCTCGAGCTCGACCAGGTGCTGGCGATGATCCTCAGCCAGATCGAGCGCGTCGTGCCACACATCGGCACGCGCATCACGCTGCTCACCGACGACACCCAGATGCACGTCGTCGCGGCCAAAGGCTACCCGGACAACAGCGAGGCCGAGCAGGCCCACTTCGCGATCACCGATGCGCCGCTGGCTCCCGCAATCATGTACGCACGCGAGACGGTCGTGGTGTGCGACGCCCATACCGATCCGCGCTGGCTGTGGCTGCCGGGTACACGCCAGGTGCGCTCATGGTGTGGCACGCCGCTGGTGATCCGTGATCGCGCCATCGGCTTCCTGTGCGTCGACTGGAACGAGCCGGGGTTCTACACCGAGGATCACGCGCACATCCTGCGCGCATTCGCCGATCAGGCGGCAGTCGCGATCGAGAACGCCCGGCTGTTCGATGCGGTCCGGCGGTTCAGCGGCGAACTCGAACATCTGGTCGCCGCGCGCACGGCCGAGCTGCGCGAGGCGCACGACAGCATCGCCGCCCAGACCGAACAGCTGCGCGCGCTGGTGCGGCAGGTCGTGATGGTCCAGGAAAATGAGCGGCAGCGCATCGCCCATGAGCTGCACGATAGCCTGGTGCAGGCGATCCTGGCGGTGATGTACCAGCTGCATGCCATCCGGCGCCGGGTCGGTCCGAGCGCGCCACCCGGCGTACTCGAGCAGATCGACGACTCGCGACAGCTGCTGGAGAGCACGCTGCTGGAGATGAAATCAATCATCCATGCCTTACGGCCACGCGCGCTCGACGAACTGGGGTTACTGGCGGCGCTGAGACACTTCGCACAGTCGGCCGGCGAACACCATGACGGTACGATCACCTTTCGCAGCAGCGGGACGGCCTATCCGCTGCACACCGAGATCGAACTGCCGATCTACCGCATCGTCCAGGAAGCGACCCAGAATGCCATGCGCCACGCGGCGGCCGGTCTGATCGCGATCAGCGTCGAATGCCGCCCCAACATGCTGCGGGTGATCATCAACGATGATGGATGCGGCTTCGATCCGGCCGTCGCCAACGATGGCCTCGGGCTGGTGGGCATGCGCGAGCGGGCACAGGCGATCGGCGCGCGGCTGAGCATCGTGAGCGCCGTGGGGCGAGGCACCCGCGTCCGCCTCGAGGTACCACGCAGCGTCATCGACGGAGGTCCAGACCATGCATAGTCGTGTCTTCATCGTCGATGATCACGCCATCTTTCGCCGCGGCCTGCGCAGCCTGCTCGCCGAAGAGCCCGACATCGACGTCGTCGGCGAGAGTGCGAGCGGCGCCGATGCGCTGGCGGCCGCAGGCCGGCTGGAGCCCGATGTGATGACTCTCGACATCCGGCTCGGCGGCCTTGATGGCATCCAGGTCGCGCGTCAGCTGCAACTGCGCCATCCGACAGTGCGGGTGATCGTCCTGACAACCTACGAGGACAGCCAGTATCTGCTGAGCGCGTTCCAGTCGGGCGCCTATGCGTACCTGCTGAAGAATACGTCATATGACACACTGGCCAATGCCATTCGCGCGGTACGGCGCGGCCAGCGGCTCCTGGCGCCCGAACTGGTGCATCATATGCTCGAGGAGTATCGCCAGTTGGCACAGCAGCGGCTGCGCCAGGACTCGGGCGTCTCCGATCAGGAGCTCGAGGTCTTGCGGTTGCTGGCCGAGGGGGCGAGTTCGCGCGAGATCGCGGATCGGTTGTTCTGGAGTGAGATCACGGTCAAGCGCAAGATCCAGGATATCGCCGACAAGCTCAATGCCGGCAATCGGGTGCAGGCGGTCGCCGAGGCGGTGCGGCGCGGCCTGATCTGACGCCGATGCCCCGCCGGGGATGCCGCCGGCGCATCGGTACGCGGCGGCATCGTGGTGCGTTGCGGATGCACGAGCGCAGCGGCAGCGTGCGATGGTGCGTGGCACGCGGCGGGTAGCACGCTTCAGTGGCGCTCTGGCGCCAGTTCCCAGTGTTTCGGCGAGCGCCACAGGCTCGAGATGATCAACTCGCGGATGGACAGCATCTCCTTGGGAAGACGATCGTAGATGCGCAGGAACAACTCGTCGTGTGACAGGATCTCTTTCATCCACACATCACGATCGATCGACATCAACTGGCCGAAGTCGGTGGCGTCGAGCGACTCGAGGCCGCGCCAGTCGAGGTCTTCGTAGCGCGGCACCCAGCCGAGCGGGCCTTCGACGCTCACCGCCCGGCCGCGGGCTCGCTCGACGATCCATTGCAGGACGCGCATGTTCTCGCCGAAGCCTGGCCAGAGGAAGCGTCCCTGCGCATCGGTACGGAACCAGTTCACGCCGAAGATACGCGGCGGATTCTGCAGGCGGCGGCCGAAATTGAGCCAGTGATTGAAATAATCGCCCACGTGGTAGCCACAGAACGGCAGCATCGCCATCGGATCGCGGCGCACCTCGCCCAGCGCGCCCGCCGCCGCCGCCGTCGTCTCGGAGCCCATCGTCGCCGCCAGGTAGACGCCATAGGTCCAGTTGAATGCCTGGTACACCAGCGGCACCACGGTGCTGCGGCGCCCGCCGAAGATGAACGCCTGGATCGGTACGCCGCGCGGGTGCTCCCAATCCGGGTCGATCACCGGATTCTGCGCCGCCGGCGCCGTGAAGCGCGCGTTGGGATGCGCCGCCTTCCGGCCACACCCCGGCGTCCAGGGCTGACCGCGCCAGTCGAGCGCCTGCTCCGGCGCCGGCCCGAGCCCTTCCCACCACACATCCCCGTCGGGCGTGAGCGCGACATTGGTGAAGATCGTGTTGGCGCGGATCGTCGCGATCGCATTCGGGTTGGTCGCCGCCGATGTCCCCGGCGCGACGCCGAAATAGCCCGCCTCGGGATTGATCGCGTAGGGCCTGCCGTCATCGCCCGGCTTGATCCAGGCGATGTCGTCGCCCACCGTCGTGATGCGCCAGCCGTCGAATGCTGCCGGCGGCACGAGCATCGCGAAGTTCGTCTTGCCACAGGCGCTCGGGAACGCCGCGGCGACGTAGGACGTCTCGCCGGCAGGGTCGGTGACGCCGAGGATGAGCATGTGTTCGGCCAGCCAGCCGTTGTCGCGCGCCAGCACCGAGGCGATGCGCAGCGCGAAGCACTTCTTGCCGAGCAGCGCATTGCCGCCATAGCCGCTGCCATATGACCAGATCGAGCGCTCTTCGGGGA
Source organism: Chloroflexota bacterium (assembly GCA_018969485.1). GTDB lineage: Bacteria > Chloroflexota > Chloroflexia > Chloroflexales > Roseiflexaceae > CAIQIY01. The sequence goes on from JAGWYG010000085.1 coordinate 7,275, forward strand.
AGTGGACGATGTATTTCTCGCTGGCGTTGCACGGCCAGGGCGCGTCTGCCTGGCCGGGCGCCAGCGGCGCGCCGACGCTGTGCACGCAGGGAATGTACTCGCCGTCGTCGCCGAGCACATCATAGACGGCGCGGCCCATGCGGGTCATGATGCGCATGTTCACCACGACATATGGCGAATCGGTCACCTCGATGCCGATCACCGAGAGCGGCGAACCGATCGGCCCCATGCTGAACGGTACGACGTACATCGTGCGGCCGGCCATCGCGCCGCTGAACACGCGGTGCAGCGTCGTCTTCATCTCGCGCGGCGCCACCCAGTTGTTGGTCGGACCGGCGTCGCTCGGGTTCAGGCTGCAGATGAACGTCCGGTCTTCGACCCGGGCGACGTCGCCGGGATCGGAGCGCGCCAGGAAGCTGTTGGGGCGCAGGTCGGGATTCAGCCGGATGAATGTCCCCGATGCGACCATCTGCCCACACAGCGCGTCGTATTCATCCTGCGAGCCATCGCACCAGTGGATCGCTGCCGGCGTGCAGCGTGCCGCCAGATCGGCGACCCAGGCGCGTACGCCGGCATGACGGACGTAGTCTGGAATGTGCTCCATCACTCTCCTCGCTGTTTCACGGTATCGCTCGTGTCGGATTCGGCGGCGTGCACCGCCGCACCGGATCGCGGCCGGACCGCGCGGGTCGCTGGCGGGCGCACCGCGCCTGCGATCGGTCTGGCGCCATTCTCGCGGACGGTCGCGGCGCTGCGGCGGGCGGCCCGGCGACCGACGGTTGAGGATCGGCAACGTGCCGGTGCCCGATGGCCGGCGCTGCCGGCGCGGCGCTGCCGCATCAGTAGAGCAGCTGCAGGTCAAGCTGGTTGAGCAGCGGTTCGCCGGCGAGATACCGCCGGATGTTGTCGCAGAACAGCCCGGTGATGCGCCGCCCTTCACGATCGCTGATGCCGGCCGAGTGCGGGCTGATCACCACCTGCGGCATCTGCCACAGCGGGCTCTCGTCGGGCAGCGGCTCCTGGGCGAAGACGTCCAGCCCGGCACCGGCCAGCCGGCCGGATTCCAGCGCCGCCACAAGCGCAGCCTCGTCGATCAGGGCGCCACGCCCGACGTTGATCACCACGGCACCAGCGGGCAGGTGCGCCAGCTCGGCGGCGCCGATCAGACGTTCGGTCGCGTCGGTGTGGGGCGTCGCCAGCACCAGAAACTCGGCGCGCGGCAGCAGTTCGGCCAGGCGCTCGGATGGATGCAACTCGTCAAGCCCCAGGCTGGCCGGGTCGATGCCTGCCACTTCGCGCTTGAGCCCGACGACGTGCATGCCCAGCACCTGGGCGTGCCGCGCCACCTGGGTGCCGATGTTGCCGGCGCCGACGATCACCACCGTGCGGCCTTCCAGGTCGGTGCCGCGTCGCGGCGACCAGCGCCGCGCGAGCTGCTGCTCGCGGAGCCGCGCATACCCGACCGAGTGCATCACCATCACCATCGTGCAGAACTCGGCCAGCGGCCGGGCATGAATGCCACTCGCGGTGGTGAAGACGGTGTGCGGCATGCGCTGGTCGTACTGCATGCGTCGGACGAATTGCCCGATTCCGGCGAAACTGGCCTGGATCCAGCGGACCCGCCGTGCGAGATCGGGAAGCTCCTGCCGGTTGGTGTAGTCGAAGTCGAACAGGATGTCGGCCTCGGCGAGCAGGTCGCGCCATTCGGCCTCGGCTGCGGCCGTGCGCTGGAACGCCCGGCGGTCGTCGGGATAGCGCTCCGGCGCGAGCAGATCGGGGCGATAGATGACGCGCAGGCGCGGGCTCACGGCACGAATCGTCTCGACGTGGATCGCATCGAGCCAGCTGGCGATCAGGACCGTGATCTGGTCGGTGGTGGTCATCGTCCTCATCCTTGTCGCGGCACGCCGCGCGCGTCGCGTGGGGGTGCGCGGTGTGTCCATGACGGCATCGGGCGCGCGATGCGGCCTGTACGCGGTGCGGGCGTGGATGCCGCCGCGCACTGGTCGTCAGGCGTTGCTCCCGCCCGCCACTGCCATCATACCCGATCACGCGCCGCCGGCGGTCGGCGGTCGGCGGTCGGCGGTCGGCGGTCGGCGGTCGTCCCATGGTGCGTCAGGCGCAATCTGTGGTACGCTCGGCAGGCGGGCGCCGCACAGGCAAGCGCTGCGGCGCGATCTTGCCGGCGACGCCAGCGACGTGCCGCGCCCGCATCCCGGCATCTGGCAGCCACCATGCGCTGGCCCGTCGGCACCAGCCGGGCGCGGCAGCATGCGGCACCACAGGGAGAAACACGCCATGCACGACATGAACCTGCCAGCGCCGTGGCGCGCTGCTGACGCCGGTTCATTCGCCGCCCACACGGTCATCAACCGTCTGCCGGCGATCGCCCGCCGTATGCTGGACGAAGCAGCCCTCACTGCGGCAGTCGCCCACGCGATCACCCGCCTGATCGCCGAGATTCCGTCGCGCCGCCTGACGCCGATCGAGGACGATGCTGCCGACGTGCCTGCCTGGAATGCGGCGCTGGCACCATATCACGACGACGACTGGCTGACTGCGCCGTGGTTTCTGGTCGAGACCTACTTCTACCGGCGTCTGGCGGCGATCGCCGGCTGGTTCGCCGGCGGGCCGGATCTGTTTGCGGTTCAGAAGGCGCGTGGGCTGAGTGGCGCGGCGCCGGCACTGGCATCCCTGCTGGCCGGGCTCGGGCACGGCGACGTGGCGGTGGCGCGGGCGCTGCTCGCCGCGTTGTGGGGCAATCGCGCCGATCTGAGCCTGTGGCCGCTCGATGCCCCCGCCGCCCCCGCCGCCCCCGCCACCACCGCCGCCGGGCTGCTCTGCGACGATCGCGCGGCGGTGGTGGCGCGGCTGCGCGCGGCCGCGGGACCGGTGGTGCTGGTCGCCGATAATGCAGGCTTCGAGCTGGCCTGCGATCTGGTGCTGTGCGATCTGCTGCTCGCGCATGGCATGGCCGCGCCGCTCACCATCGCGCTCAAGGCATTCCCGACGTTCGTGTCTGACGCGACCATCCCCGACGCCCTGCGCACGATCGCGCTGCTGGCCGATGCCGGTGATCCGGCGACGGCGCGTCTCGGCCGCCGTCTGGCGCATGCGCTGGCGTGCGGCCGCTTGCAGCTCGACGCCGATGCCTTCTGGACATCGCCGCTGGCGGCCTGGCAGGCGCCGCCGGCGCTGCGCCAGATGCTCGACGGCGCTGCGCTGGTGATCGTCAAGGGCGATGCCAACTACCGCCGGCTGCTGGGCGACCGGCGCTGGCCGGCGACCACGCCGTTCGCCACGGTGCCGCCGCTCAGCGCCGCGCCGCTGGTCGCGCTGCGCACCTGCAAATCCGAGGTGGTCGTCGGCCTGGCAGCGGGGCAGGCCGAGGCGCTCGATGCCCGCGCTGCCGATTGGCGCGTCAGCGGCTCGTACGGCGTGATCCAGTGGCGGCACTGACGCAACCTGGGGCACATGCACGCGGCTCCGGCAGCGGTCGCGCCGGAATTGCGGAAGCCGACGCCGCAGCAGCCGGGCGCACGACAGCGCCGGCCGGTCGGCGGAGCAATCTGGCGCGCAGGACGGGTGGGGGGATGCGAGGTGCTGGAGCCGGTGGTCGGTCTCGAACCGACGACCTGCTGTTTACGAAACAGCTGCTCTACCACTGAGCTACACCGGCACGCCGATATAGTAGCACAGCTACCGATGGTTTGCAAGCGGCGCTGCGGCCCGGCTTCCGTCAACGCCGTCCTCACACGGATCACGATCGGCCATCTGCCGCGCCGGATCGCCCTGCCGCCGAACTGGGGATCGTCCGGGGCACCCGCAAGGGGTGCCCCTACGGGATTGCCCACGCGTAGGGGCGACCCTTGCGGTCGCCCGTGGCGATCATCCAGGGCGACCACACGGCGGGGCGACCCGCGTTCGGGGGTGGCGGCATGCGGCGAGCGTGGCCCGCTGCGGCGCCCGGCGCCCGGCGCGCCGTCGGGGTGCAGCCCGTCTGTGCGGGCGATACGGCGCACCGTCGGGGATACCCCATCGCCGCGCCCCACGACGACGCACCTTCCGCAGGTGGTGGGGCTCGGGGGTGGCTTCACCGCCCCCGGGTATGCTTTTCTGGGTGCTGCCGGCGGCGAAGCCGCCGGCAGCACCCAGAACACAGAGTCTGAGGCAGAGCTTCAGGAGCGTTGGCGGCGCACGACCGGCGCACCCCGGACATGAGCGTTGCTCCCGGCAACGTGGTATGATGGTGCGGCAACCGACCGCGAGGCACATCACATGCACGACCGCGACCAGATCCGCCTGACCAAACTGGCGTCCTGCGCTGGCTGAGCCGCCAAGTTGGGGCCGGGCGCCCTCGATGACATCCTGGCCAGCGTGCGCATGCCGAGCAGCCCGGCGCTACTCGTCGGCCTCGGCGTGCCCGATGACGCAGCCGTATTCCAGCTCGATGGCCGCACGACGCTCGTGCAGACCGTCGATTTCTTTCCGCCGATCGTCGACGACCCGCGACAGTACGGTGCGATCGCGGCGGCCAACGCCCTGAGCGATATCTACGCCATGGGCGGCACACCGCTGCTAGCCCTGGCGATCGCCGGATTCCCCGACGACCTGCCGGCCGCGGTGTGTGCTGCCATCCTGCAGGGTGGCGCGGACGTCGTGGCCGAGGCTGGCGCAGTGCTCGGTGGCGGCCACACCGTGAGCAGCCGCGAGCCCACCTATGGGCTGTGCGTGACCGGCGTGGTCGATCTGGCGCAGCTCACCACCAAAGCGGGCGCGCAGGCGGGGGATGTGCTGGTGGTGACCAAGCCGCTCGGCACGGGGTTGATCACGACTGCTGCCCGCGCCGATGGCTGCGACGCCACCGTCCTGGCGTCGGCGGTCGCGTCGATGATGCAGCTCAATCGTGAGGCAGCGGCGCTCGCCCGCGCATGCGGCGTCCACGCGGCGACCGACATCACCGGCTTCGGGTTGGCCGGCCACGGCGCCGAACTGGCGCGCGCCAGCGGCGTGGCGCTGCTGCTCGACGGCGCGGCACTGCCCGCGCTGCCTGGCGCGCTCGCATGCGCCGCCGACGGATTCATCGCGGGCGGCGTGCAGCGCAACCAGGCCTATCTGGAACAGACCCGCGGCATCACTGGCCACGCTGCGCTGACGCCGCCATACCGCGCGCTGCTCTTCGATCCCCAGACCTCGGGCGGACTGTTGCTGTCGTTCGCTGCCGCCGATGCCGACCGCTTCGTCGCGCTGAGCGCAGCCGCCGGACGACCGGCATGGATCATCGGCCGGGTCGGCGCCGGCACCGGCATCGTCGTGCGCTGATCGCATCACCGCCGCAGCCTGGAACAGACCCGCGGCATCACTGGCCGCGCTGCGCTGACGCCGCCATACCGCGCGCTGCTCTTCGATCCCCAGACCTCGGGCCGACTGTTGCTGTCGTTCGCCGCCGGACGACCGGCATGGATCATCGGCCGGGTCGGCGCTGGCGCCGGCATCGTCGTACGCTGATCGCATCACCGCCGCAGCGTGCGCACCAGCCAGGCGACGCCAAAGAACGCGGTGCAGGCCAGCACGATCGCAGCCCCCGAGGCCACGGCCGCATAGTACGACGCATACAGGCCGACAATCGATGCGCCGATCGCGACCACAATCGCCAGCAGCATCATGTGCGACAGGCGCTGCGTCACCAGCGATGCCGCCGCGGCCGGCGTCACCAGCAGCGCGCTCGTCAGCACCACGCCGACCACCTGAATGCTCGTGACGACCGTCAGCGCCAGCAGGATCAGCAGAATCATGCGCAGCGCCTCGCTCCGGATGCCGATCGACGTCGCATACGATGGATCATACGACGTCAGGCCGAGCTCCTTGTGCAGCACCAGCAGCGCGAGGAGCACCAGCGCGCCGATCGCAGCGGTCTGCTGCAGGTCGCTGGCGCTCACCCCCAGGATATTGCCGAACAGGATGTGGGAGAAGTCGCGGAACGACTGCACCGTGCTCATCAGCAGGATGCCACTGGCAAACATCGCGGTGAACAGTACGCCGATCGCGGTATCTTCGCGCAGCGCATCGCGTCGCGACACCCAGCCGATGCCAATCGCCGTCAGCACCCCGGCGACCATCGCGCCGACGAACAGGCTCGACTGATTGAGATAGGCGATGACGACGCCGGGCAGCATCGTGTGCGCCAGCGCGTCGCCGATGAATGCCATGCGCCGCAGCACCACGTAGACGCCGATGACGGCACACGTGATGCTGACCAGCGTCGCCGCCAGCAGGCCGCTGCGCATGAACCCGTAGCTGAATGGTTCGATGAGCCAGTCGATCACCACACCACCTCGACGGCATTGTGGTCGGCCGGGCGATCGGCGATGATGCAGCCATCGCGCAATTCCACGACCCGTTCGAAGACGCCAGCGAGGCGCTCGGTGTCGTGGGTCACCACGATGATCGTCTTGCCCGCCCGGTGAAGCTCCCGCAGCACCGACTCGATCGTGTCGCGCGATTCGCCGTCGATGGCGGTGAACGGCTCATCGAGCAGCAGCAGGTCTGCCTCCTGGACCAGCGTCCGGCCGAGCAGGGCACGCTGCTGCTGGCCGCCGGACAACTCGCTGATCTGCCGCGCTGCCAGGTGCGTCAGGTCGAGCCGATCCAGCACACGCGCGACGGCCGCCTCGTCGGCGGCGCCGGGCCGCCGCAGCCAGCCGAGATGCACAAAGCGCCCGGCCATCACGAGCTCGCGCAGGGTCACGGGAAAGCGCCAGTCGATCGCATTGCGCTGTGACAGGTACGCGACCCGGTGGTGGCAGACGCCGACGCCCAGCCCGTGGATGCGCACGGTGCCGGCGCTCGGCCGTAGCAGCCCCGCCAGCACCTTCAGCAGCGACGACTTGCCCGAACCGTTGGGGCCGATCAGCGCGACGTGGTCGCCGATCGGCACGTCCAGCGTGATGTCGCGCAGCACGGTCGCCGCTGCCCCGGGATAGGCAGCCGTCACGCCGTGCAGGCTCACTGCTGGTGCGTCGGCGACGGGCGCCGCGTAGCGCCGCCCGCCATATGGCATCCACACTGCTTCACCCCCCAAGCGCAGCAACGATCGTCTCAGCGTTGTGGCGCATCATGCCGACATAGCTCTCGCCCGGCGTGCCGCTGGCGCCCAGCGAGTCGGTGTAGAGCGGTGGCGCAACCACGACCCCGGCCTCGCGGGCGATGGTGTCGATCAGGTCGCCACTGGTCACCGTCTCGGCGAAGATCGCCGGCACTCCGGCCGCGCGAATCTCATCGACCAGCGCGGCGGTCGCCGCAGCGCTCGGATCGGCGGCTTCGGTCGAGACGGAGCCGAGCGCGGTGCCGACGATCTCGAACCCGTAGCGCGCGGCGAAGTAGCCCAGGGTGTCGTGCGCTGTCACGAGCCGCCGCCGCTCGGCGGGTAGCTCGGCGACCATCCCGATGATGTACTGATCGAGATCCTGCAGTTCGGCGAGATACAGCGCCGCGTTCGACTCGTAGCGCGCGGCGCCGGCGGCATCGATCGCGATCAGTTCGTCGCGAATGGTGCGCACCATCGCCATCGCGTGGTTGACGTCCTGCCATACGTGCGGATCGAACTCGCCATGCGCGTGAGCATCTTCGCCGGCGTGGGCATCCTCACCGGCCTGGGTGTCCTCACCGGCGTGAGCATCTGCCGGCAGCGCCTCGATCCCGCCCGCAGCCGCCACGCGTGGCGCCGTGGTGCCCGAGCCGGCATAGAGATCGTCGAGCCACGGCTCGAATTCCAGCCCGTTCTCAACGATCAGGCTGGCCTGCGTCAGCGCGATCCCGTCGGCAGGGGTCGGCTCAAAGGTATGGGCATCGGTGCCTGCGGGCACCAGCACCGTCACCTCGACCAGATCGCCGCCGACGCGCGTGACGAACTCGCCGATGATGCTGTTGCTGGCGACAATCTTCAGCGGCTCGCCGCGCGGCAGGTCCGGCGTCGCTGTACTCACAACCGGCGCCGTCGCCGCCGGCGCGCCCGGCATGCTGCATGCGCCCAGGCTGATCATCGCCAGTATGCCCGCGACGCCGTACCATCGTCGTCTCGTCAGTTGCATGATTGCTCCATGTAGCCAGAACGACCCGATGCGCCTAGTCTACACCAGTTGCAAGTCACTGTCAACAAGCACATGTGAGCAGCGAAGTATCGACGCAGGGCATCCACCCGGCCACGTTGCATGCTGGCGCTCGGCGTCCTGCCAGCCGCACCCGCGCCGCATCAGCGCCCGCGGGCGGCACGGGCACGCGCCGTGAGCCGGGCCGGGCATTGTCGGCCACGCCCAACTCCGATTATTCCCACGACGCGCGCGGCGCGGATGTGCCACACTCCGCCGACACCGGGTATACTGGGAACGGTTCTGACGCACCTACGTACGCAGGCATGTCGTCATGGATATGTCGCCAGACGGTGCATGCCCCGAAGGACACGGCCCGATGCAATCATCGCTCACTTCCTCATCAGTCGACCGAAGCAGCAGTTCGCCCCGCCGGCGTGGCTGGCGGCTGATCGTACGCTGGTCGCTGCTGATCGCATGCGGACTGCTGCTACTCAGCGCCAGCGCCATCGCCTGGGTTCACATCAGCATCGCGCCCCATCTCCACACCGATGCCACCACGGTGCCACAACGGCGCGTAGCGCTCGTCTTCGGTGCCGGTGTCCGCCCCGATGGCCGACTCTCGCGCATCCTGGCGCAGCGCGTCGATGCCGCCATCGCCCTCTACCAGGCCGGCACCGTCGAGAAACTGCTGATGACCGGCGACAACGCCCAACCCGAATACAACGAGGTGGCAGCGATGCAACGCTACGCCATCGATCGCGGCGTGTCGCCCGACGACATCACCCTCGACTATGCCGGGTTCCGCACCTACGACAGCTGCATGCGCGCCACGCGGATCTTCGGCGTCGATGCGGCCGTCCTGGTGACCCAGCGCTACCATCAGCCGCGTGCGCTGTACACCTGCCGTGCGATGGGTATCGATGCCGTCGGGTTCGGCGTGCCGGATTGGGAGATCTACCCGACCGGGATGATGCGCTATTACACGTTGCGCGAATACGCTGCGATCCTCGTGAGCCTGATCGAGGTGCACATCACCCGGCCGGCGCCACGCTTTCTCGGGCCCTTCGAGGGCATCCGCTGACCGTGGGCCGCATCCGACTGCGCGCCCTTGGCGTCTTCGTGTCTTCGTGTGAGCCCGTCTCCCGCCCTTCGTGTCTCCGTCTCCCGCCCCTTCGTGCCTTCGTGTCTTCGTGTGAGCCCGTCTCCCGCCCTTCGTGCCTCCGTCTCCCGCCCTTCGTGCCTCCGTCTCCCGCCCTTCGTGCCTCCGTCTCCCGCCCTTCGCGTCTCCGTCTCCCGCCCCTTCGTGCCATCGTGTCTTCGTGCGATCCCGTCTCCCGCCCTTCG